>NZ_JBHIRR010000004.1:91603-120150 GCF_042197325.1 Bartonella sp. AA16NXGY | reverse complement strand
ATGCTGCTTTATCGGCTGCTTCAGGCGCTTCTTTAACAGCATCAACAGCCTTATCAACAGCGTCAGTGGCTTTTTCCGCCGCATCAGATGCTGCTTTATCGGCTGCTTCAGGCGCTTTCTTCACTGCATCAACAGCCTTATTAACAGCGTCAGTGGCTTTTTCCACCGCGCTAGATGCTGCTTTATCAGCTGCTTCAGGTGCTTTCTTCACTGCATCAGTTGCCTTATCAACAGCGTCAGTGGCTTTTTCTATCACATCAGATGCTGCTTTATCGGCTGCTTCAGGCGCTTCTTTAACAGCATCAACAGCCTTATCAACAGCGTCAGTGGCTTTTTCCAACACATCAGATGCTGCTTTATCGGCTGCATCAGGTGCTTTCTTCACGTCATCAGTTGCCTTATCAACTGCATCAACTTTATCCGTATCATGTGCAGGATATTCGGAAGCCTTTCGTGCCGCACTTTGAACAAGTGAAGTAGAACAAGCTATGAAAACCCCCATATAAAAGAGTGTTTTCCAATTGATTTTACGATACATTCTTTTTTCCCCTTAAGAGCTTATTGAATAGTTGAAACAAACAATCTTCTTTTTAATGATTATTCATGTCACTCAACGTTGTCACAGCACGTCGATTTTGATTCCAACAGGAAATATCATCACATACTGCTACAGGTCTTTCTTTTCCGTAAGAAATTGTTTGAATCCGTTGTGCGGACACACCAAGAGACACCAAATAGTTTCGCACAGCAACAGCACGGCGCTGTCCAAGTGCCAAGTTATATTCACGTGTTCCCCTCTCATCAGCATGACCTTCGATCATAATAGAATAATAAGGATAATGAAGCAACCATTCTGCTTGGCGCGTTAAAATACGTTCAGCATCAGCATCAAGTGAAGAAGAATCGAGACCAAAAAACACGCGATCACCCACATTAACCGTAAATTCTTGTCCTGAGCCTGGTGACACCTGATTCAAACCAGCATCATTCATATAAGCGCCATTCATACCGTTAAGTGCACCAACATTTTTTTTGCCACACCCACCCAGGCATAGTGAGAAAAGAAAGAGGATAGCTAAGGAATGAGAGATGGTTTTTTTGGTAGAGCGCATAGTCCGTTTCTCCTTGAATTTCGTAAAGAAGGGTCAATTCTTAAAAATATTTTTAAGAATAACCGTTAATTCCTAATGAAGAAGAAATTTTTTCTGTTTTTTCGTCCTCATTTTTACTTTTAAGTCTCTGCCAATTTTTCTTCTCCTCAGCCATTCCTCTAACATTTCCATAAGAAATGTTTCCCTTATGCGTCATGGCTTTTTATGCATCATCTTGATCTTGACGATTTTTTTGCAGCGCGTTCAGCTTTGCAAAAACTTTATCAGCGTCAAAAGTCTTATGCAGATTTTCTTCACTCTCATTTTCCTCTAGAGCAGCGTTTTCCGTCACAGAAGCGGGAAGCAACGACCTATCTTCTTCTGCAGCAACAGGGCGATTTTTCGCCGCACGCTGGAGCTCAAAATCTAAATCGATTTGCGAACACAAACCAAGCCCTACAGGATCAAGAGGAACCAAATTTGCACTATTCCAATGGGTTCTAAGGCGGATTTGTTCAATTGTCGCTTTTGTTGTCCCAATCAACCGTGCAATTTGTGCATCTTTCAACTCGGGATGGTTCGTCACCAACCATAGGATACCATTGGGACGATCTTGGCGTCGAGAAAGAGGGATATAGCGCGCCCCTTTACGTTTTTTTTCAGGAATATGCACCCTAGATTGAGAAATTTTCAATCGTGCGTTTTGATCAGCCTCCACCCGTGCAATTTCACTGCGCGTCAATTGCCCAGAACTAATCGGATCTAAACCTTTAATACCATAAGCCGCATCACCATCGGCAATAGCTTTTACTTCCAAGACATGCAATTTACAAAATTCTGCAATCTGATCAAAAGAAAGAGCTGTATTATCAACCAACCAAACAGCTGTTGCTTTGGGCATCAAAAGTTGCGTTGCCATTTTTATAAATCCTCTTCTGCGCCTCTTCTATGAGGCAGGTTACCGCCCACTCAAGAGCACTGGAACTTTTTTATATGTTTAGGTCTCTCCAACCACTCCTAAAACAAAGTGCGGCATGGAATAAACCATTTTGCTATGAGATTACATTCTGTTATAGCGTTATTTTTGCTCAACGACAAGAGATCTCTCTTGTAATGATCCTCAACTAAGGTGTCTTTACCTTTAAGATGAATTTTCTTATAAAGGGTTTATTCGATTATTTCACCTCATGCTGTGGCACATTTATTCTGGTGGGATGCGTGCTTTATCGCCTTAAATTCTAAGGAGTATCCAACTGGCAAAAAAGCCCTCAAATAGGAAGGAAAACTATGGCAGGCCATTCACAATTTAAGAATATTATGCACCGTAAAGGGCGTCAAGATGCAATGCGCTCGAAAATATTTTCTAAGCTTGCGCGCGAAATTACCGTAGCAGCAAAACAAGGTGCTCCTGATCCAGCCATGAACCCACGTTTAAGGCTGGCTGTTCAAAATGCCAAAGCACAATCGATGCCGAAAGATAATATTGAACGCGCGATTAAAAAAGCGTCAGGCGCCGATGTCGAAAATTATGATGAAGTACGCTATGAGGGCTATGGACCAGGCGGCGTTGCCGTCATTGTTGAAGCTTTAACTGATAACCGCAACCGCACCGCTTCAAATGTGCGCGCCGCCTTCACAAAATCAGGAGGAGCCTTAGGGGAAACAGGATCGGTCAGTTTCATGTTTAATCGGATTGGTGAAATAATCTATAAGCCAGAAGCAGGAACAGCCGATAACATCATGGATGCAGCAATTGAAGCCGGTGCCGAAGATGTGCAATCAGAAGAAACCGGACATCATATTACCTGCGCATTTGAAGATATTGGTGAAGTTTCCAAAACACTTGAAGCAAAACTTGGTGAAGCAGAATCGATTAAAACGATTTGGAAAGCCACCACCCTTGCACCAATAGATGAAGAAAAAGCTTTGTCTGTTTTACGACTAATTTCAACATTAGAAGAAGATGATGATGTGCAAAATGTTTATGCAAATTTTGATGTCAGTGATGAGATTTTGGCAAAATTGTCTGTATAATTCCCATCATTTGCATAAGCCTTCTCTTCATGCATGAGGGCTTCAAAAGCATCTGTCACCCCTCCTCTTTATCCGCACATATAAAAGCCCCGCGTCAATAGCGGGGTAAGCCATTGGTGCAACAAAAAACCGCAATTAATTTCAGAAAACATAATCCCAAAAAGAAAGCATACAAAACTCTGTAGCCTCACGCCTTTCTTACATGCCCCAAAGATTATCCCTATATTCCTCTCTATTTGATCTTTTTGTTCTTTAAGATTAACCTCCTCTCTCCGCTCTCAAGTAATGAAATGATCTAGCCTCTAAACAATTAGGGGTTTCTTGACGTATTCCTATGACGAATCACTCATAAAATTCACTTGAAACTTAAGGCTCAACAAACATACACTCCCCTAAATATTCGCTACGCACTTAAAAACACTTAGAATATATCAAGGAGGTTTATACGTCCTATTTATACGCCCTATATCACCACACTTCAAAGGACAGTGTTTTTACAACATCACAGAATAAAAATAAGCAAATGGAAAGCCAGAGCTGATTGTTTAGCAAAGTATTGTACAAAAAGCCGGTACATCTCTCTAATCCGTTGCGGATAAATTTTTGACTTTATGGCATCGTATATTTCTAAAATAACGTCATTTATCTTAAAAATCTGTCCTTTTGCTCTTACCAATCAATCAATATTCAGACCTAAAACAACCGCGTACTTGAATAAAACACATCAAAGAGCAACAGCCCCCCCTGACAAGAGGACTCTTCACAAACAAAATCGAAGAGGAAGTTTAAAAAAATATATATAGCGACACTTTGAATAAAAAGTTGAACTCTAGAGATCTTAGAATTTTCGGCTCTATTTTTTCAAGGTCTTGTTTTGAATTTTTTTAAGCATTTTCCCCCAAGGAAATTCCATTATCGATCAACAACCATAGATGATAGATGAAACCTACATAACTCCCCATGCACACTATAATCAATTCCTTCTTTTAAATAATTTAAAAACTATTGAGATTGTTTAAACTTGAGACTGTATAGACTATATTCCTTCTATATTCTATTTTTAAGCATTTTGTTTTATTGTATATTGAGCAAAGGCGACCATGCTGGATCTGAAGCATCATTGGGGGTGGGTAATTGACGTTCATTGCGACCCGTAATATCAATCGTATAAATTTTTGGTCCCATACCGGGATTTTTGCGAAAGAACATCAGCACACGACCATTAGGGGCCCACGTTGGTCCTTCATTGTGAAACCCTGTGGTTAAAATTCGTTCTCCTTGTCCATCAGGGCGCATAACACCGATAGAAAATTGTCCGCTTAATTGTTTTGTAAAGGCGATATAGTCACCCCGTGGAGACCAAATAGGTGTTGAATAACTCCCATCGTTTGAAGAAATACGCTGAATATCACTCCCATCCGCATTCATTTTATAGATTTGCGGCTTTCCACTACGATCTGAAGAAAAGACAATTTGTTTTCCATCCGGTGAATAAGAAGCAGAAGTATCAATAGCAGAAGTTGTTGTAAGTCGCGTCATCGTACGGGTTCGTAAATCCATAGTGTAAAGATTGGCACTCCCATCATTTTGTAACAAACTCATGATAACTTTTTGTCCATCAGAAGAAAAACGTGGAGCAATTGTCATGTTATTAAACGTTCCGATCAACTCTCTTTGCCCCATTTCAATTTGTTGGAGATAAACATGAGGTACTTGATTGTCCTCGTAAGCCATATAGGTCAATTCTTGTCTTTTTGGTGAAAACCGCGGTGTAAGCACCAATTCACTTCCATCAGACATATAAATCAAATTTGCTCCATCTTGATCCATCATTGCTAAACGTTTAATGCGTGCATTTTGAGGACCTGTTTCATCGATAAAAACAATTCGTGTATCAAAATAACCACTTTCTCCTGTCATCTCACTATAGATCTCATCTGCGATCATATGTGCCACACGCCGCCAACGTTCTGTCGCAGTATAAAAACGCCGTCCTTTCAATTGTCTTTGTCCAAACACATCCCATAAACGAAAATCGACCCTCAAACGTCCATCGATTTCTCTCATGACTTGCCCAGTAACTAAACCTTGCGCTTTTATTTTCTGCCAAGAAGCAAAATGTGGTTGTTTATTAGGATTAGAAATGTTTTCAAAAAAATTTGCTTTATCAAGCGGTAAAAACAGCCCCGACCGTTCGAGATCGGCTGTCACCACAGCAGATATTTTCAACCCAATCGAATCATTGGAAATAAAGTCTGTAATTGCAATGGGAATGGGATTAAAATCAGCGCTCGAAATAGTTCCTTTCAATTGCGCATAACCCGATGAAATACTTGAAAGCCACACCCCACAAGTGACAATAAACCAAGCAAAAACTTTATGTCTCGTTATAGTCATCATGGAATGTGTCCTTTCGTTAAGCGCTTTTTTCTCGTTTATCATCTTATTTCTTGGAGGGGATCAACATTAAAGTCAAAACCTTGCCCCCATAGATCATATTGATCACGTGGGAGATCTGCATAAGGTTGGCATGAAAAGACAGCAGCATACACCTGCCTTATCATAATAGCTTGTTGACTCTCAAGGCCGCTTACGGGATCAATGATAGGATCGCCCACAACCATCCCTTCACGGTCTAAATAAAATCGCAACCGCACGACCGGACGATTTTTTAAATCGCCGCCAAGCGCCACAAGTTTAAGCTTCTGTTGAATACATCCCCCCGCAATATTGACCAATGTTTGTGCCATTTTTGTGGTATCATTAATATTTTTTCTTGCACCCAAAGCTTCTGGTATATGAGAACGTTTTGCTCCCCCTCCTTGTGACCGCGCACGATTGAGCAAATTATTTTCCTCCAGAGCTAAAATATCTTCAATGGTCTGTTTCTCTTGGTTTTTCTTGTTAAGCTTTGGCGTCTTTTGATTCAATGCAGCCTCATTCTTCTTTGGAAATTCTCCGTCAAACTTTGGTTTAAACTGTGGAAGAAGAGATTTTTCTGGAAGTACAATTTTGGGCGCTTGATGAACAATCTGCTCTGCTGGTACTTTTGGGACCGTTGGAGCCAATTCTTTTGGCGATATCATCTCTTCATTTTTGTGCGCAGGCTTGAGCGCAACCTTAGAGGCATCTTCCGGCACTCTCAAAGGCATCTCAGGTGCAACCTTGGGCGCATCCTCCGGTGCCTCCAAAGGCATCTCAGGTGCAGCCTTGGGCGCACCCTCCGGTGGTGCCTCCAAAGGCATCTCAGGCGCAACCTTGGGCGCATCCTCCGGTAGTGCCTCCAAAGGCGTCTCAGGTGCAGCCTTGGGCGCATCCTCCGGTAGTGCCTCCAAAGGCATCTCAGGTGCAGCCTTGGGCGCACCCTCCGGTGGTGCCTCCAAAGGCATCTCAGGCGCAACCTTGGGCGCATCCTCCGGTGCCTCCAAAGGCATCTCAGGCGCAACCTTGGGCGCATCCTCCGGTGCCTCCAAAGGCATCTCAGGCGCAACCTTAGGCTCATCTTCCGGTACTCTCACAGGCATCTCAGGCGCAACCTTGGGCGCATCCTCCGGTGGTGCCTCCAAAGGCATCTCAGGTGCAGCCTTGGGCGCATCCTCCGGTGGTGCCTCCAAAGGCATCTCAGGCGCAACCTTGGGTGCATCCTCTGTTTTTGCTTCTAATAATTCTGGTTTTGTAAGTTCGGGTGCAAATGTTTCTGACGTGTTCTCGCTTGATGGTGGCGATGCTGTTTCAACGGGACGCGGCTTTTCCTTTGGTTGAAATGGTGCAAGACTATCTATTTGTCCCTCTCCAATATGGCGTGCATCTTCTTTCTCTTGTGGCTGCATAGTTGGTTTGACGGCAGGGATTGCACGGATAGGAGCCCTCACGGCTCCTTGTTGAGAGGAAAACTCGTCCACCAAAGGAGCAAGAGTGATGGGAATTGCTTCCAACGGTTGTGGTAAAGAGACAGAGTTTGTAAACTGAACGGCTCCCCAACTGAGAAAAATGACATGGACCACAAGGGATAAAGCCAAGCCTCGTTTCATACTATGATAGGAGTCTTTGTTCATTCTTTATGCCTTACTTATGCCTTACATTTTTTCATTTTTAATCACTCTATGCTCTTTTAAAAACATCTTAAAAACAACCGGTTATGCACAATTTTATTACTTATTATTTATTGTGCTAAACTTGCTAACGCGACTTGAGAAAACCCCGCTTTTTGAATATCTGCCAGCAGTTTTAATACTTGCTGATATTCAACAGTTTTAGCAACCCGTACAAAAACCCGTTGATCTTTTTGTGTAGCATCTGCTTCCAGAAGAGTTTTCAGGTGTGCAATCAGGGACTGTGACGTTTCATAATAATCTTGATTAATGGCAAAGCGCCCTTGCGCGTCAAGTGAAACCGTAAGAGGTGTTTTTTGAGCTCGTACGGGACCCGCTTGACTACGAGGCAAATCTAGAGGAACACCGTTCACTAAAAGGGGGGCAGAGACCATAAAAATAATCAACAAGACCAGCATGACATCCACAAAAGGAGTGACATTGATCTCACTCATCAGTTGGCTTCGTGAATGATGCCGCCTACGTGTATTTTTGCGAGAAGAAGAAGCAACAGAAAAGCCCATGGGATAAGATCCTTTTTATAAAGAGGAAGGTGCTGTGCGTGTTTCATCAATACGCCGCGATACAATTGTTGAAAATTCATCGGCAAAATTTTCTATTTGTGCAATGATGCGCGCACTTTCATGAGTCAACTTGTTATAAGCAATAACAGCTGGAATTGCTGCAAACAAACCAATAGCGGTTGCCAAAAGCGCTTCTGCAATCCCTGGCGCGACAATGGCAAGTGATGTATTTTGAGAAGCTGAAATAGAAAGAAAAGACTCCATAATACCAATAACTGTTCCAAAAAGTCCGATAAAAGGTCCCGCAGATCCCAGTGTCGCAAGAAAACTTAATTTTGATTCTATTTTTTCACTTTCACGTCCCAGCGTCAAATCCATAGCCTTATCAATTCTGCTCTGCAAACTTTTCGATGTATGGGTCCCTTTTTCAAGAGATTTTTTCCATTCAACCATTGCTGCCATAAAAACTGCGGATATACTATTGGTACGTTGACTTTTGCATGATGCATAAAGATCTTCTAGCGCTTTGCCAGACCAAAATGTGCGTTCAAACTGCTTTATTTCACGCCGTATTCTCCGATACGTAAAAATTTTATCAAAAATAATTGCCCAACTCCAGATAGAAGCGAGCAGCAACCCGATCATAACACCTTTCACGATCCAACTCGCTTGCATAAACAAATGCAACATTCCAATTGTTTCTGGATTCGTTAGTTCTAAATGCGGCATAATTTTTGTCCCTCTAAATGAAAGATGCATTTTTAAAATTTATAAAACAGATTATTTTATAGTTTCTAAATTTAAGTAAAGACTCTAGTCTCACATAAATCCATGCGCTAAAACAAGACTTGTTTCTTAAATTTCCTTAAAAAGTGATGACGAGAGACATCCCTCAATGCACGCCCCTCTCATTTCACAACAGCATTTATGAAAAATATAACGATCAGGATTTCTCCATAAATGCTATAAAAATAAAAGACATAAAAATGCATGATATAAAATCTATTATGCACCCCATCTTTACGCTTATGAAAAGAACGCTAAATCATCATACGCGTTTCTAGCTTAAAATACAGCGATAAGTCTTAGCACTTGAAAAGATTCATAAGAAGCATTTTATTCCTTTCTTAAGTGTTTTTGTACCCACTCACCAACTCCGCTTGTGACATGTAAGAAAATGTTTTTGATTAATTCGCGGCAATAGAGCTTGAAAAGAAAAAATTTTACAAGTTTCAGAATTATCTGAAAGTGACAACGCAATGAATTATCATTGTAAATAAATATGTTATCATCATAAAAGATGACGCTTTGCCTCAGGCTATTATTTCTCTCATTTTCCATCGAATTGAATACGGGGTACACCATCGGGCACAAAAAACGATACTAAACCACCCTACCACACCTCACAACAATGCGCCTCCCCCATGCACCCCCCTATTATAAGTCCTATATAATCTAGTGTAAGTCTCATGTAATCTCATTGTGTTGTGAATTAGCCCCTTTCAATGCCTATCATCTCTCTGGCACCATGGTATAACGTACAAACTTCCGTGACATGAAAAAAGCCTTTTCACGTCTTTACTTCATGAAAACCAGCTTCTTCGCTCTCTTTGCTCACTTGCGATATTTGATCATTATTGCATTGAAAATGATACATAAGGAACATTTTTACAATTTTTTCAATGATTTTTATTGCTCTCTTATGATGCGTAAGCAAATGATTTTAATTGTTTCAACATGAACAGATTTGAAATGTAAAGTATTTTATTCTATTCCTCTATTAGGGTTTGTACCCGTGAGAAGTGATAATTTATCTTTCTAAGTCAATATATTATATAGAATAATATGCTTTTGAAACTTTAAATCAAGAATGCATTTCTGCTTTGTATACATTGATCTCTCACTCATTTACTACGCTTAGAAGCGCACATAAAGTGATGCATTATAGATAGAAATGGATGAAACACGCGCTCTTGTGATGCCAAATGACAATCCAGTAAAAAAAACAAATCAAATTGCTTAAAAACACCCTTTGGGTGTTTTTAAGACAATTTTCGACCTAATGGCTTATTATCACTTTATTGCAATATTGCGCTGGGTATGTGCATTTTTATAAAAATAAATCTTAATCCATTTTTATTTCTTTTTATATTTTGTACTTTTCGCTGTTTTCTGATGCCAACAAACCTTTCTTCAAAAGAAAGAAAATATCTTGAGCTTATAGCAGAAAATGGATGATATGACATTGATTTCGAATCATAACATGGATAGGGCGTGTTTAATTTTGTGGGATATCATCTTCAATTTATTGTAGTTATTGTAGCAGAGGTGCTTTCTTTTGCTGTATCGTGTAACCTTGTTAGAAAACATCTAGGCTATGATAAATGTATAGTCTTAGATTATAGATTACTTTATATCTGCTGATCTCTCCTGAAACTCGCTAATTCAATGAATAACACTTTTAACCAAGCATTTTTGCAAAAAGTTCTTTGGGTAAACGTCGCGGTTTTGCCTCCTCATTAATCAGAGCAATTTCAACTTTGGCTGTTACCAACGTGGTCATCTCATGCAAAATAGATTGCTCCATAAAAAAGCGGGCCCCTTGGATATGAGTAACACGTGTTTTAACGACTAAAAGATGATCAATTTTAGCGGGTCTTGAAAAATTAATTTCCATATGACGAACAACAAAAAACAGTTTTTCCCCCTCACCCCCTGCTGCTAACATCTTATTATTAAAACCGGTATCGCGTAAAAACTCTGAACGTCCTCGTTCAAAAAACTCAAGATAACGCGCATGATAAACTACACCGGAAAAATCTGTATCCGCAACATAAACGCGGACCTGAAAATTATGAAAAGCGTTTGTATGATTGCTCTTAAAAGGTGTTATTTCTGTCATCGACTTCATATCCCATAAAATCATCTAATATAGCAAATTATCTATCAATCAAAAGATTGAACACATTTTTGTGTTGAAGTTGTGAAAAGCAAAAGCAAAAAATCTTTAATAGTGCCAAACCTTTTTAGCCAGAATATGCTAAAAGAAGGCACGTCTCTTGTATTTTATGACCTTGCTATAAAATATTCACATAGTTTCTTTTAACAAAGAGAATGCCTTAGTCATCTTCCCCATCCCATAAAGATGTCTGAAGTGATGAATTGTCTTGAGCATCAGAAAGTTGAGAACGCCTTTGTATAGACGTTGTAGAGGCTGGAGCAGAAAGCCCTAAATGGCTCCAAGCCTTTTCAGTTAGAATGCGTCCACGAGCGGTTCTTTGAATAAAACCTTGTTGAAGCAAATACGGTTCAACAATATCTTCAATGGCATCGCGTGGTTCTGATAAAGCAGCAGCAATTGTTTCAATCCCCACCGGCCCCCCTAAAAAAGTTTCCGCAATCAGGAGCAAGTAGCGGCGGTCAAGCGGATCAAGCCCAAGATGATCAACCTCAAGGCGCGAAAGGGCTTCATCGGCGATTTTTTGGTCAATTTGTTTTGCTTGTTTAACTAAAGCAAAATCACAAACGCGCCGTAAAAGCCGTCCGGCAATACGAGGGGTTCCCCGTGCTCGGCGTGCAATTTCATGAGCACCATCATCACTGATCTTGACGGAAAAAAGTCGTGCATTACGCTGCACAATATATTCCAATTCTTCTATCGTATAAAAATTGAGACGAATTGGGATGCCAAAACGGTCTCGTAGAGGTGTGGTTAAAAGCCCCAAACGTGTGGTTGCCGCTACCAAAGTAAATTTAGCCAGATCAATTTTCACCGAGCGTGCGGCCGGCCCCTCCCCAATGATCAAATCAAGTTGATAATCTTCCATTGCTGGGTACAGAATTTCTTCAATCGCCGGATTTAAGCGATGAATTTCATCAATAAACAAGACATCACGTTCTTCGAGATTGGTCAAGAGAGCGGCTAAATCTCCTGCTTTAGCGATGACCGGCCCTGAAGTAGAGCGAAAATTAACGCCTAATTCTTTTGCCATAATCTGTGAAAGCGTTGTTTTTCCCAACCCCGGTGGCCCTACAAACAAAACGTGATCCAGCGCTTCTTGCCGCGTTTTTGCTGCTTCAATAAATATTTTTAAATTAGCCCGCGCCGCTTCTTGACCAATAAAGTCATCGAGAACTTGTGGCCTCAAGGAACGATCTGGATCGTTAGGAAGGGGGGCGGAACCCAGAAGGCGTTTATCTTCATCTTTATGCATTGTTACCTTGATTTTAAGTAGGAGAAGAAAGCAATTTGAGACTATGGCGGATCAGCAGGGCAGAAGAAACAGTTTCCCCCTCAAGAGCGTTCATCGCAAGAGCAAGAGCACGAGATGCATGCTCCCGTTCAAACCCTAGCTTCATCAACGCGGAAAGCGCATCATGCGCAGGTTGATTGGTCATCTCACGCTGAGAAACCGAAACAGTCTTGACCGCTTGTTCAAAGGGGAGTGTTTTACTTTTCAGTTCACCCACAATTCTTTCACTGACTTTTTTACCAACGCCCGGCGCTCGACTAATCATCGCAACATCGTTTAAAGCAATAGCCTGTGCAAGTTCATCTGGCGATAAAGTACCCAAGATTGCCAAAGCAACCTTTGCCCCTACTCCAGGAACATTTTGTAGAAGACAAAACCACTCCTGTTCAGCTCTTGTAGCAAAACCAAAAAGGCGGATTGCGTCTTCCCGAACATGCGTTTCAATAAAAAGGCTTAACGCCTCCCCAACAGAGGGTAAAGAAGGACGCAGCCGATTTGACACAAAAACAACATACCCCACACCGTGAACATCAAGAAGGATATGATCATCAAAGATATGTTCAAGAGTGCCCTTTAATTTGCCAATCATGTTGCCACCCCACTCATATCGCTATCCTTGCCTGATAAGATCGGTCAATACTGTTACGGTGCATACTATGACAAAGAGCAAGAGCAAGAGCATCAGCCGCATCACTGCTATCAAATTCAGCCCGTGGGAGGAGAACTTTGACCATCATATGGATTTGTTCTTTAGCCCCATGTCCAACCCCAATAACTGATTTTTTCACTTTGTTGGGCGCATATTCAAAAACAGGAAGATTTGCTTGCGCAGGAACCAGCAGTGCAATTGCACGCGCTTGGCCAAGTTTTAAAGTTGCTGTAGCATCTTTGTTGACAAATACATGTTCTACAGCGGCTTCATGGGGCATAAATTGATGCACAACCTCTGAAAGACCTTTGTGGATCTGACATAGTCTGGAAGCCAGCTCACACTGTACATCAGAAGAAACCGTCCCTGCTGCAATAAACTGAAGACGATTACCCGCAACATCGATAACGCCCCACCCTGTACGCCGTAATCCGGGATCAATGCCTATAATACGAATCGTCTCTGCCATAAACTACAGTCTATACACTTTTCCCCCCTGTGAATAAAGATGTGAATAAAGACAAGACCACAAAGAAAACAGCAACCCAAGACAAAACCAGTAAAAAGATAATCATATCCCCCAAATTTATACAATTATAACACATAACGAACAGCATCTTTATGGAACACACTTTATGAAGCATAACTGAAATCAATCAAAACCATTCACACATCACAAGCAAGCACCCTCTAAAGCATAAAAATTCCCTTTCTATATCATATCCAACGCCATAATGGTTAAACATCGCAAACGAGCAAATAGATCAGTGCTGGATTACACATTCATAATGTGTAAAGAGGCTATGCAATGGATAGTATACACTTTGCGGAAACTTTTTACATTATAGCATGACGCTACCACAATAACTCAACACATTGATTTACAAAGATAATTAATTATTTTGTATGTTGCATAAGAATCCCGAATATCCTAAGATTTTCTCATTACAAATCTGTTTATATTGAAGCAATCAAAACCATTCTCTTACATATGAAACGTGGGATTGCCGTATAGAGTGAAACTGTACAAGAAAGGACTAAAAATGCTTCTAATGAATTGTCTCAAGTTCCAAAAGCTGTTGCAACATTGGGGACTGGCAAAGATGATGATAGTGTCGGCTTTTTCCTTTGCAAACGTAAAAATGAGAGAGGCTCAACGAATGTGAATAAGAACTGAGAGGTGTTTTTGAGTACACTCATCACACCACAATGACATTGCATATAGAGGGACATTGCATGGGGGCACAGGGAACCCATGGGGCATTCATTATATGGCACTTTATTTTGGATATTTTACTTTACGCGAGGAAAAATAACTTCCATTCAAAACAAAAGAAGCCCCAAAACTGCAACAATGTGTATCATCCTCATTAACACACACTTTACAGCAGCTTTATAGGCATAAATTATAGAGCATAAATAAATTGATGTACAAGCCCCTGCTCTATCTCAGAGCCAAAACAAAATCACACGATAGATCAACAGAAAGTGTTCCAGCTGCAATCAACCAAAGTCGATTTCCATAAGACCAACCATACTCCATCCCATGCCATATTCGAAATCAATACTTATACACCCCCTCTAAGCTATAAGCTCAAGATATTTCTACGCCAAATAGAAATTAGGCAGAAAAAAACACTCTAGATTAGTTTTAATTGTGAAATTTCGGTTGTAAAAAAAAATGGGTATACTGCTCTAAATATCGTAAGAAAGAAGCAAGGAGCTATTCTTCTCAGAACGCCCAAAAGCTGTTTTCAGTAATTCAATTTATTTTCCCACTGGATTATCATCGCTTAAACGTACAGCCGCCGCTTATTGACCAAAGCGCTTAAACTACAGCCGCATCTCTAAATGAAACAAAATGCACGCTTCTAAACGTAATGAATGAGAACAAATTGGCGAAAAATTTCTGGCAATTCATGCCAATGAGGGGTTTCAAGTTCCAATGTCGGTGTATGAAGCGACACTTTTACAATTTCTTTTTTTTATTTGTTCTGATGACATTTCTCCTTCGCACAAAGCAAGGGGAGTCCCTCTAAGAACGCCCAAAGGCTGTTTTGAGCAATTCGATTTGTTTTCCCACTGGATTATCATCTTCTAGAGCACAGGAGGCCGCAGTTTCCCACCCAGCACGCATATAGGTTATCCGCGCTTCTAAACGCAATGAATGAGAAACAAATTGGCGAAAAATTTCTGGCAATTCATGCCAATGCGGGGTTTCAAGTTCCAATGTCGGTGTATGAAGTGACACTTTTACAATTTCTTTTTTTATTTGTTCTGATGACATTTCCCCTTCACGCTCTGCGCGAAGAAGAAGGAGTTGAGAAGCGATTTGCATAAGTCGTGTACTTAAATACATGGCCTCTTTCGCATAAACTGCAGAAACCTCTGCCGAAAGAGAGCGTGCTACTAATTTCCCTTCTGAGTCAATATACGCTGCGGTTTTTTCAATCAGCGCCATTGTTTCTTCATAGAGACGATTAAAAGCATTTTCAAAAGCATTATGCTCAATCATGATAATAGGTTCATCATATGGACGTTTATGTACACTCACGCTTTTATACTCCAAGTATCAGCACAAAATCATACCCCTTAACGAATAGAGTATTAAAAAGTTTCTTTTGTTGCTGTATAGAACGCTTTTTTTTAAAACTGCTACCTCTTTTAATTTTTTTGCGCAACGCACTTTTTATACTAAGGTTAACGTGCCCAACAAACACTACAGGAATATTTTTTATAAACGGATCATTTTCCTTGAAAAGGACCACTGCCAAGATTGCCGTTTTTCACAATAATAAGCGACTCCAAATTGCAAAGCAATACCCGTTATTATTAAGAGGGTATCGGAAAAAAACGTTTCTGTCATCACTGTTTTTATAATTTGTCCAAACATCGCAAAAATGGTTCCCGTTACAAAGACCGGTAAACTATGTTTTCCTAAAATTGCTAAAGGATGTTTTGGAGAGACATAAAACCATTTATTGATGCGCGGCAAAGAAAGAATGAGAAAGGCTAATGCAAGAACATGGAGTAAACGTGGCAAGCTTAAAAAGGTTTTATTAAAGTTCAACAATGGGGAAGACCAGCCAAGCCACCCCAAAATGCCCCACCAGTTTAAGCGAACCCATAACAGCGCCAACAAGAGATACGCTGCCGCACAAACAATCCAAAAAGACTGAAAAGCGATTTTTTTTCCTTGTTTAAGCGCTAAAGTACTGGTCAATCCTATGACAAATAAGAATTGCCAAGACAAAGGATTTAAAAACCACTTTCCCTTTAAAGGATAAGAAGGAGGAGCAATTTTATAAAATCCGCAGATAAGATACAGTGTAAAGGAGCCCAAAAGCAGCCATTTTGTCTGCTTACAACTCAAATAAAGGATAAAAGGCGCAAAAAACATCAAAACGATATAAAGAGGAAGAATATTATTATATCCCAATTGATGCCCAAAGCTTAAGGTACTCAAAAATGCGATACTAGGCTCTTTAAAAAAGAGTCCCACATTGTTCATCGATAAAAGTTTTTCTGTTCGCCATAATAAAAAGGCAGCAAAAAAAAGACTTAACGTGACAAAAGTCGTAAAAAGATATGCCCCATAGAGCTGCAGAGCTCTGTACCAAAGTTTTCGGATAATAAAAGCAAAGGATTTTTGCTGTAATCGTCCATGAAAGCTTAACCCAAGAGCAATCCCTGAAAGCAAAACAAACACTTCTGCACAATCAGAAAAACCGAAGTTTCTATGAGTAAAAGACTCATAGATCGTTCTGGGAATATGGTTGATGAAAATCGTCAATAAGGCCAAAGAACGAAAAACATCAATGCGTGTATCACGATGAGAAGGTTGAGTATTATGCTCAAGAATACCTTGGTATTTCATCAGTGGACTCCCACACGTTGCACCCCCCTTGAAGTCCCATAAAAATGGTGCTTACCCTTATTGCCAACAAGCATGAACAGGATGAAATTTTAATTTTTAAGAGTCAAGTTTCATTTTAAGCGTTTATTTTTTTAAAAGCAAAAGTTTTTTAAAGGCAAAAGAACGAAAAGCGTCCATACGTGTATCACAGCGAAAAGGTAACATATTATGCTTAAAAACACTCTCATTTCTCATAAACAGGCTTCCACACACCCACAAATCCTTTAAATTACGTGAAAATGGTGGTCACTTTCATTGCAAATAAGCATAATAGAATGAAACTTTAATTTTTAAGCGTTATTTTTTCTAAGAAACAGGGATTTGACATGACACAACAAAAAAATAAACCAATTGATCCACCTCTTTTCCCTCAGTTGATTTTAACACTTGATGTTCGGCGCAACACCCCACACACATTTTTGCAGCAAATTTTACAAACAAAGTCTTTTGCATGCGTCATCCTCTATGATTCTGAAAAATTGAAAGATGATAGCTCTTTTTTACAACAACAAGCGCAAACTTACGCAGAAGATATTCAACATCATGACGCAGCCCTTCTCATTGCTGATGACAGCCGCATTGCTGGGCGCATAAAGGCTGATGGATTGCACATAGAAAATGATCTTAACGCTCTTGAAAGCTTCAAAAATCAGCAAAAGGAACAAAAAATTATAGGCTTTGGCAATTTACGCAATCGCCATAGTGCTATGCTTGCAGCAGAAACAGGTGTTGATTACCTTCTGTTTGGAAAACTCGGTGCTGATAAAAAACCCCAAGCGCACCCCCGCAATCTCCAGTTAGCAACATGGTGGGCAGAAATTATGCAAACCCCCGCCATTATCCAAGCAGGAAGCGATTTTTCAACCTTTGATGAAGTCTTAAAGACTGGATGTGAATTCATTGCTGTAGAAGAAGTGATTTTTGGGAACGACAACCCCTTAATACTGCTTAAAACAATGCAAGAAAAATGTGAGAAAACCCCCTTGTAATATAGGAGGAGAATTTATAAATAAAGTGTTAATAAAAATCCAAATACTCACCACTATATTACTTATATAGAACACACAATAACAGATAAAGAGAATACCTCGAAACTCAATAAAATTGCTTAATAATTCAATCAAATTGATAAAAAACTAGCGTCTTTTTTCATATAATATATAGAAAAAAGGATCATAGAAACTTTCTCGTTCAATGTCTTATAAAGACAAAGCATTGTGATTGGGGAAAATGGTCATTTTCAATATTGGTACTGAATACCAATAGCTGACGATACAAATATGCAGGGGACATAAAAATGCAATATAGCGGAACACTTGAAGATCTTAAAAACATAATTCGCAAAGCTGGATATCAAATCAAAGAAACTAAACCTCTATCACATCCATCCCCTGAAGGATATCAGATCAAAACCTCCGAAGGAGGCACTACTAATTGGTTTAAAAGCACAGGAAAACTTCAAGTTCAAGGCAGCGCAAACATAAAACAAAAGTTAATAGAAGATTTAGCAAAGCATATAGAAGAAACATCAACGATTCCTTCCTCAAAAACTGCCTCCAATCCTTCAAATAAAAAAATTTTTATCGTTCATGGTCATGATTGTTATGCCTTAACGGAGCTTGAAAATGTTCTTCTCAAGCTTGGTCTCGAACCATATATCTTACAAAACACGAGTGGTAATGGTTTACCCATCATTCAAACTTTGAAAAAAGAAATTTGTGACAGTTCTATAAGTTTTGGTATTGTACTCCTCACGCATGATGACATGGGTTATGCTATATCTCAAGGTGCAGAAAAAATTCAACCCCGTGCACGACAAAACGTTATTTTCGAAATGGGCATGTTAGCTGCCGCACTTCCTCTTGAGAGGATTGCTATTCTACAAAAAGAAGGCATTGAAATGCTTTCAGATGTTGGTGGAGTTTACTACCTTTCTTTTAAAGAACACGTAAACGAAACATTTCCCAAACTTATTAAGCGCTTACAAAAAGCTGATTTCTCTTTTAATACAGATACAATTCATGCATTAAAGTAAATTTGAATAATGCTTATGTTTATTTTTTAAAGCGCACACCCAAAACCACATGCCACCCCACCACATTCCACAGACACACACATCCTATAGCACAGAGAAACGATCATCCCCCACTCTTATTCAAACAGCAAGCGATTGTGCAAATTTTAATGAAGAGACCGCGCGTGAATTCACTACCGTAGAAGAAATCATTTTAGTCTCTTTGATAAACGCGGAGGCTGTTGTCATGATTTTGGTAATTGTTCCAGAAAGGTTTAAGAGGCAGCCTCTGATTAGATTAAAGAAAAATAGGAAATTCACGTCGGGCATGTACTACAGCTACAATTTCGATTTGATGTGCAGCTACTCGATAAAATATAAGGTAATTTGGATGCGCTACAATTTCTCGTAATCCTAATACCTTCTCACTCTGTCTGTATAAATATGGATGTTCAGCCAATGGGCAGTACGGATGCTTCCAAAAACCTTTTCATTCGGCGCGCAGCAGATGGATTCTCGCGAGCAATATAGGTAACATCTGACGCAAATCGTCGCGCGCCGAAGACAACCAAACAACCGGAAGCATCACTTGTCCTGTTCAGCTTCAAGCTGACTGATTATAACTTCCATTTCAGCCATAACCTCATCATGCGGAATAGGAGGATATGGATTTGCAAGACTGCTCGCTACCTTATCGCGCAGCCATGCAGTGTAGCTGCTTTCCTGTTCAACGGTTTCGAACTCTGAAATTAGCGGAGAAAGGGTGGGCTTCATAATATATGTCCTTTCTATTCCTGAATATTGGAGATAATTACTCTTGTCTATGTTGTTAATATTAGCGAATTGAAAATGTTTAACTTTTAAGCGTCCAAAGTTCTTTTGATCTTAAAACTTAAGGCTTTTTAACCCTCTCAAAAAACACGAAGGCTAATGTCATGATTTTGACAATCATTCCAGAGAGATTTAAGAAGCGGATAGCCTCTCATAAAAAACAAATTTTGTAAGTAAAAAACTATTTTTATTGTAAATTTCCTGAAATTACTTTATGAATTAAAAGATGTTTTGGTCGCATACGCAACGACCAAAAGGGGCCTTGAAAACCCTAAGTTCTAGCGTAAAGATGAACCCACTTTGTGGGTATCCCGGAATTCCGGGAGTTTTTGCTATGTCCAGGTGCTTTAAGCACTAAAAGCAAAAAGGCTGACTAGAACTCAGTATTTTCAAGCTCCCGGAATACTCATGCGAGGGCGCTCGCGACCGGCGGGGGGCTTTAAAATGCGAACCAAAGATCTTGATAATGATCTTTTTATTGGCAAAAAAATTCGTTTGAGACGAAAAATGCTAAAAATGTCTCAAACAACTTTAGGGCACGCTTTAGGCGTCAGCTTCCAACAAATTCAAAAATATGAAAAAGGCTTAAATCGTGTCAGCGCAGGGCGTTTAATGGAAATTTCTGATATTTTGAATGTTCCCATTGCCTTTTTTTATGCCGATATCATTACAAAACACCAGCCCCCGTATCATCATGATGAAATCGCATCAAGCACAGAGGAATACCTGCTGCTCAAAAGATTTAGAACTCTCACAACGGTAAAAAAGAAAGCCTTTTTACAGCTAATCTCTGATGAGAATGCAAGCTAACATCACACGGATAGCGTGCGCTATTCATAAGCATTCATACATATTTTAAAAAGCAACCTCCATTGTAAGCATTTTTTCATTTTAGGGGGATAAGCCCTTGATATAATAGAAGATAAGCATCTTTACATACGATAACCCTTCATCATTATTATTTTTAACAGAACTGTATTATTTTTAACAGGACTGTTTTAAACAGTCTGTCTCTCGTCGACATTTATGCTACTTTTTTAACTTACCCAACCCTACCTTGAACCAAGACGAAAAACTGAGAGATAAAAAGTAATATAGAAATGAAATTCTTATACGGCTTGTAATGATGAAAAAAAAATGTGAAAATTCTGATCGGTAATGAGGAGAAAACACCATGATCAAGAGAAGCGTGAAGCTGCTTATCTTAGGCGTGATTGGGCTTGCAAGTTCTGCTGTAAGTTCAGCGGGAAACACTGAAGAAATCTCAAATTCTGAAAGCTCTTTCAATACGATTCAAGAAGCTTCAAACACTCAAGAACCCTTTCAGCCCTTAAAAGCTGGAGACTATGACCAAGCCTATGACTATTACATCCAAGGTTATTATTTAAAAGCTTTTCGTGAAGCACTCCGACGTGCTGAAAAAAATGATCCTTTTGCACAAACTCTTCTTGCCCGAATTTATATGGAAGGATGTGCTGTTCCTATTGACGGTGCGCGTGCTGCTTTATGGTTTGAACGTGCTGCAAAACAGGGGGAACCCCAAGCACAACTACGCTATGGACTTATGTTGTTTGATGGTAACTTTATAAAACAAAATCAAGAACTTGGTGCGCAATTCATTCAAAAAGCTGTCAAAGCAGGCGTCAAGGAAGCCTATTTTTATTATGGACAACTGCTTCTTTATAAGGCCTCACAGGAAAAACAAGCTCTCCCTGGTGTTTCTTCCCAAAGTCGTGAAAATGAAGCAATAGAGCAAGCCTTAAAATGGTACTTAAAAGGTGCTGCTCTTGGGGATGCTGAAGCGGCTTTTTCTGCTGCAAAAATTCTTTCCTTAGGCACATTAAAGCGACCAAAGGATGATCGCAATGCCCGCAAGCTCATGGAGGTAGCGGCTCAAAACAACCACTTAAAAGCTCAACTTCATTTAGCACAATGGCTTGTACAGGGGCGTGGAGGAGAAACAGATTTTCAGCGTGCTTTTCATTTACTTCACAGAAATGCCGTCAACATGATTGCACCAGCACAGATTTCCCTTGCAAGGCTTTATCGAGATGGCACAGGAACAAAAGGCGATATAATAATGGCAGCGGCATGGTATATGCTCGCAAAGGAGGCAAAAATGCAAGCTCCTGATCTTGAAATAATGCTCCAAGGCATGGATAAGGCACAACTAGAAAAAGCGCACAAAGAAGCAATAAAGCTCCTTCCTGTTTTTTAAAATACTCCTCTCTGCATCAAAAAGATAAAATTTATAGAAATTCCGGGAGATTTTGCTCTGTCTAGGTGCTTTAAGCACTAAAAGCAAAAAGGCTGATTCGGATTCAGTATTTTCAAACTCTCGGAATACCAACGCGAGGGCGCTCGCAACCGGCGGGGGCTTTAAAATGCGAGCCAAAAATCTTGATAATGACATTTTCATTGGTAAAGAAAACGCACTGGTATCATTTGCTTAAGCAAACAATATCCAATAAGCAAAAGAGCTAGGCTATCCCGAAAATTCCGCAAGCTCTATTTTTTCATTCTTTTTGCTTGGATGAAAAACACGCCAACTCTCATTAAAAAACTATTTTTTATTGCCAAGCCTCCGAAATTACTTTACATATTGAAAGGTGTTTTGGTCGCATACGCAACGACCAATAGGGCTCTAAAAACCCGAAACCTCGTACATAAATTTACCCCGCTTTGCGGGTATCCCGGAATTCCGGGAGATTTTGCTATGTCCAGGTGCTTTAAGCACTAAAAGCAAAATGCTGATTCGAGGTCAGTGTTTTTAGACTCCCGGAATACCAACGCGAGGGCGCTCGCAACCGGCGGGGGCTTTAAAATGCGAGCCAAAAATCTTGATAACGACATTTTCATTGGCAAAAAAATTCGTTTGAGACGAAAAATGCTAAAAATGTCTCAAAAAACATTAGGTCAACATTTAGGTGTTACTTTCCAACAAATCCAGAAATATGAAAACGGCTTAAATCGTGTCAGCGCAGGGCGTTTAAAAGAAATTGCCGATATCTTAAATGTTCCACTTGTCTTTTTCTATGCGGATATCTTAACAAAACAACAGCCCCCGTACTCTCATGATGAAATCGCATCAAGTACAGAGGAATACCTACTGCTCAAAAGATTTAGAGTTCTAACCTCGATAAAACAAAGAGCCATTTTACAATTACTCTCTGATCAAAATGAAAGCTTTTAACATCATAATATAGGGCGCTACACTCTCTGTTCTTGACTTGCCTCCCACCCCTCAAAGGACAGAAGCCCCTTCCCTATCCGGTTGGGAAACAATCCGTCTTCTCAGAACAGAACTCTTTTAGCTTCCCATTTTATGTGGTTCATTTCACAAAATTATCCGGACAAGCTCCCCCCTCAAATATTCACCACACACTCTCATAAAAACATCACATGTGCAAAGTTTTATGTCTTATAGCACCACACCTCAAACGACAGTATTTTACAGCAAACAGAATAAGCATTCATACGTATTAAAAAAAAAGATAGCCCTCAAAAAGCAATGCTTGAAAATTTTTTTGATCAATCTGAAACAGAACCTAACGCATCATTTTATAGATAGAGGACATGATCTTAACATGCAAACGCAAAAAATTGCTTTTTTATCATAATCACTAAAAGCAGCAGTTTATTAAAATATACGCCACCAGAAGCACTTCAAGCAGCCTTTACAGCTGAAACCATTATTCATTGATTAATTAACCGATTGATTAGATACCGATATGTTGTTAATGTGCTATAAGTAAAGTTGCTCTTAATTTCTGGAAGAGGAGCTTCGCAAATAAAGAGCAACAATAAGTAAGGGGAATTAAAGATGTTAAAATATTTATTGCTGTCACCGGTTGTGTTGGTGGCTGGTTGCGCATCTGTAGGCAATTATTCATCAAATTATGTTGATCAAAGTCTTACAAAGCGTCAGGCACAATTAGTTGCTAACAAATTTATTAGCGGTAACAAAGGGTTTTTACCACCAGCTACAACCACACTTCTTATAAAGAAAAATAATACAGCAGACAGCTTTACTCCTTTATTTATCAATCTGTTGCGACGGAATGGATATAATGTGATCTATACAGATCAACCTCAAAAGCAACAAAACATGGGTGTGAATTTGAGTTATAGAATAAGATTAAATAGTAGCACTATAGTGTCTCTTTTTCAGTATAACGTGAACGGAGAGCCGCGTTCTTATATAAATACTCAGCCCAGATGAACCCGCTATTTAATGTAAACATACTCTATATTTTACACGTAAAGACTTAAAAGCTCTTGCGAAAGGCAAAGAGATTTGCACCTCAATAAAAAACCTCATTTTTAGCCAGAGTGGATAAATTTTATTATAGATTGTGACAATACAAAATAGTGTAAATTATAGCTTTGAGATTTAAGAAAAGAAGAATACTAAAAATAATGAAAATGCCCCACACCCTAGTGAATTGTTACGCGAAGATGTAAATGCAAAACTTGGACTATCTGTGATTGAAGCAGCTGAAGAGTTTTCTATATCCCGTGTAGCATTTTCTAGGGTTTTGGTAAAAATCCTTATAACGACATTTTCAGCGGCAAATTCATTGGCAAAAAAATTCGTTTGAGACGAAAAATGTTGAAGATGTCTCAAAAAACATTAGGTCAACATTTAGGTGTTACTTTCCAACAAATCCAGAAATATGAAAACGGCTTAAATCGTGTCAGCGCAGAGCGTTTAAAAGAAATAGCCGATATCCTAAATGCTCCACTTGTCTTTTTCTATGCTGATATCTTAACAAAACAACAGCCCCCGTACTCTCATGATGAAATCGCATCAAGTACAGAAAAATACCTGCTTTTAAAAAAATTTAGAGTCCTGACCTCGATAAAACAGAAAGCCTTTTTACAGCTGATCTCTGATAAGAATACAAACGAACACCCCGCGATAACACACACCACGCTCTATCCCATGAGACACTCATAATAAACTCCGTATTCACATATTCTTAATTAAAAACACCTCATGGTTTTAGGGAACTTATATCATTACCATCAATTATATCATTGCCATCAATGATGATATTTTACGACACAACGGGATAAATTTCCCCAAAAATTCTAAAAAATTTTTGTGCAAATTTTTAAAAAGCTTGCGTCTGAGCGCTTTTTATGGTCTTGCAAAGAACTGAAAAGCAAAAATACATAAAGGTCCTTTTTTACTTAAGCTTTTCTCTTTGCAAAAAGCAGGAGAAAGCCCATAAAGAGCACACAGGACCATGAGAGAGCCGCAAGGTTAATCAAAGGGATTTTAGCCCGAAAATAACAAAAGAGCTTGACTGTTAAAGGCAGCAAAGAAAAGCGCCATAAAAACAACAAGAGAGTTCTTTTTGCAAGAATAGAATTGGATAGAAACGATGAAAATTAATGGCAATGAAATTCGCCCTGGTAATGTGATCGAACATCAAGGAAGCTTATGGGTTGCTGTTAAATGTAACGCTGTAAAACCAGGAAAAGGTGGTGCATTTAACCAAGTTGAAATGAAAAATTTGATTGATGGTACAAAACTTAATGAACGCTTTCGTGCTGCTGAGACGGTTGAACGCGTGCGCCTTGAACAAAAAGATTTCACATTTCTTTATCAACAAGGGGATGCTTTGGTCTTTATGGATTCAGAATCTTATGAACAACTAGAACTTCAAAAGGATTTTGTTGGTGAACGTGCTGCTTTTCTCCAAGATGGGATGACTGTCACAGTTGAACTTTATCAAGAAAAGCCTATTGGCATCTCACTTCCTGATCAAGTTGCTGTCACGATTGCAGAAGCCGACCCTGCCATCAAAGGACAAACGGTTACCTCCTCTTATAAACCCGCCATTCTTGAAAACGGGATTCGTATTCTTGTTCCCCCCTTTATGAATGCTGGTGAACGTATCATTGTAGACACCAATGAGTTGATTTATTTGCGTCGCGCAAATGAAAAAGATAAATAAAGGAATAAAAAATGGCCCATTCTGCAGTCATGAATGTCATGGTGCAAGCTGCAATGAAAGCAGGACGCTCGTTGGTACGTGATTACGGTGAAGTGCAAAATTTGCAAGTGTCTTTGAAAGGACCAGCAGATTATGTCAGCCAAGCAGATCGCAAAGCGGAAAAAATTATTTTCAATGAACTAAGCAAGGCGCGCCCCAAATTTGGTTTTCTGATGGAAGAGTCAGAAGAAATCATTGGAGAAGATTCACAACACCGTTTTATTGTTGACCCTTTAGATGGTACCACAAATTTTCTCCATGGCATTCCTTTTTTTGCTGTTTCCATTGCCTTAGAAAGCCAAGGGACAATCGTTGGTGGTGTCATTTACAATCCCGTGAATGATGAACTCTTCACCGCAGAACGCGGGTGTGGTGCTTTTTTCAATGACCGCCGCTGTCGCGTTTCTGCTCGACGCAGACTAGAAGATTGTGTCATTGCTACAGGAATGCCTCATTTTGGTCGCCCAAATCATGGAACCTACCTTATTGAATTACGTAATGTGATGGCAGAGGTTGCCGGACTTCGCCGTTTTGGTGCTGCTGCTCTTGATTTAGCTTATGTGGCTGCTGGAAGAACCGATGGCTTTTGGGAAGATAACCTGCAAATTTGGGATATGGCTGCTGGAATATTGATGGTTCGTGAAGCCGGTGGTTTTGTCACCGATAAAGAAGGCGGCAACAATATATTTCGCAAAAAAAATATCATTGCCGGCAATGAACACATTCGCCTAAAATTAGAAAAAACCCTCAAAAAAGGCATTTAAGCCTAAAAAAATCCAGCAGATTACCTCAGCCAAGCAGATCGCAAAGCGGAAAAAATTATTTTAAATGAATTAAGCAAAGCGCACCCCAAATTTGGTTTTCTGATGGAAGAGTCAGAAGAAATCACTGGAGAAGATTCACAACACCGTTTTATTGTTGACCCTTTGAGATGGCACCACAAATTTTCTCCATGGCATTCCTTTTTTTGCTGTTTCCATTGCCTTAGAAAGCCAAGGAAAAATCGTTGGTGGTGTCATTTACAATCCCGTGAGTGATGAACTCTTCACCGCAGAACGCGGGTATGGTGCTTTTTTCAATAACCGACGCTGTCGCGTTTCTGCTCGACGCAGACTGGAAGATTGTGTCATTGCCACGGGAATGCCTCATTTTGGTCGCCCAAATCATGGAACCTATCTTATTGAATTACGCAATATAATGATGGAAGTTACTGGATTGCGCCGTTTTGGCGCTGCTCTTGAGTTTATCTTATGTCGCCGCAGAAAAAACCGATGGTTTTTGGGGAGATAACCTGCACATTTTTGATAAAACTACCAGCATACTGATGCTTCGCAAAACCGGTGTTTTTGTCACTGATAAAGAAGGCAGCAGCGATATATTTCGCAAAAAAAATATCATTGCCGGAAATGAACACATTCGCATCAAACTATAAAAAAAACTTCAAAAAAGCATTTAATTCTTACAGTTTTTTACAAAACCCTTAGAACCTTAAACAAACACATGAAGAAAGAGTTTTTAATTTTCTTTACAGAAAACGATAGGAAATAACTGATTAGATAGTGACAAAAAACATCACCACGAACAAAAAATGTACTTGCTATACCCCCCACAAAAGCAATCCCCAATAGCTTACCTTATTGACGTTTCTGTTATTCAAATTCCCCTGCAAACAAGCTGCAAAAGGCAATAAACACAAATCCCATCATAACCAAACGCCCCAAAAAGCAATTATCGCACCCAAAACAAGAACACAGCCCATTTACTCCTCAATATATGCTCTTTACAGTGCGCTATCCATTGATCGAAAAACTCTCCTCTCTCATAAAAGCTGCCGCATATGCTTAAGAGTTTTCACTCTTTTCCACCACTACATAATAGCAGAAATTTCAGAAAAACCACTGATTCAGTGGGTTGTTCTCTACCCCTTTATTCAACCGTTTTACAAATAGTTTATCAAATGCCGACGACATTTATAATAATGAAAATCTTTGTTTTCCAAAATTGCTTTCTGCATTTCACTTGCAAGCTGCTCTTTATCTTTTTCAACAACCTCTTTCAGCGCCTTTACCTTCTCATTACCGAAGATAATTTTTAATTTTTCTTTTAACTTTTTTTCCTCAACAAGCTTCTCCCAAAAGATCAATCGGTTATCGCATTTCTCATTTGATGATTTCATCCACTCTTTAACGCCTAATTTGTAAGCTTCTTCAAATGTTGGATTCCCTTCAACAATGGAAAGCTTTTTTGCTCTATTTGTGTCATTCTCTTTACAAGTATTGATTACATCTCTAACTGTGACAGAATGGCAACCATTATCAAAGGCAACATAGCCTTTTTTCACTGTTTTAATAAGCTTCTTATAGTAAATGAAAGTTTCTCTTGCCTCCTTATAATCACTGGAAATATCACACAACAACAACAACACATTCTTTTTACAATATAATAATAAAGTACACTCACCAGACCAAGATTCCGAAAGCTTTAGCATTTTCTCTATCTCTTTGTGTTCTATACTTATAAATATGTGGTCCCACAAAGTATCTGTAAATTTTTTCTTTTCATCCTCCCCTGTAAAGTTTTCCTTTTGGTGCTGTTTGCATTCAGCTGTAATCATATCATCAAGAACATATAACCACCAATGAAGTAATAACATTGTAGGTTGACTCCGTTTTTTTTTCGTAAGAGGATCTACAAACTTTTGCAGAGTTATTCCATTCCTTCTCATTAATCGCACTGCTTTTATAAAAAATTTCCTAAAATACGAGGTATCCAAGAGACTACATATTTTTTTGTAATGTTCATAAGTAAGTTTTTTTCCAAGTGCTTGCTTGTACAATAAACGCACTTTGTGATCCCCTCGAACACAAATATCCTTTACCAATGGAAGCCGATCTCCACTGAATTTCATATCTTCCCTAGGATTTTTTATCCCCAGTACGTCTCTTTCCCATAGCCTTACTCCCTCATCCCATTGTTTCAACCATTCCTGCGATACTTTTTGAGTTTTTTTAACAAGCCTTTGTTCCCCTTGTGCAATAATATCTTTATGTCCAGCGCATTCTTGCTTTTTTTGCTCAAGTTGTTCAGTCAATTGAAGACACTTCTGTTCCCATTGTGCAATAATATCTTGATGTCCAGC
>NZ_JBHIRR010000004.1:0-91503 GCF_042197325.1 Bartonella sp. AA16NXGY | reverse complement strand
GCAATCTTGCTCTTTTCGCTCAAGTTGGTCAGTCAATTGAAGACACTTCTGTTCCCATTGTGCAATAATATCTTGATGTCCAGCGCAATCTTGCTCTTTTCGCTCAAGTTGGTCAGTCAATTGAAGACACTTCTGTTCCCATTGTGCAATAATATCTTGATATCCAGCGCACTCTTGCGCTTTTTGCTCAAGTTGATCAGTCAATTGAAGACACTTATATGCCCCTTGTGCAATAATATCTTGATATCCAACGCACTCTTGCTTTTTTTTCTCAAGTTGTTCAGTCAATTGAAGACATTTCTGTTCCCCTTGAGCAATAATATCTTGATATCCAGCGCACTCTTGCTCTTTTTGCTCAAGTTGTTTAGTTAAATGCTTGTTCTGATAAATTGCCAATGCAAGCATTAAGCTTCCCCCACAACACACTATCATTGCCAAACCGAACAAAAAATCCACTGAGTATCCCGAATACCACGACTTCCCCATCCATATGATGCAGAAAATCATAACGCCGCATCTTACACTCCCACATTTTTTCCCCCATTTCCAAATGACCTTAATTATAGCTATTATGAAAGCTATTGCCAATTTTATGTCTTCTTCCATTCTTGCTCTCTTTTATTCCCACCAATATTTAACGCAGCTCTTTTATCGATCCCTCGATATTGTATCATTGTGTGTACATCTGATTTGAAAATCACTACATATTATATTTTAATAAAAACAATACACAAAATATAGATGTTTTTATTGGTAAAATAAAACAATTTGTATTTAATAATGCTGTTTTAATGATTTATGTACTTTAAAGAAAAGCCTTATAAGCCCTCAAAATGCATGATCCATGAAATATTGATTTTCAAAGTAATAAAAACCTTAACTCAACCAAACAGCAAAACAAACTGCGTGCTTTGTTCGCACTGTTTTATAACATCAATAAAAAGCGCCTCTGCCTATTTAGCAGTTCTTCTTTAAGTAGCCCAGCACCATCATACTCTTATGCCAGCGCCCCCCGTTGTGATAGCCCTTGAAACTTGAGACGATTCATAAAGAGGACTTATTCTTTCTAAAGTGTTTTATTCACGCGAGCTCTCTCTGCTTGCCACATACAAGAGACATGGTTTTGATTGATTTAATATAACTACATTTGGCATGAGAAAATCCTATGTTTTTCATGATCTTTCATGAAAAACAATGAGTTATCATTATAAATCAACGTGACAGTGCTGTTATGAAGAGAACTCTCCCCTTAATTATTCATAGAGATTAACGTGGCATCGTTTTACATTCTATACACAGAAGTGTCTTTATAAAAATGTCAGGCAGAAAAAAGAACAGCCCGTTAAAAAAGAAAAACACCTCAATGCTTGCTTTTCTTTTTTCCATGAGAGATTTAAATTGATAAGCCTGTCTGAAAAGAATACTGTTTATGCCCTTAAAGATACTGCTCTTGTATCAAGATCACTTACTCAGATGAAAATTGCAGTTGAGCCAAATGCGCATAAACATTATTTTTTATAATGAGTTGTGTGTTCCTTCTTCCACAAAAGCGCCTTTATCCATCACGAGAATACGATCTGCTTTTAAAATTGTTGCCAAACGATGTGCAATGACCAGGATTTAGGATTTTGCATCAATCCTTCTAAGGTATCTTGCACCAACTTTTCACTGTTTGCATCTAAAGCAAATCTTGCTTCATCAAGTGGCAACATTTTGATTTATAATAATAATTCATTGTCTTGTATGTTGAATGAGAATCCCGAATACCGTAAGATTCTCTCATTTCAAACCTGTTCCATGGTGAACCAATCAAAACCATGTCTTTTGCACGTACCAAGCGGAGAGAGCCCGCGTGAATAAAAAACTATTAAGAAAGAACTTAAAATGCCTATAATAAATTATCTCAAGTGCCAAGGGCTGTAGCAACATCCACGAGTTGGCAAATATAATGACGGTGCCAGCTTGCAACAAGAGGGCTGCATTTCTTAAAATCGCCAGTACAATACCAATGCGTTGTTTTTGCCCCCCAGAAAGCATAGTACCACGTTCTTCTACTTGCGTATCCAAGCCATCTGGTAAAGCTTGAATAAATTCAAATGCATTGGCAGCTTTAGAAGTGGCCAAAATTTCCTCTCCATGGGTATGTTCAGTTCCAAAAAAAGAAGAAAAGTTTGCAATTATTTTATTTCAAGTCTTTATACTCTAGGGAAGAAAGGATTTATGCATATATTCAAAATGATTTTTTAATTTAAAAAACGCAACCACAATGATTTATAAGTGTTTAAGACCCATCTGTTTATGTCGGATGCGTTTTTGAATTAATATTTAAAGTGCACTCTTTGATAGGATAAAAATCCATCCATTTGCAATCGATTTGTTTAAAACCTTTGTTCCCCATAAAAAGGAGGCTTTTACATGCCAATATTACCAAAACGATTTTTGAATTTAGAAAGACGACCACCACGATCTACGAGTGTTTGGGAGCCACCTGTCCATGCCGGATGCGTTCTTGGATCAATATCTAGATTAAGAGTATCGCCTTCTTTTCCCCAAGTAGAGCGCGTCGTATATTGGGTTCCATCCGTCATAACAACGGTAATTTTATGATAATTGGGGTGAATATTCGCTTTCATGCGTCAAACCTTTTGCGTTTATAGAATGAAATAGCACTTGCTTGTTTTTTTAAGTGCACTTCCTTTGTCTTTTTGATACATTGATTAAAGTATTTATTTCTATAACTGAGCACGCATCAAAAAACAAGTGTTCAAGATACATCATTGTATCAAGTGTTACAAATCCAATACAGTGAGCAAAATTTTATGACATTACGTTCTCGTTCAGAAAAATCGACAAAGTCTTCCCCTAAAAAATCTTCATTCTCTTCGCTTGCAATTTTTGTTCCTTATCTTTTGCGCTATCGTTGGTTGTTTATCTTTGCTTTTCTAGCGTTATCTGTTGCTGCTCTAGTCACATTAGCTTTGCCTGTGGCTATCCGCCAAATGTTTGATCATGGGTTTTCTACTTCAAGCCATGGACATATCAATTTTTACTTTGGAATTTTGTTTATCTTAGCCTTGTTTCTCGCATTTGCTTCAGCAGCCCGTTATTACTGTGTTATCACCTTGGGAGAACGGATTGTTGCCGATTTACGGCGTGATGTGTTTGTCCATATTATGAAACTTTCTCCTGCTTTTTTTGATCGATCACATTCAGGAGAGATTGTTTCAAGGCTTCTAACAGATACCACACAAATAAAATTAGCTGTGGGCTCTACCGCCTCTACCGCTTTGCGTCAGCTGATTATCGTGATCGGAGCCGTCGTAATGATGGTGATCACCAATGCTAAATTGTCTTTGTTGGTTTTAGCAGCTATTCCTGTTGTGGCCATTCCCTTGGTAGTCTTTGGACGTAAAGTTCGCTCTCGTACCCGCGCGGCGCAAGATCGTCTCGCAGATGCCAATGCTGTTGCTACAGAGCAGGTAAGTGCTATTCGCACTGTGCAAGCTTTTACCGCTGAAAAACTCGTTACAATACGTTTTTCACAATTGATAGAACGTGCTTTTCAAACAGCACGTGCTTCTGTAATCTTGCGCTCCTTTTTTACGGGGTTTGCAATTTTTTTGGTTTTTAGCAGTGTGGTTGCTGTTTTATGGATTGGATCGCGCGATGTTTTGAATGGAACGATGACAGGAGGGACATTAGGGCAATTTGTCCTTTATGCGGTTTTTGGAGCTTCTACTTTTGCGCAATTATCGGAACTTGGGGCAGAATTAATCCAAGCAGCAGGCGCTGCTGAACGGCTTGCCGAATTATTACAAGAACAACCTACTATTGTAGCACCTAAAAATCCTTTATCATTGGCGCAACCTGTTCGAGGTGAACTTGTTTTTGATCAAGTTGATTTTACCTATCCTTCTAGACCACAAGAGAAGGTTTTACGCTCACTTTCCTTTTCTGTAAAAGCAGGCGAAACGGTTGCTTTTGTTGGGGCTTCCGGAGCAGGAAAAAGCAGCATTTTTTCTTTGATCCTTCGTTTTTATGATCCGACAAATGGAACAATTCGGTTGGATGGCACAGAAATTAATCGCCTTTCTTTACAAGATTTACGCAGTGCAATTTCCTATGTTCCACAAGATGTTGCTATTTTTGATGGAACATTGCGTGATAATATTATTTTTGGAACTGAAAATACCCATGAAGAAGAAATCCTTGCTGCTGCTAAAGCGGCTAATGCACTTGAATTTATTCAAGCTTTACCAGATGGCTTGGATACGCAAGTAGGAGAACGCGGTACCATGCTTTCTGGGGGACAAAAACAACGCATTGGTATTGCGCGGGCAATTTTAAGAAATGCACCCCTGTTGCTGCTTGATGAAGCAACATCGGCTTTAGATGCAAACAGTGAAAAGTTGGTGCAAGACGCCTTAGAAGGGTTGATGCAAAACCGCACAACCTTGGTCATTGCACATCGTTTGGCAACAATTTTAAAAGCAGATCGCATTCTTGTTATGGATAAAGGCGCCCTTGTGGAAGAAGGAACCCATGCCGAACTTGTGGCAAAAAATGGCGTTTATGCTTACCTCGCAAAACTCCAATTTTCACCCGAATAAGTAATCTTGATACAAGAGCAATATCTTTAAGGGCATAAACAGCACTTTTTTCAGACAGGCTTATCAATTTAAATCTCTCATGGAAAAAAGAAAAGCAAGCATTGAGATGTTTTTCTTTTTAACGGGCTGTTCTTTTTTCTGCGCAAGATGGAGTATTTTTATAAAGACACTTCTGTGTACAGAATATAAAATAATACCCAGTTAAATCGCTATGGGCTATTAAGATGTGCAAGGAGTTCTCTTCATAACAGCACTGTCACGTTGATTTATAAGGATAATTCATTGTTTTTCATGAAAGATCATGAATACCATAGGATTTTCTCATGTCAAACCCTCATAGTGAGTCAAACAAAATCTCTTGGCTTGCTCATCACAAGCAGAGTTGGTGTGTGGAGTAAAACGGTACAAGAAAGAGGTAAAATACCTCCCTTGCCCCTTTACGTTCTAAGGGCTGTCAAAACATTGGGGCGCTGACAAAAGAGTATACGCTGGCAAAAAGTATAATAGGTGCTCGCTTGCTGAAACCCTTATGCGGCTCACTTGATAGGCTCTAGGGACACAAGCACTACCCTAAAGACTGACCACACTCTTTAAAAAACTGAATATGAAAAACTTTTCATACCCTCTCTCACCGCTATAAATAATAGTGTTTACCGAAAATCATGACAAATTGTAATTCACAAATACGCTTCTCTCTATTACAAGAATATCCTTTTCTTCTCTTTCAAAAAAACGAACACTGTTTGCAGATCCATATTATTGAAAAAGAGCAAAGACTCTTTTAGCACTTTTGAGCTTCTTATAACTTTGTGAGAGCACATGAGCAACAGCTTTTATAATAAACTGGCTTTTGGCAAAATTGTAAAATTTTACCAAATTTATTGTTTTTAAATATCACCACGACCACTGTTCTGCTCTTGCAGACACGCAACCTCAAAACAACGTCTCTTTGCTCACAAATCGTCTCTCCAGCTCTCTCTTTCAGTCATAGCCCATAAAATAAGGATAGAGTACTTCGATTGAATACCATCTTCTCACCCCCTCCAAGCCCAATATATTTTACAGCCCTCAACTTTATAGCACCCCCTGTCGTGCTTTAAGAAAGCATTTTAACGATGATAAGAACATGTACAAAGAGGATATATCTTTAGGGTATTTATGTTTTAAAGCTTGCACTAAATCATAATTTTTTTGTATAGCGAGCCAAGTGTGTGTAAAATACACACCCTAACCATTTCAAATCATTCAGCTGTTTCAGGAACAGATAAGCCAAGTTCTACGATTATATCTTCAATCACAAATTCATCGAAGTGCAGCGGATTTTCATCATTTTTTAGCGCTCCTCTTCAGTAATCCTCTAGATAATTAACTCATTCAGCATCTATACCAGCAAAGCGAAATATTATGTGCTAATTTTTCTTTACATTCATTAACCAAGAACCCTCAAAATGACCTTTTAGCGGATAGAGCTAAAAGGATAAGTCTTCAAAACCATTTGGTGAGATAGCTATATCAAGAGCACCTAAAATACGCCTTAGTTTCTAAGATAGGCAACTTCCCCCTTTTATCGTATCAGTCTTGTAGAAGGCTTTAAACCCTTTATGTTTAAATCAATAAATCATAATTGGATTATATTGCATAAAGATGCTTTTTCTCATTTTTCCATTTAACACACGATAAGTTACCATTTAGGCACGATGAGAAGCTTGCCCTTTATATCATGATTTCAGAACCGCATGAGAAGAATAAAAGATGATGTGGCTTAATAAGAGAGTTTGTTCATAAGCCGTTTGGGTGTCTTAATCAAGGATGCCGTTAGGCGCACCGCCCTTGTAAAGGGTTGCCTTGAGGCTTAAGGACCCAAGGCTTGTTAGTCCCTTCATTAAAAGCGGGTTTGATGTTATGATTTTGGAGAGCGATTATTAAGAATTTGAGAGGCAGACAGCCTCTCATTTTTATTTGTATGCAAACGAATTGCACTCTATTTATTCAGGGAGAATAAGAACATACCCAGGAGGTGCTAAACGGAATAAGAGAGCGTCGTAACCCCACGCAGCAGACAGGCAGCAAATAGAAGAAACGCCTTCAGCAATTGCCATGAGTAATGCGAACGATATACCGGCTTCATCTGCTGTTGCGTCACGGCGTTCTAAGTAGTATCCGACAAAAAAGAAAAAGCACCCTATTCCACTCACCGACCCAAAAACTTTTAATGCGGTATGAACCGGTCCACGTATGCTGAGCAAGATAATAAAAATTATGAAAGTAAATACTGTAAAGATCCCTTCGAATACCCCACGCACCATATTGCACAATTTTCGCATCATAATTGCAGAAAAGCTCTGTTCTGCGTATCGATTTTTTCTTTTGATGCTTGTATTCTTAGAAGATATGCTGTTATTTTTAGAAGATATACCGTCCACAACTCCCCCCGTTTTAAGCCAAGATGCTATGAAGTTATTTATTTTTAATTATATCATCACAAAATACAAGAAAAATTTATCCATTTTAACGAAAAAATAGGTGTTTTATTGAGGTACAAATCTATTTTCTTTCGCAAGAGTTATTCAATTCGTTCGCCAATAGAAAAACTACCCCCATTGAAGAGGAAGCTATCCTGACGCAGAAAAGCTTCATAAGCTGTATTCCAATCCGCTCAGAAATCGCAACTCTCTAATCTACCCGCTTAATCCACCTTTGAAACTGCAATAAAATAAATTCTGCTGATGACAAGTAATGATAACATGAAAAAGAAAAAATATCACAATATCAAACTCTTCAATACAGTATGAGCTTTCTGATTTTCACTCAAAAAGCAAGTGCCCACCCATGAACGACACCATACTAAAGTGCTGTGCATTCACAAATTTCCTAGCATTATCTCCCCTTCTCGAAATTGCACCTCTCCCGCAATCTTATCTCTCGATAGCACCCATTAAAGACTTTTAAAAGGTCCAAGGAAAAAACTCTCTGAGAAAGCTTTCAAGTCTAAAACGCCCCCGCCATTTTTATCATGATGAGGGCACAAAAAATCACGCAGAAATATGAAAAATCTCTCCGCATTTAAAAACAGAGCTTGTGCTTCAAGCGCACGCTTTTTCTTGTTCTTTTGTCCATTGTCCCAAAGCCGCAAGATGATTCATCCGAGCCCGATGACGAAATGCCTTCTGTGCAACAGCAATATTCTCATCTTTTCCTGCCCATGCTTTTAAGGCAGCTGCTTGCAATGCGCGTCCATAGGAAAAGGTCAATTTCCAAGGCAATACGCCCAAAGAATTCATAGCAGATAAATGCGCCGTTGCTTCCTGATCAGACTGCCCTCCAGAAAGAAAAGCAATTCCTGGAACAGCAGCAGGAACAGTTTGTTTAAGCACTTGGACGGTCTTTTCAGCAACTTCTTCAACAGAAGCCTTGCGTGCATCCTTTCCATCAATCACCATATTGGGCTTTAAAATCATCCCCTCCAAAAGAACACGAGCTTCAAACAATTCTTTAAAGACAGCCTGCAAAACAGTGCGTGTCACCTCAAAGCAGCGTGTGATTGAATGCCCACACGATGATCCATCCATCAACACTTCCGGCTCAACAATGGGCACAATATTGAACTCCTGACATAAGGCAGCATAGCGTGCAAGAGCTTGTGCATTTTGTCTTATGGCGCCTCTTGTTGGCAAAGTGTGTTCATCAATAGCAATTACCGCACGCCATTTAGCAAAACGTGCTCCCAAAGCATAATAATCTTTTAGCCGCTCACGAAGACCATCCAACCCTTCGGTAATTGTCTCTTGGGGAAAAGCCGCCAAGGGTTTTGCACCGGTATCAACTTTAATGCCTGGCAAAGCGCCTGAATCCCGAATAAGATCCGTCAACATTTTCCCAGTTGATGCTTTTTGCCGAATGGTTTCATCAAATAAAATAACCCCAGAGATGGCGTTTTCCATCGCTTCTTTTGTACTAAAAAGCATTTCACGATAAGCACGGCGCTTATCTTCATTGGATTCAACACCAATGCTTTCAAAACGCTTTCCAATGGTCGCCCTACTTTCATCTGCCGCCAAAATACCTTTACCCGCATGCACCAAAGCAAGTGCAATATCTTCAAGCCGTTCATTCATAAAAAAATTCCTCTTTATTTTGTCTTAATTTCTAAAAATGCGCAACACTATCAAAAACACTCTACACGACTGTATAATTTTTCTTTAACCTTCCCCTTCAAAGAAGCCCTTTAAGCCTGCATAAGGGCAAGAATACCAGGAAGAACCTTACCTTCCATCCATTCCAAAAAAGCTCCTCCAGCAGTTGAGAGATAAGTAAAATCATTGGCAACACCGGCATGATTAAGGGCAAAAACCGTATCGCCCCCTCCCGCAATTGAAACCAACTTTCCCGTCAAACTACGTTCTGCTGCATGGCGTGCAACGGCAATGGTTCCCTTATCAAAGGGAGGCATCTCAAAAACACCAAGGGGTCCATTCCACACAAGAGTAGCAGCTTCATCTATCGCAGTATTGATATGCGCAATAGAGCGCGTCCCAATATCCAATATCATGCCATCTTGTGGAATATCTTCAATGTCATAAAGACGATGCGGTGCATCTTTTTCAAAACGAAATCCAACGACAGCATCCTGAGGGAGCAGAAGCGTACAGTGACACTCTTGCGCTTTTTTAATAATTTTTTTTATCGTTTCCATCAATGCATGTTCACACAGAGACTTTCCTACATGGATACCTTGCGCAGCTAAAAAACTGTTAGCCATCCCCCCACCAATAATTAAGGAGTCAACTTTTTCCACCAAATGATTGAGCACAAAAAGCTTACTAGAAACCTTTGCTCCTCCCACAAGGGCAACCACAGGACGTGCTGGATTGCCAAGTCCTTTTTCTAATGCCTGCAATTCACCTTGCAAAGAGCGTCCTGCATAAGAAGGCAACAAATGCGTTATTCCCTCCACCGAAGCATGGGCACGATGAGAAACTGAAAAAGCATCATTGACATAGAGATCTCCATTATGAGCCAAAGCTTCTGCAAAAGAACAATCATTCTTTTCTTCACCAGCATAAAAACGAACATTTTCAAGCAGTAAAACACCACCATTTTGTAATGACTCAACTGCAACCTGAACCGCCGAACCGATACAGTCAGGAGCAAAAGCAACCGGCTGATTAATGATCTTTTCCAGCACTTGCACAACAGGACGGAGTGAAAACTCTTGCTCTACCTTTCCTTTGGGGCGACCACAATGAGAAAGCAGAATAAGTTTAGCACCACGCTTTTGTAGCTCAACGAGTGTCTCTTTATGTCGTACAAGACGCGTCTCATCGCATACCTTACCTTGCGCCATAGGAACATTAAAATCTACGCGCACCAGAACACGTTTACCCAAAACATCAACATCATCAAGTGTACGAAACCCCATCACTGCTTCCTCTTCACTTTCCATTGTTTCAAATAAAAACGCATCCAACAACCCTGCCCACTTTTCTTTCCACTTATCCCCCCTCTTTGCTTTTACAAGAGATCCACGACAGCCCATCTCTCACCCTCTGTTTGAAAAGCCAAAGCTTTTATCGTCAAATGTACAAAAGCCCACCATTGCTCTTAATCTTCATATTCCATTGTGGCAAACAAATGCATTGGCTCAACTTGATCTCTATTAAAGCTTCCTTTTACTTCTAGGAAAAAGAGTTTACATCTCCTGTTTTCTAACGTTTTCTCAAAAGGTATCTCGTTCAGATCTTACTTTTTCAAAGTTTACTCTTTCATGCATCTTTTAAAAGCACGTATTGACACAGTATTAAAACAAAACACATCATCAATTTTTCAATAGCCTCTTCTCTCTAGCGCATGAGAACAACAGCCTCTAACTGTTTTTCTCAAAATTGCACAAAAATGAGACTTTTCCCTATAAAAAGAGGACCCTGAGGTCCTCTTATATTGTCTTAGCAAAAGCCACAGCCGTATCACTCATACGGTTAGAAAAGCCCCATTCATTATCATACCAAACCAGAACGCGACAGAGCTTACCATCAATCACTTTGGTTTGATCATTGTGGAAAATAGCTGAATGAGGATTATGATTAAAATCACAACTCACGAGTTTCTCTTCTGTAGTGTCCAAAACACCCTTCAAAGAACCTTGTGCAGCAGTAGCAATAGCTGTATTAATTTCTTCGATTGTTGTGGAACGCTTAGCGATAAATGTCAAATCAACCACAGAAACATTAGGGGTCGGAACACGAATCGATACACCATCAAGCAATCCCTTTAATTCTGGCAAAACCAATCCCACAGCTTTTGCCGCTCCTGTTGAGGTAGGAATCATAGAAAGAGCTGCCGCACGTGCACGATAAAGGTCCCGATGCATTGTATCCAATACAGGTTGATCACCCGTATAAGAATGGATTGTTGTCATAAAGCCCTTTTCAATGCCCACCGTGTTGTGTAAAACTTGTGCAACAGGCGCCAAACAATTGGTTGTACAAGAAGCATTTGAAACAACGCGATGCTCGCTGCTTAAAGATTGATGATTAACCCCATAGACGACCGTAAGATCTGCTCCTTCAGAAGGCGCAGAAATAAGAACACGCTTTGCCCCCGCATCTAAATGAGCACTTGCTTTATCACGCGCAGTAAAAATACCCGTACATTCCAAAGCAATATCGATATCCAAATCTTTCCAAGGCAATTGAGCAGGATCACGCTCTGCGCATACCTTTATTAAACCACCTCCCACATCAATAGCATCCCCTACCACCTTAACGATCCCAGGAAAACGCCCATGAACTGAATCATAGCGTAATAAATGGGCATTTGTTTCCACCGATCCCAAATCATTAATTGCAACCACTTCAACATCTTGTCGTCCACTTTCCACAAGTGCACGTAAAATATTGCGACCAATACGACCAAACCCATTAATTGCAACACGAACTGTCATTTCACATGTTTCCTCATCAATTTTTAAAAGCACAACATTTAAAACACAATAAATGGGTATTTCACCAATCCAAAATCATTAATTCCCACAATGTCAATATCTTGATCACTCACTCACTTATCCACAATAATGCACAAGATCATCCACAATACTGCACAGAATATGATGCCCTACAATCACCCCATTCATGACAACACAAGCTGTCACTTTGTCTTTTCCTCTTTGATCTTTTCCAGCCCTTTTTCAACGGTGGCAACAACATTTTCCCAAGTAATACCAAAATGCGCATAAAGGGCATCAATTGTTCCACTTGCCCCAAAGCCCTCCATACCAATAAACACACCATCACAGCCAATAAAACGGTCCCATCCTTGGGCGACAGCAGCTTCAATGGCAACTTTAATCGGTGCATCTCCAATGAGAGCACGCTGATAGGAGAGAGATTGTTGAGAAAAAAGTTCAAAACAAGGCACAGAAACCACACGCGTTGGGATGCCTTTTTCTTCTAACACCGCATGTGCTTCCACTGCAATTTGCAATTCTGAACCAGAAGCAAACAGCGTCACTTGTGCATCATCGCTAGCTGTTAGAAATTCATAAGCACCAAGCATACAGAGATTTTCTTCTTCATACTCTTGACGCAAAAGCGGTAGATTTTGTCGACTTAAAGCCAAGGTAGAAGGCGTCCCGCATGCTTTCAAAGCCAATTGCCAACACTCGACTGTCTCCATAGCATCGGCAGGACGGAACACAAAATGATTAGGCATTGCACGCAGGCAAGCCAAATGCTCTACGGGTTGATGGGTCGGACCATCCTCACCAAGACCAATAGAATCATGAGTCATGACATAAATCACCCGCAACCCCATGAGAGAAGACAAACGCATAGCAGGACGCATATAATCAGAAAAGCATAAAAAGGTTCCCCCATAAGGAATAAAGCCGCCATAAAGGGCAAGACCATTCATCACAGCTCCCATTGCATGTTCGCGAATTCCATAATGCAGATAGCGCCCTGAAAAATCTTCAGCAGAGATACTTTTCATCTGGCTACTTTTTGTATTATTAGATCCGGTTAAATCAGCCGAACCACCAATAGTCTCAACAACGACTTCATTGATCACTTCAAGAGCCATTTCCGAAGCTTTACGCGTAGCAACAACGGGGCGCTCTTCAACCAATTTCTGTTTATAAGTATCAATAGCGCCATCAAATCCGCCCACGAGATCGCCCCGCATCAATCTTTCAAACTCCACACGCTCTGAGACAGGAAGATCAGCAAATTTTTCTTCCCATTTTTGGCGTTTTTTAGCAGCATTGAGACTAGCCAAGCGCCAATTATCGAGAATATCGGCTGGAATAACGAAAGGCTCAGCATCCCACCCTAACGCGATACGGGTTTCAGTGATTTCTCGTGCGCCCAAAGGGGCTCCGTGAACTTTATTGGTACCCGCTTTATTGGGTGCTCCAAAGCCAATTGTTGTTTTACAAGCGATCAAAGTTGGTTTATCGGAATTTTGTGCCGCCTCAATAGCCCGCGCAATTGCTGCTTGATCATGCCCATTGACTTTATGTGTCTCCCAACCAGATGCCTTAAAACGCGCAATCTGATCTGTACTGTCAGCAAGGGAAATCTCTCCATCGATAGAAATATTATTATCGTCCCACAACACAATAAGCTTATTGAGTTTCAAATGACCAGCAAGGGAAAGTGCTTCTTGAGATATCCCTTCCATAAGGCATCCATCGCCCACCAACGCATAAGTGTAATGGTTGATAAGATCACCAAAACGAGCATTTTGCAAACGCTCTCCAAGAGCCATCCCCACAGCATTAGCCAACCCTTGTCCAAGAGGACCAGTCGTTGTTTCGATTCCTGCCACATGCCCATATTCTGGATGCCCAGCAAGCTTTGCTCCTAATTGGCGAAAATTTTTGAGATCTTCAATGCCAATATCTTCATAACCAGAAAGATACAAGAGAGCATAAAGCAACATAGACCCATGTCCTGCTGATAACACAAAACGATCACGGTTAGGCCAGCGAGGTTTTTTGGGGTCATGAGCAAGGAATCTTGTATAAAGAACCGTAGCAATATCGGCTGCTCCCATTGGCAAGCCCGGATGACCAGAATTTGCTTTTTCAATCGCATCAATAGCAAGAAAACGGATAGCATTGGCCATCTGATTCTGTTGGTGGGTGTTTGTCATGAATACTCGACCATTTCGTTAAATACGTTATTCTGTTGCTTTTTCCGTATTCTCTTAAAATTCTCAAGAAATACTATTTTCTAACCATTAGCGTGAGACTTTTTGCCACCACTTCAATAATATTAATAACATTCCCCTCACGCGTTCTGTATATCCATGTCATTTATGCCAATACGCGCAAAAAATCCAGCTTTTAATTTATATCTATCCCCTGCTTTGCTTGCTAAAATATCCTACATACTTAAAAATAAAATGCACACAACACAAGAGTGAAAGTGATTCGTTTTTGCATAACACATTGATAAAGGATACAATTACCCAAAGGATAAAAGCAATGAACCAAGAGACTACAGTTCTACAAGATGCTTTAGAGCACCTAGAAAAGGCACTTAGAACTTTAGAGATCACCATAATAAACCGCAATGCCGTTATTGATAAAAATAACGAATGGGAAGAAGAAATCCAACGAATGAATGCTGACCGCAGCCATCTTGCCCAAGCGCTTGACAAAGCTGAAGCCCAAATTGAACGCTTAGAGTCCGTAAACAAAGAAGTTTCCAAACGTCTTATTAAAGCAATGGAAACAATTCGTGTTGTCATTGATAGATAAAGGTTTGAATGTATGGAAACTGTTTCCGTTACCATTGATGGTAAAGTTTATCGCATGGCTTGTGACAAAGGACAAGAACGTCGTCTTATTGCGCTTGCTGCTCAATTGGATCAATATATCACACATTTAAAGAACAATTTTGGTGAAATTGGCGACCATCGTTTATCGGTTATGGCTGGCATAATGATTATTGATGAAATGGAAGAAATAAAACGAGAAAATAAAAAATTACAAGAAGACTACAATACTCTTTTACGACTCCACAACGAAAGAGACCGCACCATGGGGAAAATTATGCGTGACACCACACAACGCATTGAAAATCTCACAAACCAATTGCTCAAAGATGATCAAAACCGCACAAACCTTCAAGAACAAGAACAGGAACAGGAAGATTTCTAAAAAGTACATCAGCGCATAATAAACCAGAGATTTGACTTGTCCGCCACATCTCACAGGATAAAAATTCTTAAACCCACACCAGTGTGTAAACAGTCTGGTTTTTTATAGGAAGGATTCCAGCTACTCACGACTTATGGGATTAACTTAAACCTCAACAAGAAAGCCCTACCCTGAATATTTACCTCCGCACAAACGCTTCCTACATCAAGGAGACTGCCTTATATCACCACATTTCAAATGAGATGTCTTTTAACCGCGCAATAAGATAACAAAATCAACATCATTGTAAAAAAATCATATAAATGACAACAGCAACAAACAAATAAAGCACCCTTCGAAAAAAAGAGCTATATTCATGTTCCCTATGAATGCATGCCCAAAAATCCTTGCCCCTTAGATAATATCAAGCAGATTCAATATATATTAAAAAATAACCTTATCTATTATACCGTAAAACACCGCTATTTGATACTATAAGCACCATGGAGTCTTTGCACCTGAGATGTCCATCCGATGAAACCCACCGAAAAGAACCGTATCATTTATAAACCAGCGTGAATTAAGTATTTTCATCCTTTAGAGCAGGAAAAAAGTCAAACCCGAAGAGTATGTTAATCTCATACAACCTCAAACATCATAAACAACAATAATAGCTCTTGAAAACATCCTCTACCGCTATTTTTATCCTTATAACAATTCATCCATATTTCTCTCCCCACCCCTCAAAATCTCCAAGCTTAATAAAAGAAAGAGCAAGTCGGCATCATCATTATAGTCAGCCCTCAATATTGCGATAGCCCCCTTGGCTCGTAAAACGATTCATAAGAGGGACGCCTTTCTTGTACAGCTTTTTCCCATAAAACCCACCCGCTTGTGATGTACAAACAAAGAGTTATGATTAACAAAACATAAATAAATTTAAGAGAATCTTACGGAATTCGGGGTTCTAATTCAAGTTTAATAACGATAAATTATCATTATAAATCAATATGTTGCAAATGCTTCGACAAAGCATATTTTAAAAACACATTCACCCATCACTTTTTCTCATAACATACCAGTACGATTTTTTAGGCACATAATTTTAATTTTATTCAATTCTGTTTGCAAAAGTTTAAAATGGGAAAAATTTCAAGGCTCTTATCCAAAAAGCGAAAGAATGAACTCTCATTATCAATAAACATCTCGCTCGTATAAACATCAATAAAGCATCCCCAATCTGTCTCAATGAAATAAAAGGGGGGCTCCCATTAAATGCCTACCGTAAAAGCAGTTTCCTCAGAACTAAAACAAAATCAACAGACAACATCACCGCATCTGCTTCCATCCCCAAACTGGACGACCTAATGCAACACCTTGCTATCTTACGATAGGAGATAAAAGAATAATGGGTCTATGGAGGCATTCACAAGAAGCGCACACCCGTTGTTTTTAAAGCCTGTTCAAAGGCGCATGAAAAAACACCATGCGTAAACGGCTCAAATCCCTTTCGTTCCATCTTGAGAGACAGAAGCAATACGCAAGAGATTTGTCGCACCAGGCGTTCCAAGGGGAACACCAGCTGTCACAAGGAAGCGATCTCCCCCTTTGCAAAAACCTTCCTGAAATGCAATGACTGCTGCTCGATCAACCATATCTTCTAAATTGCGAGCATCTTGCGTGACCACACAATGAAGCCCCCAAACGAGAGCCAAACGCCTTGCTGTTTCCACAATGGGCGATAAAGCAATAATCGGTCTATTAGGGCGTTCACGAGAGGCGCGCACCCCCGTTGTTCCTGAAGCCGTATAGGCAACGATAGCGGATAGAGCAAGTGTTTCAGCAATCTGACGCGCAGCAAGAGAAATCGCATCCGTTCCTGTTGATTCTGGTGCTGGATGTTGTGCTCCAACCTGAGCGGCATAAGTGTGATCCTGTTCGATTTGTCGCGCGATTCGGTCCATCATAAGCACAGCTTCTTCAGGATAACGACCAGAAGCAGATTCAGCAGACAACATCACCGCATCTGTTCCTGCATAAACTGCTGTAGCAACATCCGACACTTCTGCGCGTGTGGGAACAGAAGATGTGATCATTGATTCGAGCATTTGTGTTGCCACCACAACCGGTTTTCCAGCTAAACGACAAGCTTTTATCAACTCCATCTGAAGTGCAGGGACCTTTTCCAGAGGCATTTCCACACCGAGATCACCCCGTGCAATCATAATACCATCGGAAATTTCAATAATCTTCTCTATATGCTCCAAGGCTTGAGGCTTTTCGATTTTAGCCATCAAAGACACCTTACTTTTCGTCAACTGACGCACCGCCATAATATCTTCTGGACGTTGAATAAAAGAAAGAGCAACCCAATCAACAGGCTGCTGTAAAAGAGCCTGAAGATCCTCCTTATCTTTTGACGTCATCGAATCAAAAGGCAAAATTGTATCGGGAAAACTCACACCTTTTCGATCAGAAATACGGGTACCAGAAACCACACGACACTGGACAGAATAACCATCACATACTTGCGCGCGCAGTTCCACCCTTCCATCATCAATCAACAACCGGTCCCCTGGTTTAACAGCCGCAAATACATCCTCATGAGGGAAAAAAACACGCTGCGCATCGCCAAGAACATCGCGATTATCTAATGTAAAGCTTTGCCCAACACGCAAATCTTCTTGCCCCTTAGCAAAACGCCCCACACGCAGTTTTGGCCCCTGAAGATCCACCAAAATACCTATGGGACGTCGAACTGTTTTTTCAACTTCTCGTATAGACTCGACCAAATCACCCAGCATATCACGATCAGTATGGCTCATATTAAGACGAAAAACGTCTGCTCCTGCCCTAAAAAGCTTTTCAATCATCAAACGAGAAAAAGAAGAAGGACCAAGAGTCGCAATAATTTTTACTTTACGTGCACGTTTCACGGTGGAGAATTTCCTGAAAGAGAAGGTATAACTGAATTGTTTAACAAAGACTCATCCGTCAACTGTACCATCCAACTGGTTTGATTTCCGGTATCGATCTCTTTAAATTCAGCCTTTTGATATCCTCGAGGGAAACAATCATGAACCCCTTGAATAGTAAATTGGCTATCTTGCACACACATGGTCACAGAGCCTGCCCAGTTCCCTTTTTTTTGTGCCCCTTCCGCATAAAAATAATAAAACCGTGAAGCAAGAGGCCCCTCAATTAAAGTTTTACATTCCGTCACTGGTACCGTCCACCAGCCTTCGCTCACCCACCCTGAAAATGTACGATATCCAAGAGCAACCCCTACAGACTGTTGGGTTGTATTACAAACTCTAAAGTCAGCTTTTGCAAAAACAACAAGGGGAAACAAGAGCAAAATGCTCAAGAGAAAAACTTTTAATCCTTTCTGAAACACCCAATATCGCTTTTTTAAAATCACAAAACTTCCTCTATAATGCCAAATTCTCAAAACAAATTACACATTTCTTTTTTTTAAAGCTTTTCAAATCTAAAACGTATATTTTTATATTTTTCTTTTTATAGCCCTTTTATCAATGCATATATCTTAAAAATTTTACAAAATATTTAAAGTCAATTTGTAAAAAAGCTGTGTAGCTTGATTTACTTTTTATTTTCAAGCTTTTTTAACATAAATTCGTCGTCGAAAAACAACTTAAAATATATAACCTGGAGAAAAATACAATGAACGATACAGTAACCGATCAAACACACGCTATATCCGTAAACCAATTACGCTCTTTTATCGAACGTATTGAACGGCTAGAAGAAGAGAAAAAAACCATTTCTGATGATATTAAAGACGTTTACACTGAACTTAAAGGCTCTGGTTTCGATAGTAAAGCTGTTCGAAGCATTATACGGCTGCGTAAAAAAGAAGAACATGAACGAATGGAAGAAGAAGCAATCATTGAACTTTATAAAAATGCGCTTGGTATGAATTAAAACCATTGATAACGTTGGAAATTTTTTTAAGAAAAGAAAATGCAAAAAACAAATGAATGTATAAAAATTTCACCCAACAATAAGCCGTTTGTGTAACTTGTAACGAGACTATCGGTCACAGAATACACAATATTGCAACAGCCCTCACATTTAAAAGGATTTATACAGAGAATTTTTATTCTTGTTCTTCAATAATTTTTATCCACATAAACCCTCACTTGTATGCCAACCTATGCCAACTCAGTTTGTGATGTGCAAGAGAGGTGTTTTTTATGATTAAACATCAATAAATTTGAAATGAGAAAGTCTTCCGATATTGAGGACTCTCTTCAAATTAAAAAAATGAGTTATGATGATAAATCAATTTCTTATCTACGAAAAGAAACATATGAAAGCGGTCAGCCGTTGAAATCCGCTAAACGAGAGTCTGAACCGTTTACAAAAGAAGAGGTGGTTAAGGATCTTCGTCTTTTAGGATAGGGAAAAGTGCAGCAATATTTACACATTTGATAAAAAGACCCTTAACAAAACTTTATTCGAATCTATTAACGGACTCATAAAGATCATTGATTCGAGAGGTTAGAATGTGATCTCTCCATTTTCCAGAAATCATCAAATAGTCTTTGGCATAGCCTTCTTTTTCAAAATGAAGGCGTTTTAATAAACGTTCGCTTTTTATGTTCTCAGGTCTATAATTTGCCATCACTCTATGCAGATGATAAACATGAAAGATATGGCGTATTAGAGCCGATAAACTCTCAAACATGAGACCTTTGCCTTGTTGTTTTTCATCAAGAGAAAAACCAAGATGACAGGCTTGAAAAACACCCCGAACCACATTTGTAAAATTCACAACACCGATGACTGTGTTTTCATTTTTTAATCGTACAGCATATCGGTATGCTTGTCCCTGTGCGCTTTCATAAGCAAATGCATTGGCTCGTGTTTCCCAAGCTGTTAGGCTGTGGTAACCATCAGATCTAACAGGTTCAAAAGGACGCAGATGATTCGCATTACGGAGGAAATAAGAAGACAGTTCAGCTGCATCTTCTAAACCGATCAATGTGGAAATTGTTCGCTTTGTTTTAATTGCCATCATTTTCTCCTCCTAGACAATGTCACAATAACACGTTGATTTATCTTAACAAATCATCATTTTTAAACTCAAATCATAATGTCGAATACAGTAAGCTTTTCTCATCACAACACTTCTTACGTTAGAATCAATGAGGATCTTTTGCTTTTCCGTCATAAGTGGGGGTGGTATGTTTAAAGCATAAGGTAAAGACAGGGGAATATTTCTTATGAATGCTCTCAAGTTCTAAGGGGCGCTGTAGCAACATTGGGGACTGGCAAAGTATGCAAGGGAATTGGCGTACTTCCATATACGAAATTTTGAAAAAACTTACGGCAAAGATAGTTTTGTTTCTTTGCCTTGTAAGCTCAGAGCATGCTTGTTTTGCGCTACCATATCACTGCTCCCCCGTATACAAATCCCAATGACCATCGCCTTGAGATGCTATATGTTACAGTGCAATCTAAAAAGTCTCTGCCATAACTCGTCAACAACACTGTTCCCGCTAAATCAGCGACAAACTCTTGTAACAAATTAAAGAAAAGCGATGATGCAATACAAATCTTTTAAAGTTTTTAGATATTATCGTGAACACGATTCCATTTCTTCGCGTAAAATTTCAAGTTCTAACCATTCTTCTTCTTTTTGTGTGCAAGTATTTTTCTTTTTTTCCAACGTTGTTGATAAACGCTCAAAACGCTCTTTATCACTGCGATAAAGGGCTGGATCAGAGAGTTCTTGCTCAATTTTTTTGATTTCGTCCTGTAAAACAGCAATTTCTTCAGGCAATTTTTCCAATGCATAAACCTGCTTATAAGACAATTTACTTCGTGTTTTTTTCTCTCGCCCTATCAAGCTATGATCTATTGATGTATCCTGTTTTGAAAGCTCTCCCACATGAGATTTTGAAGGTGTTTTACGTTGCGATAATTCTGTTTTTTTGCGTTGTAAACGAAGAGCATGCTGGTTTTGCGCCATCATATCACTATAGCCGCCCGCATACAAAATCCAATGACCATCACCTTGAGGTGCCAACATATGCGTTACAGTACGATCTAAAAAGTCTCTGTCATGGCTGACCAACAATACTGTCCCCGCAAAATCAGCAATAAATTCTTGCAACAAATCCAAAGTTTCCATATCCAAATCATTGGTCGGTTCATCAAGAATCAAAAAGTTTGCAGGACGAGAAAGAAGTCGTGCAAGCATGAGGCGTGCTCTTTCTCCCCCTGAAAATTCTTTAAGGGGAGTGCGAGCTTGTTCCGGTAAAAATAAAAAGTCTTTCATATAAGAAACCACATGCCGCTCCAGCCCATTGATCACAAGAGTATCACCTCTTCCTCCCGTTAAATAATGCGCTAAAGTTTCTTCTTCATTTAAAATACGTTGCTGATCAAGCAATGCCATAGAGAGGTTATAGCCATGCCTCACCGTTCCACTATCCACGGCTTCTTGCCCAATTAATGCAGAAAGGAGCGTTGTCTTTCCGATTCCATTGGGTCCTACCAAACCGATTCGATCACCCCGCTGAATGCGCAAAGAGAAATCTTTCACGATAATGCGATCACCATAGGATTTTGAAATTTTCTTTGCTTCAAGCACCAATTGCCCAGAATCATGACTTTTTGCTGCTGTCAAAAGTGCATTTCCTGGCTGCCCTTTATAGGTTTGATGACGCTGTCTTAAGTCTTTTAATTCGCCTAAGCGCCGTACATTACGCTTACGCCGTGCGCTCACGCCATAACGCAACCATTGCTCTTCACGAGCAATTTGGCGCCCCAATTTATGCTGTTCGATGGCTTCTTCTTCCAGTGCTTTATCACGCCAATTTTCAAACTCAGAAAAACGCTTTTCCAGTCTTTTGGTTGTGCCACGATCAAGCCATACCGTTGACCGTGTAACATTTTCTAAAAATCGTCGATCATGGGAAATCACCACAATCGCTGAACGCAAAGAAGCCAAAACAGCTTCCAGCCATTCAATAGTTGGTAAATCAAGATGATTGGTTGGTTCATCTAAGAACAAAATATCGGGTTTTGCAGCAATGGCCCGTAACAATGAAACACGCCGCTTTTCGCCTCCCGAAAGCGTTTCCAATTTTTCCGTCCCAGAAAACCCTAAATTTGTGCGAAGCGTATTAATCCACTGAACATCAGATATATCATCCAGCCCCGCTTCCATATAAGCGTTAATATCTTCAAATCCTGAACAATCCGGATTTTGTGAGACATAACGGAGCGTTACTCGCGGGTGGCGAAAAATTTCGCCACCATGAGGTTCTAATATTCCTGCGGCAATTTTTAATAAGGTCGACTTTCCACAACCATTACGGCCAACCAACGCAATACGCGCCCCCTGCTCAACCGATAAAGAAGCTTGATTGAGCAAAGGCGTTTTTCCAAAATTTAAGAAAATGCGGTCAAGCCGCAAAAGCGGCACCGCCATTAACGAACGCGGCGCGGACAAGGTGCTTTATACATCACCCCTCTTGCATCACGGTAAGCACACAATTGCCGTACAGGAACTCTCTGTCCACAAGGTGCTTGGTAAACATGCCCTCTACGACCACGATACGTGCACAATTGTGATACCTGTCTTTGTTGTTTTCTTTGATTTGCAGCTGCACCTGTTACTGTTCCAGCCAAAGCACCAAATGCTGCACCGGTAAGTGCTGCTCCAGGCGTACTTCCACCAATAGCAGTTCCAGCCAAAGCACCGATCGCCGCTCCTCCTACGCCGTAACGTGCAACGCGTTCATCGTTTGTAGTACAAGCGACTGAACTGAAACCAATGGCTGAAACAACGGCCACTTTAAAAATTGATTTTAACATATCAAAACCTTTCCTTCTCAAGATCAATACATATATCGTTTATGTCGGCACTTCATCACTAGGCCCCCCCCTGCCTTATTCAAAATATATTGGAAGAGCTTTATGGAATAGGTACAGACGCTAACAATATAGCTTTTCCAGAACCTAAATAGCAAGAAAAGGTTCCACAAATACGGTTAGAAAGTGTTAAAGAAGAGCCAAATGACACATTTTTGTCACAAATTGGCCATTTTACCCCTTTAAGAGTCAAGCCTTTTAAATCAGAAAAGCCGATAATACTAAACAAACATCCCTTAGGCAAATCATACGAACAAGGTTTTGACAAAACCGGCCAACCTTCTTCCGAACCGCTTGTCAACAACACTGAAATACCCCTTTCAGCCATCATCAACGCTTGCGTCATATGAGAAAGGCTATGATCACTTCGCTCCCCTCCCAAAGCACCGCACAAAATAAGCTTTTTAGCGCCATTTTGCAGCGCTCTTTCACATGCCAGAGCACTATCTGTCATATCTTTATCAGAGGGAAAAACTTCACGCGGAACATGACTATATTGACGTATTAAGTTCTCATCTGATGAATCAAAGTCCCCTAACCACAACTCAGGCGTCACATTAAGCGCTGCCGCATGACGCATACCACCATCAGCAGCAATTACCCGACTGTTTTGAATTTTATTAAGCAAACGATCAGTGATATGAACATCCCCATTTAATAATATCGTAAATGTTGTCATGCCATACTTTGCCTTTCACAAAATTTTCTTTACAGTGCATCTTTTTATAAGTGAGAGTCATTTTTTATAAACAAAAAGCGTGATATAGCCAAACGAATCCTTATTCTTAATGCCTTTCTTAAAGAAACATACGATACAAAGATACAAATGCAATTTGCCAAATTACTCCGCAGAAATAATGTGCACCATGGTCCAACGCACCCCATTTTTCACCGCAATTTTCTTTTTCGCTCTTGCCTGTATAAAGCCACTCTCATAAGTTTAACGTTTCTCCTTTCAGCTTGTCATACACCCTTTTCTCAAAATGATAGGCTTTCTTCCACTTCTTCTAAAACGATCAAACGTACCAACAACCACAATATCTATGTCACATTAAGCGCTCTGCAACACCCACGTATTTTGCAAATGTATGGTGGCGCTTATCATGACGCAAAACTTGAACACCTTTTAGCAAAGATTGTCCGTAAACTAGCAGTTGCATCCCATAGTTCTCATCAAAGCTATTCTGTAACAATTTTAAACTCAGAAACTATCAACGCTTTTGCGCTCCCCAACGGCTCGATCTACATCACTCGTGGTATGCTGGCATTAGCCAATGATTCTTCAGAAGTTGCAGCCATTTTAGCCCATGAGATAGCACATATCAGAGCCAATCATGGCATTTTACGCCTGCAAAAAGAAGCCCAATTAAAGATGACCAATCATATGTCTTCACGTCTTCTTTCTTCTATTGGCAAAAAACTTCATAACCCTATGCAAAACAAGCAACAACTCGCGCAATTTTCCCGCAATCAAGAGCTGGAAGCTGATTCCCTTGCGCTCGAAATGCTCCAACAATCAGGATATGATCCTTTTGCTTCACCACGCTTTCTTCAAACAATGGAAGCCTACAGTGCTTTTCGTAATATTTCTGGCACCCAAAATGCCTCTCTAGATTTTTTAGCCTCCCACCCAACTACCCCTCAACGCATTCGGCTTGCGATAGAAAAAGCGCGTAAAATCAGTAAAGGGAATAGTAAAATATCCGATCATGATTCTTTTCTCAAAAGCATTGATGGCATAATTTTTGGAGGAGGCTTTTATACAGGTTTTGTACGAGGCAACCAATTTATTCACCCACAATTGCGCATAGCTTTTTCTGTTCCAAACAATTTTACAATAGAACATTCAGCACACACTGTTTGGGCCAGTGGACCAGATAAAATTGCGATTCGTTTTGACGCTATCCCACATCCTGCTGAAATATCTGCGATTGATTATTTGAAAAGCGGCTGGATTATCGGTCTAGATCAATCATCTATCCGCCCCATCACAATTCAAGGGCTCCCCAATCAAGAATTTATGCGCCAAGAATCCCAAAGCCAAAGTTTACTTGGAGCAAGGGCCCATGCTACCAATGATCAATGGCAATTTGATGTGGTTGTCATTCCATTCAACAACCACATCTTTCGTTTTTTGACGGCCGCTCCACATAATTCTCGAAATTTTGCAGAAATTGCCCAAAAAACGCTACAAAGCTTTCATTCTCTTTCATCTTCACAGTTAAAAAAATTGCAGCCCTTAAAAATCCGTGTTGTCCGTGTTAAACAAGGAGAAACCGTTGCCAATCTTGCAGATAAAATGCAATACACACCATATAAAGAAAAACTCTTTCGCATCCTCAACGCCCTCTCACCAACGCAAACTTTACCCGCAGGTACAAAAGTGAAAATTATTACAGAATAAGCCTTTCTTCTCATCCGTTACAGTTTTGATTCTTTTCTGCCTGTATCACGCCCTCCCCCTTAAAGCATATTCGAAAATAAAGAGGAACACTTTAAAATCCAACTTCATCATGCCTTTATAGGTCTCCGTTTGATATATATATTTCCTCCAACTAACAGCCCCCTATCTTCCTCTGTTTATCAGTAGCGCCCCCAAGGAGGCATATTCCTAAACAAATATGAACACCCCCTAAAACTGACTTTATCATATTCTCATATGCCCCCACTTAATACATTCTCTTTCCTCCCCCCCCCCAAAGCCTTTCACTGCTTATATATCGTAAGCGTCTTCTGAATGAACCGTAAGGAGAGCAGAACGCAATTTTTGCAAAGCCCTAGCTTCAATTTGACGCACGCGCTCTTTCGAGATTCCTAACTTTTCACCTAAAACTTCGAGAGTCGCCCCCTCTTCATTTAAGCGACGAAAGCGAATAATTTCCAACTCCCGTTCGTTGAGAATTTGCAACGCATCGTAAAGCCATTGTGTACGCCGTTGACCATCAATGACTTGCTCAATTAAAGCATCAGGAAGAGGACTATCATCCACCAAAACATCCATCTTAGCAATGGGATTATCACTGTTCTCAGAAACAGAAACACTCAAGGAATTATCAGAACTGGAAAAACGAAAATCCATCGTTTCAACATCGCGCACGGAAACACCGAGTTTTTCAGCGATTGTGCGAAAAATATCCTGTTTTGACAAAGCACTATCATCTTGTATCAGTTTTGCACGCAAACGCCGAAGATTAAAGAAAAGTGCTTTTTGCGAAGAACTCGTTCCCCCTCGAACGATTGACCAATTTCGCAAAATATAATCTTGAATAGAAGCGCGTATCCACCACGTTGCATATGTTGAAAAACGCACTTCCCGATCAGGTTCAAAACGTGCAGCTGCTTCCAATAGTCCCACATACCCTTCTTGTACCAAATCCCCCAATGGCATTTTGAAACGTTTAAACCGATTAGCAATAGCAATCACTAAACGCATATGAGCCGCTGCAATTTGATGCATGGCATCATCATCACGTTTGTCTTTCCACCGCAGAGCCAAATCATGCTCTTTTTGTCGTTCAAGATAAGGTGCTTGCATAGCAGAACGCATCATATTACGTCCTAAGCTTTTGTCTGCATCGCTATAATTTTTGCTGCTTTTATAAACAGCATTTGAAAGATTACCCATAATAACCCCTTGCGATTAAAATTATCAAAATTGATTTGGCAACGACATCATTGTTCTTCGCTTAAAAAGAACGCAAAAGTTGTTAACTTCTGTGACCACTACTTTAACGTGTAATTTTATAATCGCAATTGTTTTTTTTACTGTCATGGTAAAACTTCTTGTCATAAGACACAATTTCACCTGCAAAATGCCTTTACAATATGCCTTTTAGCCTATGAAATATTTGAAAAAACTTTCTCTTCACTTTTCATGACAAAACAGCAAAAAAATAAAGTGATCATGCAAAAGAAATGCCGTTTTTTGATAACCGGTTCCGTTTCCTTTTAAATTGAAGAATTTATTTATGCTTTTAGCTTTACAATACAACTAATAAGTGTAATTTGCAAATATAAAGCATCCAAACTGAATGAAAACTGAATGAAAAAAGAATCATTCAAGTTTTAAAGGCGCAAAGAAACAGCAAAAAATGACAAGAGTGATTGAAGCAAACGCAACAAACGTGTTAAAGAAAGAGCACCATTATGAAATTGTCGCAAAAAGCTTTTGACCAGTGTCACACTGAGAAAGAAAATGATCATGGATAGCAAGATTGTTCAACAGAATGAGATTCTTCAAGATGATATTCTCATTGAAAAACACGGAAGGGGTAAATTTGAAGGTTTTCGTTTTTATGCCAACAAAAACAGTACCGATCAAATAGCTGAGAAGCAAATTTCAACAGAGAATGAGAATTTGATTCTTGCTTTTTCCAAACGCGCGACACGTTTTTGTGCTTCTGCAAATGGAGATTTTACCCTCAGTTCTGATGGAATTGTGCGCTGGATTGGTCAACCCGTAGGACAACTTGTAGCAACAGAAGATTTTTTTAAACCAAAACTGATTGTTTTAGCAGATGAACAACTCACGGGAGAATCCCGCAATAACGTTGTGAAACGATTAGAACGCTTTGTCACCTTTCATTTTGAAACGACTTTAAAACCCCTGTTTGATTTGCGCAATGCTGATAATTTAACGGATTCAACAAACAGTCTTGCTTTACAACTTTTTAACTCTTTAGGGATTTTACCACGCCGCGAAGTCTTAGACATTGTCAAAAACCTTGCGCAAGAATCACGTGCCGTTCTTCGGCGTCTAGGCGTGCGTTTTGGCGCTTTTCATATCTATGTTGCCGGAATGCTTAAACCTGCTCCGGTTCAAGCCATTACTCTCCTGTGGAATCTTCAAAATGCGGGACAAGATCAAACTGGTTTGGGTGAAGTTTTTTCAGCATTATCTGCTGGTCGAACCTCTTTAATTGTTGACCCTACCTATAACCGCCAATTTTATCAATTAGCCGGCTACCGAATCTTAGGACAACGTGCTGTACGGATTGATATTTTAGAACGTCTTGCCAATCTCATCCGTCCCGCACTTCATTGGAAACAAGGAAGTGATCCTAAACCCGATGGAGCCTATGATGGCAAAAGTTTTTTTGTTACACCAGCCATGATGTCCATTCTTGGGGCCAATGGAAACGATATGGAAGAAATCCTCAAAGGACTTGGTTATCAATCGTACAGCATAAGCAATACTGTTTTTGAACAAAATCTCTTTGCACACCAAGCCTCTTCCCCTGTCAATAGGGCAATGCAAGATGTTCCTGCAGCAGAATGCGTTGGAAGTCAATGGCAAACAGTAAGCGATTTAGAAACAACACGAGAAGAAAAAAATACCTCATTCCCAAACACTTCATCCTCTGGTATTGAAAAACATCTCCATAAAACCAATCGTTTACCAGCAGCTGAACCTGTTGGGAATTTTGCCAAATCCCCTCGCTCTACAGAAGAAGATAAAGTTATTTTGTTATGGCATTATAAGCATCAATTTCCCCACCATGCACAAAAAAAACGTGATAAATTAGGAAATAAGTGGCAAAATAAATCGAAGAACGCTGTAAAAAAAGCGGAATACAAAAATGAAAATTCCCCTCAAGAAGCACCATCACAAGCAAAACGCTCTCATAAGTTCCACAAATCCCAAGGGAAACATGCAAATCATAAGCCCTTTCAAAAAGAAAAGCGCCTTAATCCTGATTCACCTTTTGCGAAACTAGCTGTACTACGCGATCAACTCACCAATCATAAAAACACGCACACACTTTCCTCTAAAGAGAATTAAAGTAACAAATGGAGTTTGATCTTGACCCACGTAGTAACCGACAACTGCATTCACTGCAAATATACGGATTGCGTTGAAGTCTGCCCAGTTGATTGTTTTTATGAAGGGGAAAATATGCTTGTTATTCACCCCGATGAATGCATCGATTGTGGTGTTTGCGTGCCAGAATGCCCAGCAGAAGCGATTTTACCTGATACAGAACCAGGATTAGAAAAGTGGTTAGAACTCAATCTTCATTATGCAAACAAATGGCCTAATCTAACCACCAAAAAAGATCCTCTTCCTCAAGCAAAAGAAATGGATGGTGTTCCAAATAAATTAGAAAAGTATTTTTCAGAAAATCCAGGAAGTGGCGAAGAGTAATGATAAAGTGTACACTCTCCTCCTTCAACGATTGAAAGACTTCTCTTGTAAAAATAAAAAATCCTTAAGCGAAATGATTGATTCTTTTAAATTTTGATGTTAGTGTTATTTTAACATGATCATCTTTCTAAGTATTTTTCTTTGCTTGTTATAGTAAAGCGGTGTATTTTTTTTTGATTTAAAAGTACTCGGCTTTTATGCTCACTTAATTGGTACAATATACTTGGTTAAAGAAAACTCAACCCTCAGGTTTATAACCTGTTTTCCGATACATTTGTTGATCATAAGGGAGTAAACTAAAATATGGCATCCCAACATGGAACGTCTTCCAAGACCAAAGAATTTGCAACCTCTGAATATATCGTCTACCCTACGCATGGAGTAGGACAAATTATAGCGATTGAAGATCAAGAAGTTGCAGGACATAAATTAAAACTTTTTGTCATTCATTTCGCGAAAGATAAGATGGATGTCAAAGTCCCCATTGCAAAAGCCCTTTCCGTTGGAATGCGTAAATTATCTGCTAGTGATTCTGTCGAACGTGCCTTAAAAGTTTTACGTGGAAAAGCACGCGTTAAACGGACCATGTGGTCACGTCGTGCACAAGAATATGATGCTAAAATCAACTCAGGAGATCTTATTTGTATCGCCGAAGTGGTCCGTGATCTTTTCCGCTCTAATCTACAGCCTGAACAATCTTACTCTGAGCGCCAACTTTATACAGCTGCTCTTGAAAGAATGGCCCGCGAAATTGCGGTTATTAATAGTCTTTCTGAAACAGAAGCTATCAATCTCATAGAGATGCATCTCTCCAACAAGCCGGAACGCGAGTTTAAAACTGAGAGAGAAGAAACAGATGAAAACAGTAAAGCTGTCTACGCTGCATAATACACTCTTTCATCATAATGATGATATTTCGATAAAACCAGCGAAAAGCTGGTTTTATTTTTTAACATCCTCTCTGCCCTTAAGGACAAAGTTTCTTAACCAGCGCCAATCTATAAACAATCTAACTTTTCGACAAATTCCTCTTCCTCATTTTCTTTCTTCATAGATAACAAACTGATTAATCATCATAATCTAGCATTATTCATATTAAATTAGAATCTTGAATATGGTAAGATTACTCATTTCAAATTTCTCTCATGTTGAAGCAATCAAATCACTTGCTTGTCAATCACAAGTGGAGCTGATCTGTGGGTAAAAACTGTACAAAAAGAGCGAGACACTGTCTCAAGCACCAAAGGATATACCAACATTGGAATCTGGCAAGATGTGTAAGGCTGCAGGCTTGCTTTTTTATTAAGCGTAAAGATCATAGTGCCGTTTATACACTACACCGAAACTTTACCATTTACCCCCTTCTACAAAACCATTGGAACATTCAAAAACACCGTCATAAAATGGATGCCACAAATATTGAAAAATATTCCTTTTAAAAAAAGCGTGACAGTACAACATAAGCATATTTTGTCTTGGGCACTCTATTTTGCATGAGAAGCATTCCCCCCATTAAAAAACGCGATAAAAAAAGCATGAACTAAAACCATCATCTCCATTCTGTAAAAGGCATTCCAAATACTTTTGAAAGCTGTAAAATTAACTTAAAAAATAACAATAAAAATGAACGTTAGCATTGCCCCTTTCAATTTCATATTTTTCCAAAATGAGGTTTCTTATTTCAGAGATTACGAAATATATGCAATATTCTTACTCCAATCGGACACAAAAAATCTAGAACGATTCATAGAACTCTTAAAAGTCTCAATCTCTGTTTCAAACAAACCGCTAAAGATTGGATATTCTCAGCAGGAATTGTCCAGATATCATCTTCAATCTGATCTTCACGAATATGACGCAAAGGATTAGTATGAACGCCTGTCAGGATAAGCAAACGCAAAGCCAGTTGTGTTATGTTTTGTGTTTTACAGAGTAACTGATAAAAAGCAGGGACATCTTTCCAATCCATAGCTGGTCTATTTTACGTTTTATGACGTTGCTTACCTTAAGAGCGCGCGTGCTTTTTTTGCTTGTAAATCAACATCCAAACCCTAATGCAACCGCATGTTTAAGACAAAGATTAAGACGCTTCAGTGCTGTCTGAGCTGTTCCAGCTTTTGCATGCCAAATGGGAGAAAGCGTATTGCGTATCTCAGTTTGCGTAATCTCTGAAACGGGCAGACAACCTAATTTGGGGAGAATATAAAGGCGTCAGTGTAAAAACCAATCACACGCCTCACCATCATTTTTTAATTCAGCTTTACGGCTTTCAAAAGCATCTAAAGCAATATTTTTTAAATAATGGAGATTGCGCATTGCCTCACGCTTTTGTTTCTCACGTTCTTTAATGGGATCACGCCCCTCACGTAAAACAGCACCCCACCCAATTGCCAATTCACGGACTTGTTTAAAGAAACATCTCGCAACGCTCCCAAGCCCATTTCGCGGCCCCCGTGAAAGGTATAACGGTAAATCCATTGACCACCCCCATCTCTTACGTTTGTGAAGAAGCAAGCCGGTACCATCATTATATTTTCCAGCTCGTGGGTGTTACGACAGCCCTTGGCTCTTAAGACGATTCATAAGAACCATTTCTAGTCCTTTCTTATACAAATTTTATCCACACACTCATCCCACTTGTGACGTGCAAACGAGTGGTTTTGATTGATTCTAGATAGAGAGATTTGAAATAAGTGAATCTTACGTTATTCGGGGTTCTAATTCAATATGAAAAACAATGAATTATATATATAAATCAATATGTTGTCTAGTGATGAACAGATAACAAAAAAATCATAAACTTAGGTAAGAAACACTATAAAATCATTCATAAACCAGCTATGAACTGGAGAATCGTACCGGCTTTGATAAAATACTTTGCTCACCCCCACACATAACATATCTGGTTTTAAGTTTACTTATTTTTACAAGCTGTTCGCAACAAATCCCTTATATTCACAAAAATACGAAAAATATATGGACAATTCTTAGTTCAAAAATATGAAAAGACAGCGTGATATTCATAGAAAAGTCTCATGCACTTTTATCATAAAAAGCACTAAAGATTATTGAATGTGTACAACTTCTGTCTTGTAACGGTTTTCTCTTTTCTGCTCATAAGAAAGCACGCTGGCATCAGCATACACTTAACCCCAATGTTACAACAATTCTTACATTTGAAAATATTCATTATAAACATTTTTCCTTTTTTATAGAGTTTTCACCCACATGCCAGCCCCACTTGTGACCGAAAAGCAAGTGATTGTCATTGATTCAACATGGGGAAAAATTTGAAATGAGAAAATCCTACGATAGAGCTTCCATTCAAGGCGCAAAACAACAAATGATCTTTATAAATCAATGTGATGTCGATCTCTATTTTTTTAAGGAGAATCACATGTCACAATATAAGTCTATAGACAAACCATTGCCTTAAATATTCTCATAACAAACACCGGAAAACACCGGTATGCTTAAATCCTTACATAGATCAACCGCCTTAAACGATGATATTTTACGGTCTAATAGGATTCTCTCTATAGTCAATAAAGATTAAGTGCGATACAAAATGATTCTATTACTGAGCTAACTTATATCAATACCCAAGCTCTTAACGAAGTCATCATAAAAGACACTGATACAAGCAATCCCTTATAGCCTCTCAAGAAAACAAGAAAATCATCTCCCACAATAGAATCATTTCTCTACAGCAAAACTTTATCCCACACATGTTCTCAAGAAAAAGTGAAAAACGCATCTTACCCAATGCATTCACTAATGAAATAAAAGAAGTTCACCACTGGAAAAGAAAGAAAACGCTAAAGTTTTAACCACTAAAACAGAACGCCCACGATACATTCCCTGTTCCACATCGATAGAAGACGACGCAAGGGAACCTCAACATTCATCTTAAAGCGAAAATGCACGCCCCAAGCGTGCATTGATCGATGAAATAAAAGAAGTTGACCTCTGGAAAAGAAAGAAAACGCTAAAGTTTTAACCACTAAAACAGAACGCCCACGATACATTCCCTGTTCCACATCGATAGAAGACGACGCAAGGGAACCTCAACATTCATCTTAAAGCGAAAATGCACGCCCCAAGCGTGCATTGATCGATGAAATAAAAGAAGTTGACCTCTGGAAAAGAAAGAAAACGCTCAGTCTTTAACCACTAAAACGGAACGCCCACGATACATTCCCGTTTTCAAATCAATGTGATGAGGACGACGTAATTCACCAGAATTTTTATCTTCGATATAAGTCGGCGCCTTCAGAGCATCAGCCGAACGGCGCATGCCCCTCTTCGCTGGAGAGGTTTTTCGTTTAGGTACAGCCATAAAAAGACACTCCAAATCCATTAAAACAGAAAAAGCAATGTCAAAAATGACAATGCTTCATTTAAAATACCATAAAATTTGAGTATATTATACACTGATAAAAAAGAAGAGGCAATGTCAAAATGATCCTCCTCTTACCAAAAATGACCTTCCTGTTATCAAAAATGGTGTCACAATAATCAAATGAATATCAAAAACACTGCAAAATTTAAGAATTTTATACACCAATGAAAGCTTTTTTATAAGCCCTTCATTCAATTTTTATTTGGTTTAAAAAGGGATTTGCGCATACAGTAGAGATACGGATAAAAAGAGAAGTTGATTTTTAATAAAAAACGACGCCAATTTATGAAAACAAGAAAAAGCGACAACCTTTCTCTTTAAACTTCATAATTTCATTTTTGTAAAAACAAAGGAAGCAAGAATGCACGAATTTACCACCCTTCTTGCAAAACATAGAGACACCGTTGAAAAACGGCTTGATACCCTGTTAAGTGATCAAATCCAAAATGGTGAAATTTCACGCCCTAAAAACTTAATCAAAGCCATGCGCTATGGTGTGCTGAACGGTGGAAAACGCTTGCGTCCTTTTCTTGTAATTCAAAGTGCTGCACTTTTTGACGTCCCTGTAGAACATTCTCTTGATGTTGCATGTGCCTTAGAATGTATCCATTGTTATTCGCTCATTCATGATGATCTTCCCGCTATGGATAACGATATACTCCGGCGTGGAAAACCCACCGTCCATATAGCATTTGATGAAGCAACAGCAATTCTAGCAGGCAATGCCCTCTTAACATTTGCCTTTGAAATTATTGCTCATAAAGCTAGTATTTTATCTACAGATATTAGAATCAAGCTGATCACGTCTCTTGCACAATCGGCAGGACTTGGCGGTATGTTAGGTGGACAAATGCTGGACCTTGAAGCTGAAAAAAGACCGCAAGAAAGTACTGACATCATCACTCTACAACACATGAAAACAGCAGCCCTGATAAGCTTTGCTTGCCAAGCAGGTGCCATCATTGGCAATGCATCTAAAGAATTAACTGAAAAACTTACTGATTTTGGTACCTATCTTGGTTTAGCTTTTCAATTAACCGATGACCTTCTTGATGTCACCGCCAACACGCAAACCCTAGGAAAAACGGCTGGGAAAGATGAAACGGCACAAAAAGCCACTTTTGTTCATCTTTACGGCATTAAAGAAACCCAAAAAAAGCGAGATACACTCATCAGTAAAGCAGAAGCATTCTTACATCCTTTTGGCGCTAAAGCACTCCCCCTCCAACAAGCAGCACACTTTAGTGCAATACGCCAAAATTAAACTTCATCCACCTATTGTACATAGTGTACACCGTCATATTTATTGAATGCATAATAGACTTTTCCAAGAAACATTACCATTAATCTCCATTATAGTCCTTATCATGAAATGGGTGCGACAAATCTTAAGAGGAATTTCATTAAAACAAGCCGCGTAAATTTATAACACAAATGCATTCTAGGTATCCTATTTTGCATGAAAAATGCCTTTCATTAAAGACTAAAAGAAACAAAATGTAAAACAATGCGTAATCACCATGTTTTAAAAGATATTACAGTGGGTAGTGGGTGCTTTAAAGCCGAATAAAAAACAACCGGAAAGAGAAAAACTCGTTTTCTCCTTTATGTCTTTAATCTTCTAACGATAAGGCAAAAAATAAACAGAATAAGTAATAAAACAAGGCATTTTATAAACCCGCAAAAAACAATAAAAATGCCGATTGGCTTTGTAGCCTTATCAAAGTCATCTGTTGTTTATTGCCAACCCTAGGAGTACACTGCCCTCAGTAAAGAGTCGTAATTTTTATGCCTTTCCACGCTATCTTGTTGTAAAAGATCAAATATGGTCACATTCTGTAAATTCACTCGTGTATTACTTGCTCTCTAAAAACACTTTTACAAAAGTGCTCGTTGTTTAGTTTAGGCATCATTTTTTTGAAGCTCGTATTTAAAATATCAGAAAAAAATGAATATAATCGCTATTTTGATTTTTATGCCACCCTCAAAGAACAAAGTCTTTTAATCCAATCTGCTCTGTAAACAGTCTAGTGTCCTACCGAGTAGGTTTCTCTCGTTTTCCACGCATGCGATTCACTTAAACTAAAGACGCAATAAACAAGACTTAAGAATATTCACCATACACTTCTTAAAATACTTAATGTATCAAACAAGATACCTTCACCACCCCTCAAATGACAGTATGTTACGGCATAACAGGATAAATAAAGCCATTAATTTCAATAGAACGAAAGACCAAAAAAATATTATTACCGATCTCTCTTTTCTTAGCAAGAAATATATAATACATTGATTTATAATGATAATTTGCGGTTTTTAACTTGAATAAGAACCCTGAATACCGTAAGATTCTCTCATTTCAAATCTGTGTATGTTAAATCAATCAAAATCACTTGCTTGCACGTCACAAGCGGGAAAAGCCGTGTGGGGCAAAACATCAAAGAAAAGACTAAAAACTGCCTCTTATGAACCGTCTTAAAAGCCAAGGGCAGTCCGCAACATTAGGGGCTAGCAAAGTGAATAATTGTGTCGGCATGCTCCTTCAAAAGCAGAAACATTTTTATTTACAAAAGTGTGTAATAACTTCAATTGAATAATAATCATGATCACTGTACAACTTTAATTCATCACGCTCTTTATCTCGTTTATTCAATTCATCACATAAAAAGAAAATTGATAAGATTAAACAGAGAATGATCATTGCAACAGAAAGATAAAAAAAGTCCTTATTATTATATATAATAGCGCAATCTAATTTGTGATAAGTAGTTTTTTCAATCCAAGTGCAAATTTCCTCCTTTAAATGCAATTTTCTTATTAAGATGAAAAGCATCATTGTAAGTGAACCTATGCCTGTTGTAAAAGCTGGAAAATATGTCCACCTTTTGAAGCCATAATAAAAAAACATGCAACATGGCCAAGAAAATGCCGCGATTATCAAGAGTATTATAGCCATTGAATATCCTTCGAGAGAATTTTTCTCATTATCCATTCAATGTCATTTGTAAATTCTTCTTGGTTTCATCATGTCATATATCGTGTTTAGCTCTATGCAAAAACGCGCTATTTGTTTAACATTTTCATCATCACCGGTCCTCATACTCGACACGAGATCAATCATTTGTGTTTTGAAACTCATGCCATTTTCACTTGAAGAATTAAGAAACTTTTTCGCGTAATCAATCATGGGGTCGGTAGAATTCATAGACATATTATAAGCCCAGATAAAATCGCTTTCTCTCCAATTATAGTCATAACGCAAACTGCTTATGACATTGAGTAACATATCTGCTGATATCCATTCATTATAATCACCACGCAATAAATTAACAAAACGTCCACATAAAACAATCAGTATGTGACGATGCCGTATAATGTCAAACTTTGGTACGATATTCTGATAGCCACGGCTATAGACGAAATTTCTTGCTTGTTCCTGCTTTTGAAAATGTTCAAAAGCCTCGTATTTTTCACTTATATATTCTTCGTAAAGTTTATTATACTACTCTAGACTATCTACGCGCGTACATCCCAACAACACAGATACAAAAAAAGAGTTATAAATGTTACAACACGCGTTATGGATAACGATTTCATCGCTTTACCTTTTAATGACCATAATTTGTACGGCTTAACAGATTCCTATCAAATATATCAATATATGCTGTTTTCTTGTGGCTTATTTATAGCAAATTGTACTCAACAATATTTCTGTACTTGGTTTTATTCCCTCTCAACGAGGGGAGATATCATTCAAAGTTTCCATAGATAAGTTTATTATCTGGATAAGAGTATTTTCTAACATCAGAAAATACAGAGCTAACGCCACAATCAAAGAGAAAATACTCAAAAATGAGAATGTACAACGTAAAAAAATTATCTCAACAAGATGATTGATATTTTAAAGGAGGCAATGGTAAAATCCGCTAAATATACCAACAATAAAATAGATCATCAAAATATCAAAATCGATCATACGGGAATTCTTATGAGGACAGGCTATAAATTGTCCGACTGCTTAAATTAGCTCTAATGAGATAAAGGGTTACCAGCAAGGAACCAATGAAAATGGGAAAACTGCTCTATCACCATTCCTTAATAAGCATATAATCTGGCACAATCATTTTCTTTATCAGCGTCCACTCTTGTCAGCAACTCTTTGTGCAATATTCATGAGCAGCATTTTCATTTCTTTTGTAATGATTGTTATGCCACGCCCACTTATAACGTACAAGCAGGTGACTTTGATTGCTTCAACATACATAGATTTTAAATAAGAATAACTGAGACTATTCAGCTTTCTCATTCAACATGCAAAAACAACGATGCGCCTTAATAAATAAAAGCCTTGCCCCACTATGAAACCCTATAAAATACGTATCGTAATAAGTTAATATTTTCACTGAACTTTTTTGAGAGTTCCTTCTAAAAAAAATACCGCCAACAAGTAAATCAATAAATAAATAGCAAAAATATAAACGAGTGAGAAAAAGCCAAATATATTGACCATATACGCACTCATGTAAAAAAATACCAATAAGCTAAATCTCCCAACGGTTGACAAGAAAGATTCATATGTAGCCCTGAAATGATCACTAATACTATCGTGCAAGATAACTTCTACACGAAGATATGTATACTTAATGAGATAAAAAATCATACAGACTAAAATGACAGCCATTTCTTTTCTTGGTTCAAAGAAAGCGACTGTAGAAATCAGTAAAGCCGAAAGAAACAACAGTAAAATAAAATTCACTCTTTCACTTAGTTTTGTAAAGAGAAAACTAGCCAAGAGCTGAGAGAGCAATATCAATGAAAATGTCACACCAAGATCAAAATAAGTGACATTAATATTATGATCTTTAAATATCCACTGCCAATACTGCGAGAATATATTGAAAAAAATCAATGAAAAATAAAAGCATAAAGAGATATAAGGAACTTTAATAAAAATAGATAACATCTCCTTAGCTTCACAAATGAGAGAATTCGCTTTATTTGGTTTTTTCTCCCCCTTCAAGTCATCAAGAAAAAACAAACCAAATAGTGTTGTCATCAACATTAAAAACGCCGCGATATACCATATATATTGGCTCGAATAATCAGCAAAATATGCCCCGATTAAACTGAATATAAACATGCCGATGTAATTATATTGAGAGCTGGAACCAAGCACTTTTTTAGTGGATGTCAATTTTTCTTTTGCATATTGAACAAGTAAAGCATTATAGGCTCCAGCAATTAATGTCAGCGATAAGGCATTAAAAGTTTCTGCCAAAAGAAAACCATAAAAGCTTGTAGAAAATCCCATGAGAAAGAGCCATGTGGCAGCAAAAGCCGCTGCCAAAACGATCGATATTTTATAACTTTTTCGATCAGCAAAATATCCCAGAGGAATATCGGTAACCATCATAATAAAAGCCTGAAACGACTTAATGACACCTATATCAATAAGCGTTAAGCCTTTTTCAAGCATATAAAAGACAATAAAGGCGCCAGTTAAAATCCTTATACCGTTAAATAAAAAGCCAAACGCTAATATACTTGTCATGCACTCCCCCAATAACGCCAAAAAAGGCACCCGTATACATCATTTTATATCAATATAAAAGCTTACATTTTACGACAAATAGGACTATAATCGCTATAAGGATTTCCAATCCTATCAATTTGATACCCCAAAAAATGCTGGGAAAATGCCTGAAAAATCAATAAACAATGTTCTTTCTATAATTTGATATTTGAAGAATCCGTTAAATATTTTACTGTCTCAAGAGCAGCCAAAAAACCAGCAACAACATTTACGGATCTATTTAAAGTATTCATATCGTTTTGCTTAATAGTCTTAACACACTCAAACTCATTAATATCCTTCATAAGCTTCTGATTCTAAAACAGGCATATCATCTGGTTTTACCTAAAATAATAAGCAACCAACAACAGTATTGACCATAGCTAAAGCAGCATACAACAGCACCATCTTCACATTGAAGACAGCTTGTTTAAAAAAAAACGACACACCCTTTTTACTTCAACCTTATGCGATTTTTACCTCAACCTTGCCCAAAGCGTGTATGAATATAATCACTCAAAAGCGCTTCAAATTCTTCAGCAATGTGATCACCCCGTAAAATTTTTACCTTTTGTCCCTCAATAAAAACAGGTGCCGCAGGACTTTCCCCCACTCCAGGCAAAGAGATTCCAATATCCGCATGCTTTGACTCCCCCGGTCCATTGACGATACATCCCATCACAGCAACCTTCAAGCTTTCAACGCCAGGGTATTTTTCACGCCAAACAGGCATATTTTTGTATAAATCTGCTTCAATTTTTTGTGCCAATTGTTGAAAGACCGTTGAGGTTGTGCGCCCACAACCAGGACAAGCCGCAACAACAGGCAAAAATTGCCGAAACCCCATCACTTGCAAAAGTTCTTGCCCCACCTTTACTTCTCGTGTCCGATCACCACCAGGTTTTGGTGTTAAGGAAATTCGTATCGTATCACCAATCCCTTGCTGTAATAAAATACCCAAAGCCACCGAAGAAGCAACAATGCCCTTTGTTCCCATCCCAGCTTCCGTTAATCCCAAATGAAGAGCATAATCACAACGCGCCGCCAAGGTGGTATAAACAGCAATAAGATCTTGGACATCACTCACTTTAGCAGAAAGAATAATTTTATCACGCCCCAATCCTAACTCTTCTGCTAAAGCAGCCGAAAGCAAAGCCGACTGAACAACAGTTTCCCGCATCACTTCAGCAACCGATAAAGGATTTTCTTGCTGTGCATTTTCATTCATAAGCCGTGTTAACAACGCATTATCAAGAGAGCCCCAATTCACGCCAATGCGAATAGGTTTATGATACCGACAAGCAATCTCAATAATTTCTGCAAATTGACGATCTTTTTTTGCGCCAAAACCAACATTTCCAGGATTGATGCGATATTTTGCAAGCGCCTCAGCACACGCAGGATGCTCTGATAAAAGCTTATGGCCAATATAATGAAAATCCCCCACCAATGGGATAAAAAATCCTAACCTCTCCAATCGCTCCCGTATTTTTGGTACAGCTGCCGCCGCTTCATCGCGATCAACAGTAATTCGAACCAATTGTGAACCAGCTTGCCAAAGAGCAGCTACTTGAGAAACAGTTGCATCAACATCAGCGGTATCTGTATTGGTCATTGACTGTACAACTATCGGGCTCTGCCCCCCAATAATCACATCACCAACAGCAACACCAACAGATCGACGACGCTCAAGTGGTTTAGATAAAAAATAGGTCGTACTCATCAAGTCCTCAAATTTTTAAAACCTGCGCTATCAATCATTATTTACATTGACTTCCTCCGCGCTTCAAAGGACGAAAATTACACCGCCCACCAATCTTAACAGATTGCTCTCAAAAGGTTCTACCTACTAACACTGATGCAATACAATTCATAGGTGGATTCATTCTATAGACGCACCGGATAAGTTCTACTACTTCTGTTCAAGTTTATACTTCTACACTTGGTTGCTTCAAAAAGAAACTGAAACAAAACAGAGACAATACTGTATTTTTAAGTTGCATGCCGATACCTTAATCAACGTCACCACAAAACAGTGTTTACAACACAACAGATAACGCCTAACAAAGCGCAATTTTTAAAAATGCATGAAAGACATCGCCAAATTAATCCAACATATTGATTTATAATAATCTATTTTTTACAAATTTGAATAGCAACCCCAAATATCGTAAGATTTCCTCATTTTAAATCTTCTTAATTGAATCAATCAATACCACTCCCTACAGCCACAAGAGAATAGATAGATAAAAACTCCTTATAAACTATTTCAAGTGCCAAAAGCTATCCCAACACTTTAAACAAACAAAAAAATGAAGACATCGCCCACCATCTTTATGAATGAATCTTACACCATTTTGTAAAAATTTTTACCTTACATCCTTAACAAACACCATCACGAAATGAACTCAAGTACATTAAGAAATGCCTCATTAAACCCAAACTTTTAATTCTCATCTCACCCACGCGCGGCATTATCAATGCAACCTTTCAATGTTCAAGCCGTTATAGCAAAACCCCAAACACCATCCCAACTGTCACACAACAATTTAACACATGAAGGAGTCAATAAATGTGTCTATTTTCACCCCATAGAAAAAATGCTAAAATTAAAAAACGTATAGCACAATTAAAAAGAGAGCTGGTCCCCGTAAATCATTGGAGTTTTCAAAATGATAGCTTTGAAAATATTTCTGAGCTGTTTAACACATGGAAACAAAAAGGCCGTCACGCACTTTATCACCTCAACGAACATGCTACAGAATTAAAGAAAAAAGCGAAAGAAAATCCTAAAAAAACCCTCGCATTAGCAGCAGGAGTCGTTTTAGTAAGCTTCTTACTGATCCGTAAAAATTAATAACACAACCAATAACCTTCCCTTTTAATGCCCGCCTTAAAACGGGCATTTTTATGGTTTACAAAATATAAACTTTACGTCTTCCTCCTAACTTTACGCCCTCACCCAAAAGGATAAGTTTCCCATCCGACCCAGTCTATAATCCAATTTTTTATCTGGCTTCCCCCTACCCCCATCTTCCAAACATGCGGTGACACCACACCTCAAAGGACAGTGTTGTGCAAAACCACAAGCAAAGCTTCCAATACTCCACCCCCCCTACTGAGTTAGTTCAAAAGAAATGGAAGTGAGTAAAGATGCATGCGCTTTAATATTCTAAGGAACATTATTTTACATCATGACATAAAAGTATAAGAAGCCTAAGAGCTTTAAAACATGTAGTATAGCAAACCAAACGAAATCTTCCAATGTAAACAACCACTTGCTATAAGTAAATGACGCAAAAATTAAACTGAAAAAACCCAAAATTTCATCCTCCAGAATCGACTCGCTGCGAAGTATCTACATAGGTAACCACGGACATGCCAGGAATGAGTTTTTCAATCCCTTCCTGCCCAGGATCTAAAGCAATCCGTACTGAAATACGTTGCGCAATTTTGATAAAATTACCAATTGTCGTATCCGTTTTTAACAATGAAAACTCTGAGCCTGTAGCAGGTGCAAAACGAACCACACGCCCTGTTAACTTTTTGTTGTTCAATGCATCAACAGAAAAAACAACCGGTTGTCCCACACGCATCTGAGAAAGTTGCGTTTCCTTATAATTAGCAATAATCCAAATATCATCAGAAATAACAGAGACCAATTGTGTCCCCGGCATAACATATTGCCCTACCCGCGCTCCAACTAATCCAATATAGCCTGTTCGAGGAGATAAAATCTTTGTGTGATCGAGATTAAGTTTTGCCAACTCAACACTCACCTTCGCTCCCGCAATTTCTGACTGTAAACTTTGCCGTTCAAGATCCAATTGTTTTTGCAATTGGCGTTTTGTTTCAAGAGCTGTCAAGAGTTGTGAAAGAGGACGAGAAACAGAACTTGCCGCATCACCAAAACCTAACTTTTTACTATCTGGAACAACATTGGAAAATGCTCGTGAACGCGCCAATTCCACCTCTGCTGTATTAATTTCGCCCTGCAAAAGCTGTGCTTGTAATTCAATACTTGCCAGTTTTGCATTTTTTGAATCGAGAACAGCCTGTGCCCGTGCAAGCTGCTGCCGAAAAAGAGAATCATCGAGCTCAAAAAGCAGCATTCCCTTTTCAACGCGTTGATAATCTTGCACATAAATCCGTGCGATTACCCCAGAGATCTGTGAACTAACCAGAGTAACATTGCCCTTAATAGAAGCATTATCCGTTATTTGAATGTTACTCACAAAAGGAGGAAGCCTCCAAGCCCACAAAATCAGCAAAACACCCGTAATGCCCGATAGGAATGCAACAATCGTAGCTTTTGACCGTAATTTTTTTATCATTTTTTTTGCACCCCTCTTTTTATGACATTACTCTACTTTTCTAATGCACGCAAAGAGCATGACTTAACAATCATTGTGACAAGAAAAATAACGAATACAACCATTGAAATATAAAAATAAAGCCGAAAAACGTCATCATAAGCAAAAATATTTGCTGTTAACTTAAATTTCTCTATCAACATAGAAGTACCCTGCTCACTTCTCAAGCCATTGGGAACAGAAACACCATAAGAAGGCGAAAATAAAGTATTCATCTCACCAGAAATAAGCGGATCAGTAATAATAATATTTTGTGTTAAGGACTCAAAGTTCTTATGGGCAAAATAAAACTGAAGGCTGCCAAAAAAAGCCGACCCCATCAATCCCCCTGTCACTTGCGTTAGCAAAAAAACAGCAATAAAACTTAAAACGTAACGCGGTCCTCGCTCACCAGCGATCACAAACCCTTTGAAAAGAGCAGGAGGCAAAAAAAGTGCATAACTAAAACTCACCAACCCTTGGCTCAACATCATATCTTGTGGGCGCGTTAAATGGTTTACATGACTATCTAAATAAGCTCCTAACGCCAAACAACCCAAAGACAACAAATAAAAATAATCCTCACGCCCCGCCCGTAAAAAAAAGACACAAACAGCCCCCCCTAACAGAATCCCTAATGTCACCGCAAGATACATGGGCGCCATCTCACGATTGAGCAAACCAAAAAGATTAAAAAACCCTACGGGCAAATTTGACCGCTCCAATAAAAAAACATGAAAAATAAATAAAATAAAAACAGATTGGACCATTTCTTTACTGAAAATCCAACGGAGATCAATCAACGGTTTTTCTCTATTAAGCTCAATAATAATAGCAATAGCCAACGAGAAAATAGCAAGTGCGAGCCCCCAACCAATCCATGGTGCTTCATACCACCAATACAATATGCCAACAGACATGATCACAGCATTTAATCCAAGACCAAGAGCAATCAAACCATAGCTTATCCAATCTAATTTTTGAATAACCTTACTACGCACAACAGGAGTAAGAGGCAAAGTATAGATACAGACCAAGCTGATAAGAACCAACCCCATTTCCAGAGCGGAAAGACTGGAAAAACCACCATTTTCCAGCAAATCAGGAGAAATCAAACGTGATAAAGGTGCCGCTAAAGCCGCATTCATATAATTCAAACTAAGACCAACAGTAAACTTCTTTGCTGGAGCAAAAGCCTCCATCATATAAAGCAGCGCAAGCGAAGCCAAAGGAGCAGCAGCAATCCCAGCAAAAAAGCGAATAATCAATGCAGAACGCAAATCCGTAACAAAGAGCTGCAACACGCAAACCAAAACAAAGCCAAGAATTGATAATTCAGCAAAAGCGCGCAGCCCAAATTGATAGCGGATTTTGATCAACATAATCGCTACACTCACATTTGGCGCCATATAAGCCGCTACCAGCCATGTCGTCTCGGCCAAAGTTGCATGAAAATCACCCGTAAGATGGACAATGTTAGACTGAACAATATTAGCCCCTAAACCATAAGCCCATTGCAAAATAAGAGAAGCAAAAATATAAACAAAGCACTTTGGCAAAGGTCCCGCAAAGACACGACCAGGATGAGGAAAAGGTTTTGCACTCCTTTTAGCAGACACAACCGTACTCTTTTTTCCGCTCATGTCATCTTTTCCTGTAACTCTGCTACGCTTCTATCAACACAGCACCATCAGCTGACAACTGCTGGAAAAAAGCCTCTATTTTATGATTGTCCTCATCACTTGTCCCTCCTTCTAACGTCGCTTGAATCTGCAAAATCTGCTGTTCTAATACATCAAAAGAAAGATTCTCTACAGCCACAACGTGCTCTACCAATAAAGAGCAGCCTGAAAAGGTAATATTTGCAACGCCCCCGCATACAGCAAATAATTTTTCACCCAAAGAGGTGCGAACACGAACACTGCCCAACACAATACTTGCCGCCAATGGCGCATGGTGCGCCATAACTGTCAAATAACCTGAGGCTGAAGGAAGAACAACAGACACGACCTGCTCTGAAAACACAATTTTTTCAGGCGATATAAGCTCAAATAAAAAATGCTCTTCTCTATTGTTTTCCACAAAAGTCTCCACAATACCCGATATAAGGACTCTTTGTTTTCTTCAACGACTCGTCCTTTTTAACGAAAAATACCCATGACAGTTTTCTCTTGAATAAGAAGCCTCTTACTAAGAAGCCTCTGCCATGAGACGCTTTCCTTTTTCAAGTGCTTCATCAATCGAACCAACCATATAAAAAGCAGCTTCTGGCAAATCATCATAATCGCCAGCACAAAGACCTTTAAAGCCTTTGATTGTCTCTTCTAAAGGAACGAGTTTCCCCGGTGAACCAGTAAAGGCTTCCGCAACATGGAAAGGTTGTGAAAGGAAACGTTCAATTTTACGCGCCCGCCCCACCAGCAACTTGTCATCTTCAGAAAGTTCATCCATTCCAAGAATAGCAATAATATCCTGAAGCGCTCTATAACGTTGTAAAATGGTTTGTACTTGACAAGCAACTGTGTAATGCTCTTCCCCCACAATCAATGGATCCAACATACGCGAGAAAGAGTCAAGCGGATCAACCGCTGGATAAATCCCCTTTTCCGCAATAGAGCGCGAAAGAACAGTTGTTGCATCCAAATGAGCAAAAGACGCTGCCGGCGCCGGATCCGTCAAGTCATCTGCCGGAACATAAATTGCCTGAACGGAAGTAATAGAGCCTGTTTTTGTACTGGTAATACGTTCTTGCAACGCCCCCATATCCGTTGCCAAGGTAGGCTGATACCCAACAGCAGAAGGAATACGCCCTAAAAGAGCAGATACCTCAGCTCCTGCTTGCGTGAAACGGAAAATATTATCCACAAAGAAGAGAACATCTTGTCCTTCATCACGGAAACTTTCTGCAATTGTCAATCCTGAAAGAGCCACACGCGCACGCGCTCCTGGTGGTTCATTCATTTGCCCGTAAACAAGAGCACATTTTGACCCTTCCGTTGAACCATTATTCTCTTTTGGATTCACATTCACGCGACTTTCGATCATTTCATAATAAAGATCATTTCCTTCACGTGTACGTTCTCCCACACCAGCAAATACAGAATAGCCACCATGTGCCTTTGCAATATTGTTTATAAGCTCCATAATGAGAACGGTTTTTCCAACACCAGCACCACCAAACAAGCCAATTTTACCCCCTTTAGAATAAGGGGCTAACAAATCCACGACTTTAATACCGGTGACGAGAATTTCCGAAACAGTCGATTGCTCAACATATTCAGGTGCCTCTTGGTGAATAGAACGTGTTTTGGTTGAAGCGATTGGTCCCACATTATCCACCGGTTCCCCAATCACATTCATAATACGTCCCAACGTTGCTTCTCCTACAGGAACGCTAATTTGTGTGCCTGTATCCACAACCTTTTGGCCCCGCATCAAACCATCAGTCGTATCCATAGCAATCGTACGCACAGTATTTTCACCCAAATGCTGCGCAACTTCTAATACTAAGCGATTACCTAAATTCTCTGTTTCCAAAGCGTTGAGAATATTTGGCAATTCACCTTCAAATTGCACATCAACGACAGCACCAATAATCTGCTTGATTTCACCAACAGCGCCTTTTGCATGCTCTTCTTTTTTTGCGGATGTATCTTTTTTTACAGGTGTATCTTTAGCTGCATCACGCGCAGGTACAGAGGAAGCCTTTACATCCACTTGAGATTTCGAAGCGGCTTTTTTCACGCCGGAACGAGCAGCTGGTTTCTTTTTTTCACCTTTTTCTGTTCCTTTGCTTGAGGTTACTGCTTTTACCATCAATTCTTACCTTCTCCATTTAAAGCGCTTCAGCGCCCGCAATAATTTCGATCAATTCTGTCGTAATCTGTGCTTGACGTTGACGATTATAAGCCACCGTCAATTTACTAATCATTTCACCCGCATTGCGCGATGCATTATCCATAGCTGTCATCTTGGCGCCCATTTCACCAGCAACATTTTCTAGCAAAGCCCGAAAGATTTGCACCGAAAGATTACGTGGTACAAGGGCCTCTAAAAGAGACGCAGCATCAGGTTCATATTCATAAACAATCGATTGTGAACCTTTGTTATGATCGGTTTGCTCCACAATATCTATTGCCCTAACAGTTGCTTTTGGAGCAACCATTGGAATCAAATCCAAAGCTGTTGGACGCTGATTAATTACGGAAACAAATTCAGAATAAAACAGCGTACAAACATCGAAAGCGCCTTCATTGAATAAATCAACAATCCGTTGACTAATCATCACTGCTTCTGCAAAACCAATTCGCTTTACAGCATGCAAATCGATATGATCAATTATCAAGCCTTTGTAATCACGCGATAAAATATCCGCGCCTTTTTTACCCACAGTGATAATTTTTACTATTTTATCAGCCGCCAACAATGCCTTAATCTGTTCACGTGCACGACGAGCAATTTGCACATTAAAAGCACCACACAAACCGCGCTCAGCAGTACACACCACCAAAAGATGCACATCATCGCGCCCCGTACCACGCATAAGAGTAGGCGCATCAACACCATCTACATCAGCAGCAACACTGGTCAAAATATCAGCCATTCTCTTCGCATAAGGGCGTGCAGACTGCGCTGCCTCTTGAGCACGATGCAACCTTGCCGCTGCAACCATTTGCATAGCTTTGGTAATCTTTTGTGTTGCTTTAACCGAAGCGATACGGTCTCTAAGATCTTTTAGTGAAGCCATTCAAGCATTCCATCAATTCATCACGAGAAATTTTTCGCATAAGTATCAAGAACAGTTATCAACTTATCTTTCAGCTCATCTGTTATTTGCTTTTGCTCAGCAATTGCCTTTAAGAGATCTTGATAATCACTACGCAACAGCACTAAAAGTCCCTGCTCAAACCGCGCAACATCAGAAACCGCCAAAGCATCAAGATAGCCATTCACACCCGCGAAAATAACCACCACCTGTTCTTCTGTTTTGAGCGGAGAAAATTGCGGCTGCTTCAACAGCTCTGTCAAACGCGCACCCCGATTTAACAGACGCTGGGTTGACGCATCCAAATCAGAGCCAAACTGCGCAAAAGCTGCCATTTCACGATATTGCGCCAATTCACCTTTAATCGAGCCAGCAACTTGCTTCATTGCCTTAATTTGTGCAGCAGAACCAACACGCGATACAGAAAGACCAACATTTACAGCAGGACGAATTCCTTGATAAAACAAATTAGTCTCTAGAAAAATTTGCCCATCAGTAATCGAAATCACATTTGTAGGAATATAGGCAGAAACATCATTTGCTTGCGTTTCAATAACCGGCAAAGCTGTCAACGACCCAGATCCATTTTCCGCATTCAACTTCGCAGCCCGCTCTAAAAGACGCGAATGCAGATAGAAAACATCTCCCGGATAAGCTTCACGACCTGGAGGACGACGCAATAAAAGAGACATTTGACGATACGCCACCGCCTGTTTTGATAAGTCATCATAACCAATCAAAGCATGTTGCCCATTATCACGGAAATACTCACCCATAGCACACCCAGCAAGAGGTGCAATAAATTGCAGTGGTGCTGGATCAGAAGCGGTCGCTGCAACAATAATAGAATATTCCAGCGCTCCACGTTCTTCTAAAACTTTAACGAATTGTGCCACCGTCGAACGTTTTTGACCGATAGCCACATAAATACAATAAACTTTGTCTTGCTCTCGTCCAGCCCCTGTCTCATGAAAAGGTTTTTGGTTTAAAAATGTATCGAGCAAAATTGCTGTTTTTCCTGTTTGGCGATCACCAATCACCAATTCACGCTGCCCCCGTCCAATAGGGATGAGTGCGTCAATCGCTTTCAATCCGGTCGACATCGGTTCATGGACAGACTGACGCGGAATAATTCCAGGAGCCTTAACATCGACACGACGACGCTCTGTTGCTTTAATGGGCCCCTTACCATCGATAGGGTTTCCCAACGCATCAACCACACGCCCAAGCAAAGCGGGACCCACAGGAACATCGACGATAGCACCTAACCGCTTTACACAATCACCTTCACGAATATCACGATCTGAGCCAAAAATGACCACACCAACATTATCAACTTCCAAATTGAGTGCCATACCACGCACACCGTTTGGAAAAGCGACCATTTCCCCTGCTTGGACATTATCCAAACCATAAACGCGAGCAATACCATCCCCTACAGAGAGAACCCAACCAATTTCTGAAACCTCAGCCTTTTGGTCAAAGTTTTTGATTTGCTCTTTTAGAATTTTTGAAATTTCAGATGGTCTAATATCCATCAGCTGACCTCTTTTTTCAATGCAAGCTTAAGTGAAGACAATTTTGTGAGAAGAGACGTATCAATTTGAGACGACCCCACACGAACGATTAATCCACCAAGAATTGTTGGATCCACAACGATGTGCAGCAAGACTTTTCCTCCAACAACACCTTCCAAAGCCTCACACAACTCTTGTCTTTGTTGAGAACTTAAGGCGCGCGCAGAAACAATTTGCGCAGTAACCTGCCTACGAGCGCGTGCAACACAATGCTGGAAAGCACGTAAAATACCAAATACAGCACTAAGCCTACGGTTTGTGGCAATAACGCGTAAAAAATTACCAATGACCTGCCCTGCATTTTTATCAGCAAATTTGATGTTTGCACAAACAGATTGCATCACCTTAATTTGCTCTTTAACTGAAAAGAATGGACTAAGCACAAAGCGTTTTAAATCCTTATGCTCCAAAACAAGCAAAAGATCCTCTACTGCCTTTTCAACCTTTTCAACGTTTCCGGCTTCTTGAACGCAATCAAAAAGCGCTTGCGCATAGCGTTGATCTACCAACAGCAGCGGTATGAGAGAAAATGAATCCGACACGAAATACCGCCTCTTTCCCTTGAGCGACTCTCTGATAGTTATCAGATGAAATGAAACAGACATTCTCAATCTTAAGAATCTTTTTCTTAAAACCTAGAACAAAAATCACTTGGTTTCTAGCATAGACATAGCCGACTCGCAACACCACAAATCGCTGCTTTTTAAAAATTTTAATAAAATATTCAAAATATTTTTGAAAAGCATTTTTTTTAGATATACAGGATGGCATCACAGTTTTTTTATGCCTCTTTTTGACATTCTCTGAGCGATTTTTTCACTCTCTTTGATTTTTCTTCAAATGCCCTTGCCACCAAACGCTCTTGTCACCATAAAAAAACACTCCCTTTATCACCACAAGACCTTTAATGAGATGCAGCTGCGATTGAAAAAGTCTATTATTTCAAACTGATAAGAAAGAAAAAACAATGAATATCCTCCTAAAAATTAAAGAAAACATTGATTTATAATGATAATATATCATTTTTCATACCGGATAAGCTTCAAATATCGACAAATTCTCTCTTTTCAAATTTTTTTATCAAAATCACGCCCTTCATTAAGCCCGCGTAGCTTCACTTTATATGGCACTATATTGCACTGATTTTAGAAGAAACATAGATCAATATCAATTTGAACGCGAATAGAATTGGGTATTTTGGGTGTACAACTAAGCATTTTCAGCCCTTATAATCCGCCTATCAAAAGAATACTGTCCCTCATACAAAAAAGAAGTAAAAGCCGAAATGATAGTGCCCTCGAAGAAGAGAGGCCCTTCTGCTGGTTCTATAACAAAGATATTTTTTCCCGTGGCTCCACTTAATGCAATGGACATGTATCATATTTTGCTGCCTGGATGCTTATTCTGAATAATATAAGAGTTCAAGTAAAGCACCTTAAGCAAAGAGACCTTCACTTTATGCGATACTGGTTTTAGAAAAAACTTTGCGGATCAATATCAATTTGAACCCGAACGGAACTGGGCATTTTGGGTGTACCGCTAAGCATTGCACGTATAAACCCTTGTATATCAAAAGAACGCTGTCCTTGCAGCAAAAGCCGAAAACGATAACGCCCCCGAACCAAAGCCAAAGGCGCTTCTGCTGGTCCCATAACCGAGATATTTTTTTCCCGTGGCGCTGCCTGACGCAATGCGCGCGCATAATATTCTGCTGCTTGGCGCTGTTGTGCAGACACAATCAAAGAGGCAAGCCGCCCATAGGGGGGCAAATGATAATGCTGACGCGCTGCAATCTCACGTGTGTAAAAATCTTCTGGCTGGCATGCAAGTAAGGCTTTGATGACCGGATGATCTGGTTGATAAGTTTGCAATAATCCTAAACTTTTCAATCCCACACGCCCTGCTCTTCCGGTAACTTGAGAAAGCAGCTGATAGGTACGTTCACTTGCGCGTAAATCGCCATTGGCAAGACCAAGGTCAGCATCAATAACGCCAACCAAAGAGAGCTTGGGAAAATGATGTCCTTTAGCGACCAACTGTGTTCCAATAATAATGTCCACATCGCCATTGGCAATGGCTTGCAATTCGCTTCGCAACTGCCCAATTCCTCCTTTAAGATCTGTTGAAAGAATCAATGATCGTGCCTGTGGAAAAAGCATTTTTGTTTCTTCTGCAATTCTTTCCACACCCGGTCCACAAGCTACAAGATGATCTAAAGTTCCACATTCAGGACAGGCTTCAGGAAGCGGTTGATGATATCCACAATGATGACATTTCAGTTGCCCTTGCGCGCGATGTTCTACCAACCAACTTGAACAATCGTTACAATGAAAACGATGTCCGCAAATTCGGCATAAAGTTAAAGGTGCATAACCACGGCGATTAAGAAAAAGAAGAGCTTGTTCACCCTTATCAAGCGTTTGTTTTAAAGCTCTTTCAAGAGCAAAGGAAATAAAGCGCCCCTTTTGCACCCCTCCTTGACGCATATCAACCACCCGCAACTGTGGAAGTGCGACTTCTTTAAAACGGGATGGTAAATGCACCTTTTGATAACGCCCTTTTAAAACATTGGCTTGGCTTTCAATCGACGGTGTGGCTGAGGATAAAATAACAGGAAAATGCTCAAAAGAGCCCCGTGCAACAGCCATATCACGCGCATGATAAAAAATGCGCTCTTCTTGTTTATAAGCGCTATCATGCTCTTCATCGACAACAATCAAGCCAAGCTCATGAAAGGGAAGAAAAAGTGCCGAACGAGCCCCCGCAACGACACGCACCCGCCCTTCTGCAACTTGCCGCCAGACGCGTTCTCTACGACGTGGCGTCAAATCAGAATGCCATTCTGCTGCCGCAGCGCCAAAGCGTGCATAAAAACGATCTAAAAACTGCTGAGTTAAAGCAATTTCCGGCAATAAAATTAAAACCTGCTTGCCCCCTTTGAAAGCTTGAGCGACCGCTTCAAAATAAACTTCCGTCTTTCCTGATCCGGTAACACCATCAAGCAAAAAAACTTGAAACTGAGAAGATAAAACACCTTCCCGCAATAATGTTGCTGCTTCATTTTGCGCTCCCTGCAACTGAGGGGGACAAAAATCAGGATCAGGCATTGCCACAAGATCAGGAGCAGGAACCTTAACATCTTCAAAAATTCCTAGCGCTTTTAAACCTTCAACAACAGAAACCGAAGTTCCAGCCGCATGTGCCAGACCAGAACGTGTCCATATCTTCTCATTACGCACCAATTCCAAAATCCGTGATCGCGCTGGTGTGAGACGTTCTACATTTCCACCACAATATCGCAAACCCAGCATCTGCGCTTCCGGCTCTAAAGCAGCCGGTACCGACAAAACCAATCGTGCTACAAGACCAAAAGGTGCCATTGTATAGCGACTAACAAAACGCAAAAATGTGATCATTTCTGCCTTTAATGGGGGACAATCAAAAACATGAAGCAGAGAGCGTAATTTTTCACGCGCCACAGGAGCAGACTTTTGCCCATCGGCTGTCTGCTCTCCAACGTCCACAACAAAACCGCAAAGCTCACGCCCCATCAACGGAACCCGAACAAAGGAACCAACGTTCACCTCCATAGAAGATGGAACTTTATAACTATAAGCGTGAGCAACAGGAAGAGGAACCAATACGGATACAATCTTTTCCTCTATCATGTTTGAATTCATCTTTTAAACCAATCTACGACCTATTGAACACCAACAGGCCTAAACCTTAATCTTTAAACACTCTTATAAAATTCATTGCAGGATTCAATCCCCCCGATTACAACACTTTTCTAACAAAAATTCTTTTTAATACTCATTTCATCACCAAAGTGCCAATAAAAGAACCAATCTCATCGTCTATAATAAAAAACTCTATAGCAAAAAAAACAGCGCCATTCTTCTGTGCAAATAAAGCGCATCACTATTAAGCATTCAACATGCTATCGGTTAAGTGCATCCTTCAACAAAGCGATCCCATAGTATGACTTCTTCCCAACGCACACTTTTATTTTTTTACCGCCTCATATCTCAATTTATCTTCAACAAACTGATTTATAAAGATATAATCATCATTTTACCTATTGTAATAAAACCCTCAATACGATGAATTTTTCTCATTTCAACCCCATCGAGGAACATTTGTAAATCCTTATTGATGAAAGAGTATCCCATGATTTTAATTATAGGGAGAATAATATTGCAAATGGAGCCGTTACAATATTCACCTTGGCTTTGTGCCAAAACGTGAAAACACGTGTATACATCTTTCAGCTTGATTGAGAATCAAGCAACAATACAAGCAGCACAAAAGCGTATTGTTGAAGAATGGAGAACACAGAATAAATCAATGTAATTGACCATAAAAAAACCCTTCATGCGTAAAATTTTACAGGCGTTCTTCAACAGTGTTTTACGACAAAATAAATCCATCCGCTTTCATCAAAAACAAAGTTAAACATACCCCCTAAAAAAGGAAGGTATCTTATGATGCACTCTCAAATATCAAGAGCAATCGCAAATAGGAAATGAGCAAAGTGTTTGATAATGCTAGCTTATTTCCATAAATATAAAAACACCGCTACGCAAAGATGCCAATACGCAAAAATGTTGGTACGCAATGAATTCTATACCTTATCACGAGTAACACTATGAAATGGGTGTGGAAACGATAAATCATATTTCTTTACCGAAAACGGGTACATGATTAACACCATAGCATTCTTGTTCTTTACACAGATATTAATTCTTTCTCTTGCTTTTGCAGTCAACAATAGCGCATAACAAAAAATAGGATAAAGCTAAAAAGAAGAGGTTAGAGATGAAATTTTTTGTGGATAGCGCCAATATTGAAGAAATTCAAGAGTTACAGAATTTAAGCCTTGTTGATGGTGTTACCACCAATCCCTCTCTTATCCTAAAATCAGGACGCAATATTCTTGATGTTACAAAAGAAATTTGTGCTCTCGTTAGCGGACCTGTTTCTGCTGAAGTTGCAGCAACGGAATTTGAAAGCATCATGAAAGAAGCAGCTGTTTTAGCAAAGATTGCCGACAATATTTGTATCAAGCTTCCTTTAACACTCGATGGATTAAAAGCCTGTAAAGCCCTCACAGCAGCAGGACTAAAAACAAATCTCACACTTTGTTTTTCTGCCAATCAAGCCTTATTAGCCGCCAAAGCAGGCGCAACATTCGTTTCACCTTTTATTGGTAGACTTGATGATTGTGGAAATGATGGAAGTGAACTGCTTCATGAAATTCGCACAATTTATGATAACTATAACTTTGAAACACAAATCTTGGCCGCTTCAATCCGCACCGTTAATCATGTCAAAGAAGCAGCACTCAGTGGTGCTGACATTGCAACAGTTCCACCAGCAATCTTAAAAGCACTGGTCAAACACCCTCTCACCGACAAAGGGTTGCAAATATTCCTCGACGACTGGAAAAAAACAGGACAAAATATTGCTTAATATCTAGAATTTTTATTGGAAAGATCTTTTGAAAGTAACAAAAAGATCTGTTCAGCCAACTCTTCCGCAACACGTTTTTTTGCATCTTCTTCTGCTTGCAGCGTTGCATATTCTTGACGAAGTCGCTCAAAAGATGCATTCATCATTGCTGTTCCTTTTGCAACAAGAGTATTTTTCATATCCTGCAAAGTGTAAGAAGCTCTGCTCATAACAGTTCCAACAGAAGGTCGTCCCTTTCTCTTTTTCTCGAAATCAACCTCTATCTGCATAGATTCTCTTGTAAAGACGGATATCTGTAATGCCAATTGATAAGCAGGTAGAGAAGGTTTAGCACCATTTCCATACAAAAGAAAAAGCAGATGGTTGCGCACCATTTGTCCAAAACGATCCGAAGGTTCTTCCACAACAATAGAAGCAAGCTTTTGCGCTAATCCCAAAGAAGCTTGTCCAGAAGGGTATCCAGAAGCAGGATTCCCATAAGAAGCAGAATCCATTGTCATTGCACTCTGCAACTCTTGACGGTAAAGCGGTTCAACTTTGCATCCACACAACAGTGTGAATACACCAGCTAAAATGACAAGAATAGAACTTCTAAAAAACGACATTCACAATCCTTTGTGGAACAACAATGATTTTTTTCACAGGCTTTTCAATTAGCTGCGCCTTTACAAAATCTAACGCCAAAACCGCTTCTTTAATCATCACCTCATCAGCAGTTGCTGCAACGCTCACCTCACCACGTTTTTTACCATTAATTTGTACTGGCAAAGTATAGCATTCCGCAACGGTTAACGTGGGATCATAAATAGGCCAAGCAAGCGCAGATATTAAATTTTTTCCCCCTAAAGCAGCATGACATTCTTCTGCTAAATGGGGCATCATGGGTGCAATCATAGCAAGAAAAAAATCCATAGCTTGACGTAAAGAAGCTTTCATTTCATCGTCAACACTTTCTATCCTATTTAACAACGGCGCCATAATATTCAAGAATTCATAAAGGCGTGCAATAGCCCGATTAAAAGCGAATTTTTCCAAATCATCTTCTACAGCGTGGAGCGTGCGATGTGCGACCTTTGAGAGTTCCAAAGCCGCTCCCTGATGCCCTGCACAAGGCGCCACATCCTTTAAAATAGAAGCACTCACAGCCACATGGCGCCAAACACGCTGTACAAAGCGATGTGCACCTTCAACACCAGATTCTGTCCAAATGACATCCCGCTCGGGAGGAGAATCTGACAACACAAACCAACGCACAGTATCAGCGCCATAAGATGCAATAATATCATCAGGATCAACGACATTCTTTTTTGATTTTGACATTTTCTCAATCAAACCAATCGTCACTTCACTTTGATCGGTTAATTTATAAGCACACCGCTTTCCATCTTTTTCAACAATCGAAATTTCTGCTGGAGAAACCCACCCTTGATCATCCCGATAGGTTTCATGCACCACCATCCCTTGGGTAAAAAGCCCCTTAAAAGGCTCATCTACCGTCACATGACCGACCAATTTCATAGCACGCATAAAAAAGCGCGCATAAAGAAGATGCAAAATGGCATGCTCAATTCCACCAATATATTGTTGCACAGGCAACCATTCAGCTGTTGCTTGTTTGTCAACAGGTCCCTGCGCAAAAGGAGCCGTAAAGCGTGCATAATACCAAGAAGAGTCAACAAATGTGTCCATGGTATCGGTTTCGCGTTTGGCAGGTTGACCACAGGAAGGACAAGTAACATTTTGCCATGTTTCATGTCGTGCAAGAGGATTTCCTGGTTGATCAAAAGTAACATCATCAGGCAACACAACCGGTAAATTGGCACGTGGAACAGGAACAACCCCACAAGTTGTACAATGGATCATCGGAATGGGGCACCCCCAATAACGTTGACGTGAAATCCCCCAATCACGCAAACGAAATTGCACTGTTTTCTTCCCTTGCGGTTGCCCATTGAGCATTTGTTTTTCAAGCTTTTTAGCAGCTTCTTCAAAAGCTTGTCGGGGTGTCAAACCATCCAAAAAACTGGAATTGATCATCACCCCATCACCCGTATAAGGTGTTTCAGGTGTGACAAAATCTTCTGCTTGCTCTCCTTTTGGCAAAACCACGGGTTTTATTGGAAGATCATATTTACGCGCAAAATCGAAATCTCTCTGATCATGAGCTGGACAACCAAAAACAACCCCTGTTCCATAGTCCATAAGCACAAAATTCGCGATATAAACGGGAATATGTACTGTTGAATCGAAAGGATGAACAGCCAAAAGGGGCGTGAGAAACCCTTGTTTTTCAGCTGTTTCAAGTGCTGCCGTTGTCGTTCCACCACACCGACAATTTTCAATAAAAGCACTCAACGCTTTGTCTTTTTTTGCCAAAGCTTGTGCAATAGGATGATCAACAGACAGAGCCAAAAAGGAAGCGCCAAACAGTGTATCAGGACGCGTTGAATAACAAACAACCTCATCAAATTTCTCACAAACATCATCAGCATCACCCGCCGACTTTAAGGCCCAACGAATCAGCAAACCTTGTGATTTTCCAATCCAGTTTTTTTGCATGGTGCGAACTTTTTCCGGCCATTGGTTCAGCTCTTCAAGCCCTGCCAAGAGATCTTCACTAAAGTCGCTAATTTTGAAAAACCACTGCGTCAACTCACGTTGTTCAACCAACGCACCAGAACGCCATCCCCGCCCATCAACAACCTGTTCATTGGCCAAAACAGTATGATCAACAGGGTCCCAATTCACCTTAGCCACTTTACGTGCTACCAACCCCTTTTGATAGAAATCAAGGAACAACATTTGTTGGCGGTGGTAATATTCCACATCACAAGTTGCAAATTCACGCGCCCAATCTAATGAGAGTCCTAATTGTTTTAATTGCCCGCGCATGACCGCAATATTTTGATAGGTCCAAGTTTTAGGATGCACTTTATTTTGCATAGCGGCATTTTCAGCCGGCATCCCAAAAGCATCCCACCCCATGGGATGAAGCACATTAAACCCCTTGGCGCGTTTATAGCGTGCAACCACATCCCCCATGGCATAATTGCGCACATGCCCCATGTGAATGCGCCCAGAAGGATAAGGAAACATTTCTAAAACATAATATTTTTCACGAGCATCTTCTTGAAGAGTCTGAAAAATTTTCTTTTCATCCCAAATTTCTTGCCATTTTTTTTCTCTCGCACGTGGATTATAGCGTTCGCCTATATTATAATGTCCAATTGTCATTCCCATTATACTCTTTTAATAAAACAGAACCAAAAACTTGTTTTATTATGCTTGACCATGGATTAACCTCATCGTCAACATTTTCGTGAAATATTTCCCTAAGTATTTTATAAAACTTTAAAAAAAACGACCAACTCTTGAACAAAAAAGGTAAAGCACAAAAACATGAATACACAAACGCCCCTCGATGCCCCTTCCATTGAAGCATGGCAAAACCTTCAAAAAGACATTGCTGAAACATGTCAAGAGTTACAACGCCCTGTAGAAGAAATTGAACTTATCGCTGTTTCAAAAACTGTTTCTGCTATTGATATACGACCCCTTTTGCAAGCAGGCCAATCTTTATTTGCAGAAAACCGCGTACAAGAAGCAGCACAAAAATGGCCTGCTTTACGTCAACAATTTGAAAATATTAAACTCCATCTCATCGGTCCCCTACAATCAAATAAAGCCGCTGAAGCTGTCAAAATTTTTGATGTTATTCAAACGGTTGATCGTGAAAAAATAGCCAAAGTTTTGATGGAAGAAATGCAAAAGCAAAAAAAGAATCTCCCCTGCTATGTTCAAGTCAACATTGGGTTAGAACCGCAAAAAAGTGGTGTTGCACCCCAAGAAGTGATCCCTTTTGTTTCTCAATGCAAAAACAACTATAGACTCGATATCATCGGACTTATGGGCATCCCCCCTGTCGACGAAAACCCCGGTCCCTATTTCGCTCTTCTAGCAAAATTAGCAAAACAAGCAGGTCTTCCAAAGCTTTCCATGGGTATGTCCAGTGATTTCAAAACCGCTCTACAGTTTGGCTCTAATGTCCTTCGCATTGGCTCCGCTTTATTTGGAAAACGCCCTGTGTAAAGCAATTTCCCCTCATATAAATCTATTCCCCCTTCAATAAATTCCCATTGAAGATTCTACGAACAAGCCAAAAACAGCAGAAATGAGAAAAATATTTCCTTCAATCTCAATAAAAGAGCAATTCTAGCAAAAAAGCTGGTCTTCTCAAATTTCTCACCGGCACATCCACAACGCGTACAATAGCTTCAAAATAGCATTACAATTTTGCTCTCATATTCTCGCACATTGCTTCTACTTTACTCCCCTCTGACCGCCTCTCCAGCAAAAGCAACATAAAAAATAAATCCTTATATAAAAGCAAAATGATAAGAGGGGCGTTGAGCATGAATGAAAAAACTGTCGCAAAATCACTAATAGCAAAAGAATATTGAATACGATTATCGCAATGATTTTCATTGAAAATCACGCATTCTCTTAACTTCTCCAACATGCGTAAACAATTTCCCCGCATGCCAATGGCGTAAAGCAGGCAAAAGAGGCTTATGGCTGCATAATACAATAACAAAACTCTTTCATGTAAGTCACTTGAGCAAAATAAACATCTCAAATACCCAATAGAGCACCAAGAGCCGCGCTAAACAACATGCTAGCAATCTATAAGATCAACGATAGCATAGAGGCTTTCTATGCTCTACAAAGCGTAAATACAGTCAATATCCGCCTGAAAAATAAAAGAACTAATCCCAAGCATATGCGCATAATACATGCAGGCAAAACAATGGCAATGAGATAGATCCCAATAACGATATTTCTTTATCGTTCTCGTAAACAAAGAGAAAAACTTCAACTTTTCATATACGCAATTTTTCTAAATTTAAACTTTAATTAAGAAAAAATATGGTGTAATTTCTTATATTTTAAAATATTGAAAATAATATTATTATATTTTTTAAGAAAAAATTTCATATATACATAATATAGTTATTATTTATACAGTATTTTTATCACCATTTTTAAAGTTTATATTTGTAATTTCTCTAAAAATACGTGATACCAATTTGAAATGTATCATTATGATACTACTTTTAATGTAGATAATTAAGGAGAATTAATATGTTTGGTTCATTCAACACATTCGGTCATATGGCGACAAAGCCTTCTTTTGGTCATTCGCACAATTCAAGACCTTTTCATGGAATATCAAAACATACTCATGGAAATGCATGTAGCTTTAATGGTTTTGCTAATAACATGATTTCACACGCCTCTACACTAGGAGCTCAGGGAGGGCTAACAGGAGCAGCAGGGGGAGCTCTGTTTGGAGGACTAGGAGGTGCTCTTACAGGTGGAACTGTAGGTTTGGGAGGGGGGCTCATTGGAGGTGCTATTTATGGCTTTGGACAGTCAGCTTGGAATTGTTGGTTCTAATTTATAAAAAGTAGCTACAAAGATATCTCTGAAGATAAATAATTCTGTAAATATATTCGAAAGAATATACCAAAATTAAATATCTACATCTGTGGATAAAATAGTTTTCGGAGATATCTATTGTGAATCACATCTTATAATCAGGATTTTGTTATAATGAATATTCTTTATGAAATCATAAGACTGTTTTGCATTCTCATTGTATTCATCCCTATATATACTATTGGTTTAAAAAAAATTGGTGGCTACAGTTGGAAACTATCTATAAAATCAACATTATATACAGTAATTCTGTTCATTATTTCTGATAGTTTATGTAGATACTTCGGTTTATATTAATTATTTATCGGATGAGTTTCGAGTATACTGAACAAATTTTTTTCATAATTATTTATTAATCTCATTACTATAACTAGGATTTTGTTATAATGGATATTCATTATGAAGTTGTAAGAATGTTTTGCATGTTAATTATAATTACTCCTAATAATTGCCATTTCTTTTAAAATATTCAATGGCGTAGGTTGGAGATTGTCTATTATAATGGCATTATCGTCATTTATTATGTTCTTTATTTCTAATTTTTTGCGTAGATATTTTGGTTTATATTAATATTTAGTAAATTTATTCTTTTAAAAAGCATTCTCATTCCCTCTCCTTTATAGGGGTATTTTTTTAATATCTTTATGCTTTTATAAAAAGCTCTATACCGCAATAGTCTTTGCCATATTTGAATATCCTAAAAGCATAAAATACCTTTTTAAGAAAAACGTATCAGATTTAAAAATTGACTATTCTAATCTTTGTCATTTAGTCTAACCTCATAATGAAAAGCTTTTGGGAAAACTCTGCCACAAATATAACCATACAAAAATACAGAGGCAGATTTTTCCAAACAATAAAAAGAGGGAAACATGACTGAAAAAATTTATCCAATATCAGAAGAGATCAAAAAAAATACTTTACTCGATGAGGAAACTTATCAACAATGGTATCGAGAAAGCATTAATGATCCAGAAAGCTTCTGGGCAAAACATGGTCAACGCATTGAATGGTTTAAACCTTTTACAAAAGTAAAAAACACTTCTTTTAACGGAGATGTCTCCATTCAATGGTACGAAGATGGGATAACAAATGTTACCTATAATTGCATTGATCGCCACCTGAAAACCCATGGAGACAAAATCGCGCTCATTTGGGAAGGAGATAATCCTTATCATGATAAAAAAATAACCTATAACGAGCTTTATGAACATGTTTGTCGTTTTGCCAATCTTTTGAAAAGTCGTGGCATTAAGAAAGGCGATAAAGTAACCATTTATCTTCCTATGATTCCCGAAGCAGCCTATGCTATGCTTGCTTGTGCTCGCATTGGAGCTATTCATTCGGTTATTTTTGCTGGCTTTTCTGCTGAAGCAATAGCAGGACGCCTTGTTGACTGTGAATCAACCTTTATGATTACCGCTGATCACGGCTTGCGTGGCGGCAAACGGATTAACTTAAAAGACAACGTTGACCATGCTATTGAGATAGCAGCGCGCCAAAACGTGCATGTGGACCAAGTCATGGTTATACGGCGGACTTGTGGACCCATTCAATGGATAGAGGGACGTGATTTTTGGTACCACGAAGAGATAGCTCATGCCAAAACAGCTTGTCCACCAGAACCAATGAACGCTGAAGATCCGCTTTTTATTCTTTATACTTCAGGCTCAACCGGCAAACCCAAAGGTGTTTTGCATACCACAGCAGGCTATCTTGTTTTTGCCTCGATGACTCACCAATATGTTTTTGATTACCACCCCGATGAAGTTTACTGGTGTACAGCTGATATTGGTTGGATTACCGGTCATTCTTACTTGGTTTATGGACCTTTATGCAATGGTGCGACCACTTTAATGTTTGAAGGCACACCAACCTTTCCTGACAAAGGAAGATTTTGGCACATTGTCGACAAGCATCAAGTCAATACACTCTACACCGCACCAACAGCTATCCGCGCCTTAATGGGAGCAGGAAATTCATTTGTTGAACACTCAGACAGGACGTCGTTGCGTCTTTTAGGCACAGTAGGAGAACCTATTAACCCAGAAGCATGGGAATGGTTTTATCATATAATTGGAAATGACCGTTGTCCGATTCTCGATACATGGTGGCAAACGGAAACAGGAGGGCATATGATCACACCCTTGCCTGGTGCAACCCCCCTCAAAGCAGGATCGGCCACACGTCCTTTCTTTGGTGTTCAACCCCAAATTGTTGATGCCCAAGGCAATGTTTTAGAAGGTGAAGCAGAAGGCACTCTTTGTATCAGTGATTCATGGCCAGGACAAATGCGCACACTTTATAAGGATCATGAACGCTTTATTCAAACTTATTTTTCCTCCTATAAAGGAAAATATTTTTCAGGCGATAGCTGTAGGCGCGATAGCGACGGTTATTATTGGATCACAGGACGAGTTGATGATATTCTCAATGTCTCGGGGCACAGATTAGGAACCGCTGAAATTGAATCAGCTCTTGTTTCTCATCCCTCTGTATCAGAAGCAGCTATTGTGGGTTACCCGCATCCCATTAAAGGACAAGGAATTTATAGTTTTGTGACCCTCATGGAAGGAACAGCGCCAAGTGAAGAATTGCAAAAAGACCTTATCAAGCATGTGAGACAAGAAATAGGCTCTATTGCCATATTGGATAAAATTCAGTTTGCTCCGCAGCTTCCCAAAACGCGATCAGGGAAAATTATGAGACGTATTTTACGAAAAATCGCTGAAAACGATTTTGATACTCTCGGAGATATTTCAACCCTTGCCGAACCACAAGTTGTTGAAGATCTGATTGCCAACCGACAAAACTAAAAAACACGACGCAATACAACATACGGTGGTTTTTGTTTTTTTTGCTAAAATTATCTCAGCATTATTACGAAAACCACCGAGGAGAATAAAAAATAAAACAATTCACGAGAAGCTCAATCATTCTAACAACAAACGCTTTTTTTCATAACAGGTAAGAAATAATTTAAGCAAAAACCTCAGGATTGGGATGCGAACAAGAATAAGAAAGTAAGATAAAAAGAGCAACATAGCTTTTTAAAATCACCTAATGTCCACTCAATGCAAAAAAAGCCTCTGAGTAAGAAGGAAAAATAGTTCTGATGTTTATGCTAGAATCCCTTTGAAATTCCTGCTAAAATCATAAATAAGGCTAAAAAAAGAAAGTATAAGTGATAATATTCTTGAGCAAAAATATTTATCTATAACGAGGGTGTATAAAAAATATTGAAAACCATGAAATCTAAAATAAACAAGCTTACAACAAAAATCTAAAGCAATGAAAGTAAGAGTTTTTAGAATAAATGATGCAATATAAAATCAGGAGTAATAATAAAAAGTGATTCATTTTGAAAATGTCGGCCTACGCTATGGAATGGGCCCTGAGGTCCTTCGTGATATTAGCTTTCATATTCCTCCTGGATCATTTCAATTTCTCACAGGTGCCTCTGGAGCAGGGAAAACGTCGCTGATGCGTCTTATGTTTTTAGCACTCAAACCCACCCGCGGTCATATTGATCTCTTTGGAACAGACACAGCATTACTCAAACGACAAGAGCTCCCTGCGCTGCGACAACGTATCGGGGTGGTTTTTCAAGATTTTCGTTTACTCGACCACATGACCACTTATGAAAATGTCTCCTTACCTTTACGCATTAAAGGACAAGAAGAAGCAACCTATCGCAGTGAAGTGGAAGATCTTCTCTGTTGGGTAGGTCTTGGAGATCATATTCATGTTTTACCACCGGTTCTTTCCGGTGGGGAAAAACAAAGGGTAGCCATTGCACGCGCACTCATTGATCAACCTGAAATTCTACTTGCCGATGAACCCACCGGAAATGTCGATCCGCCCTTGGCAAAACGCCTCCTCCGTTTGTTTATTGAATTAAACCGTTTTGGAACGGCTGTTATCATTGCCACCCATGATATTGCCTTAATGGAACAAGTTGCAGCACGGCGTATGCTTCTCCATAACGGACGGATGACGATTCATGAATAAGTCTTTCCCCATTTTTACAAGCAATAAAAAAAATACAACAGCGATTATTCCCAGTGGTAATATTTCTGGAAAAGCATTAGTTGCCGTGATTGCTATTATGACATTTCTTTCAAGCCTCACCTTAATCGGTGTTGATTTGGTCCAACGTGCCGCCCAAAATTGGAGTAATCAGATTAGCTATGAAGCAACAATACAAATACGCCCCATTGACAATGTTGATATCAACAAAGCACTCCGTGATGCCGTACAATTGGTTAAAACATTTTCTGGTGTACAAGATGCAAAAATTGTTGACCAAAAAGCTACAGAAAAGTTACTGGAGCCATGGCTTGGAACAGGCTTCAATGTCAATGAACTACCCCTTCCCCGCCTCATCATTGTGACCCTGAAGAGAGATGAAAAAATCAATTTTGCAGCCATTAATCACGCCATTAAAACCCAAATTCCAGGAGGTCAATTTGATGATCACCGTGTTTGGGTTCATCGTTTTGCGACCATGGCACACACCACTGTTTTCATTGGTTTTTCAATTTTAGCATTGGTTTTAGGCTCTCTTATCCTCACCATCATTTTTGCCACCCGCAATGCATTGGCAGAAAATACACATATTATCAATGTCTTATATTTCCTTGGTACTGAAACTCTTTTCATTGCTCGCCAATTTGACTGGCATTTTTTTAAAACTGCGCTGCGTGGTGCTTTATATGGTGGTCTCACAAGCATATTTCTATTTTCAGCCTTTTGTCTCTGGACGAATTATAACTTGGGAAGAGTAGAAGCTAGCCAAGTAACAGCTTTGTTTGGACATCTTTCCATAAGTTCCATCCCCTACGGAAAAATCATTTTTCTTATTATTTTCGTTTCTTTTCTTACCACCCTTACAAACCGCATGACTATTTTAGCGCAACTGAAAAAAATTGATCAATGTGAAAACGGTTTATTTTAATTTTATGACTTACAATACTTTCAACTCATTGACGCAAAACAATTTAGAACGTCCTCTTCCAAAACGGACCCACTATAATAGTTGGTCTCCATGGCTTTTATTTCGCTATTTTCCACCGACAACCCTTACTCTTTCAATCATTGTTTTAATTTTCTGGGGCGGTTTTATTATTTTTTCTGAAAAAACTGAACGACTCTCTCCCCCAACACCTCTCCCCAAAGCGGATGCCATTATCGTGCTTACAGGCGGAGAAAACCGAATAGAGACAGGACTTAATCTCTTACAAAGGGGGCTTGGTTCACGTCTCCTCATCAGTGGCGTAAACACCACAACCAATCTGAAAAGTCTCATGCACAACATGCATATTACCCCACGGCTTATCTCCTGTTGTATTGACATCGGGCATCAAGCGATTAACACCAGAGGAAATGCTAAAGAAAGCGCCGATTGGATCAAAAAACACCACTATAAAACCCTTTATATCGTCACCCATGATTACCATGTGTGGCGCTCAATGCGAGAACTTAAATATTTAATGCCTGATATCCATTTCATTGCCTATCCTGTTAAAAAGAACAATGCTGAAAGCGCAATACAACAGATCAATCAAATCCGCATTCTTATATTCCAATATATTAAAACGCTCCAAGTCTATATCAGAACCGCATTCTGACCTTTCTCCCTGATCTTTATTCTTGTGACTTTAAACCTTGCTACCCTCTGACTGCTTTACCCTTCTCTCCATACCTTTCCACACGAATTACCGCCATAAAAGCCCGCCAGAACTTCCCCCCATACAAAGCACAACGCCCCGATACACGTGTCACTGTCTTGCACATTAACCAAAAAACATCTCTTACATCCCAAACTTGATCTCACAACACGTGATCTATCTAATGCCATCCCCAATATAGAAGACAGCTCTTGTAAATAAATCTTCCCAGATAGCTATAAAATCAAACTTGTCATAAAAATCTATTTACACCACTGTCTTACCCTTCATAAAAAATGCAAACCGCCCCACCCTATATTTTGCCACCCCCCAAGTATTACGATAGCTCTTAAACCTCTTGGGATGATTGGTAAGAGGCATGCATTACGCCTTTCTTAAACACGAACATACCAACCTCATATGACATGCAAAGAAGTAATTTTAATAGATTTAAAATAAGAAAATTTATAATACTTAGATTTCTCATTTAACAGAGAGAACATTAAACTATCATTATAAGTCAATATATTAGTAACAATCTCTTATTCTAAAAAGCATCTTCATAAGAGCATTTTAGATCACAGATAGGAATAAGCTCAAAACGCACACCGCGACAAATACCCTACATTTTTTATCGCAATCTTTTTTGAAATCATTTCGCTCTCTAAGATCACTTTTTGTCTGGTTTCCTCTCCCAAAAAGAACGAAAATTTTTAAACTCTATTGATCTGTAAACAATAATAACTCAGCTTCTTGTCTAACGCGTTCCACCTGCTCACTTCAATATCAGAACATCTCAAAAGACAGATTTCATGAGAATTGTCATTTCCTCTCAACATCTCAAAAGGCGACGATTCTTATTAGCAACGATTTGTAAACAATCCACTTTCTCTGGACAAGTTCCTCTCAGCTTCCCCATTTATATGGTTTACTCACATAAAGCTCGATAAGAAAACCCTGCCTGAGAATATTCATCACTGCCGCTAAAGCTCATGCGTCATAATTTTAGCGACCTCACTGCCTAAGGTGCTTTATCACATACAATATATTGATTTATAATGAAAATTTATTACGCTACAACTTGAATGAGAGCTCTCAATATCATCAGATTCTCTCATTTCAAATCTGTTCTCTATTGAATCAATCAAAACCATTTTCTTGCACATCACAAAGGAAGAGAGCCTGCGCAGCGTAAAACTGTACAAGAAAGACATGCCTCTTATGGACTTGTCTCAAGTGCCAAGGGCTGTCGCAATACCCACGAGCTGGCAAGGTGTATGATAGTGCCAGTTTGTTACGACTCAACACTTTTTTACCGCACAATGGATAATTTAACCTTTTCAGTTTCTCTCACTTCCAATTTTGGCAGGTTGCGCACAATTTTCATTGTTTCCAAGCTTACAGTAATAACCCGCTGAAACAATTCCAATGGATAAGCTGGATTACCCACCGTTTCAACAGCATAGCGATTGGCATCATTCACAATCCCACTCGCTTTATCCGTTTTGACAACCTGCCGCTCCATAACCCATTCAAGAGCAGGCCTGCCATTGATCACATACTCATAAGCTTCAAGAGGAATATTCTGCATCGTGATATGCGCATTATAAATCACTGTGCTTTTGTCAATAGCACCACGCTTACCAGCAAATTTCATTGCTTCAACACGATAAAAACTCTTCTCATCAGAAATCACCCAAGTTCTTGGATCACCCTGTTTATAGGTAACGGGATAGGGTTCAACTTCTTCATAATTCATATGCAAATCACCAAGCTTTCGCCCCGCTGTAACAAAAGCCCAAAAATCCTCTACCTTTTTAACTGTTGGAATACGCGGCAATTGTTTAGACAGATTATGCGCATAACGAGCACGATAATCTTCAGAATGCAAAATCCCATAAACATAATAAAACAAATCATCCTTTGTAATCATTTCACCAGGATAAGCTGCCTTAAAATAAGCCAACCCTTCATCCGTAAGAGCATCACGCCGCTGTAAACCAGTTTCTTTGCTTTCCTCTGCAAAATTTGCAAACAAATGAACCTGATTCCCTTTTTTAGCTCCTAAGGGTGCAACATCTTCATAAACATACCGTGGAAAACATTGACCAGTATCCATTGCATGAAGATTAGATAAATTCTTAGTCATCAGAACAGAAAATCCACTGCTTGCTCCAACTCCCGTAACTTGTATTACTCTGTTTTCAACCGCTTGCTTCATAGGGAATATACGCGGCATTTGATATACTCTTTCGTTAAAAGTACGGTTATAATAAAGCCATTGTTGTGTAAAAGGACGATAAAGACTTTGAACTAAGCAATTACTTTCAAATTCAGAAAACTTTCCTCTTACCAATTCCTCTTTAAGACTACTGCTCCAACTGATTTTTTGGGTATCTGTATCAACAAAATCGTTCACAGCATTTGCACGTGCTTTGCGGTCAGAATGCGCATAAACATTATTAAAACGTTCCACTTCATTGTTATAGAAAGTTATCGTGTTACGCATATTCTTCGCTAGATTTTCACGGCTTGAATTATATGCCCAGGCATCGCGAGTAGTTATAATCCCACGAGAAAACGTTTCAAAGAGCTTTTTATCACTGCCTTTCTTATCACCTAAGGCCAGAAATTTTTTAAAATCACTGTTGCGCTGATTCAGCCAATCGCCATATTCATCTGGCGTAATCATCTGCCAGCCGTGTTCACGCTTGATACCGCCAACACTACCCAACCGCTGAAGTTGAGATAATTTCTCCTTTGTCGTGAGATTATCACCAATATTGTAATAGTGAATTTTGCAATGCTCCGTGACATTTGGATTTTTAATAAATAGTGTCACAGCGATTCCTGCCATACTTCCACTTCCGAAAACATTTTGCCCTTCTCGAGCAGCTCCTTTGCTCATCATATTTTTGCGAATATCACCACGCAAATTGAAAACATAAATGCTCGAAAATTCTTCATTCAATTCTTTTCGTAATCCACTCGTAGAATATCCATTGATAAAACCTGAATTTGTCACAAAACCAATAACACCACAGTCTTTTATGCGATCACTTGCCCAACGAATGGCACGAATATAACTGTCATAAAGTCCATTAACATTGCTTGCTTTGGATTGAGCAGCATAAGTTTCACGAATGCGACGATCCAATTTAGGATAGCCAATATTCTGCGCATTGTCGTTTTCACTTTTTTGTCCAGAAGAATAAGGGGGGTTGCCAACAATAACACGAATATCCAGTTCCTTCTGGTGCGCCCGACGTGTACTGTTATCCACCAGCAAATCACTGATCAGGTCTTTTTCTTGCTCATAAAGCTGGAATGTATCGGTCAAACAAATTCCCTCAAACGGAACATAATCGCCCCCCATCAGACCATGATAGGTCGTCTCAATATTAATGGCTGCAATATAATAGGCTAAAAGCACGATTTCATTGGCATGAATTTCACGACAAAATTTGTGTTTCATCTCCTCTAGTTTTATCAAACCCGATTGTAAAAGCCGTGTGATAAAAGTCCCCGTTCCAGTAAAGGGATCCATGATGTGCACACCCGATGAGCCAAGCGTTTGCCCAAATTCTTGCTCTAATACATCATTGACAGAGTGCAAAATAAAATCCACAACCTCGACGGGGGTATAAACAATGCCTAATTTTTCTACAGTGCGTGGAAAAGCATAACGAAAAAACTTATCATAAAGCTCTACAATCAACCTCTGTTTTGCTTTTGGATCCGTAATGCCACTGGCTCGTAATTTTACACTTGCGTAAAATTTTTCCAGATCTTTGGATTCCTTATCAAGATTTGCCTCATCAAGCACATCAAGCATACGCTGCATAGCACGCGAGACAGGATTCTCACGTGTGAACTGATAGCCTTCAAACAACACCTGAAAGACAGGACGCGTGATAATATGCTGTGCCAACATCTCAATCGCATCAGCTTCTGTAACAGCATCATTTAAGTCATCACGCAGTTCTGCCACAAACCTGTCAAAGGCTTGACGCGCCTCAGTATTTGGCTCTGCCAGAATGCCTGTTAAGCGCGTGATATGATTCTTAGCAATTTCAGCAATATTGCTCGCCCAATCCTCCCAATAATCTCGTGTCCCACACTTTTTGACAATCTTTGCCATGATGGCACGCGAAATCTCATCCACAGGGAAAGCAAGCTCCCCTTGTTCATCTGTAAAAAGGACATCACGCTCCGCTGTACCAATACCCAATCGTGCTGGTTGTGCGCGTAGTGGAAGATTGTCTACAATAGCCGTAATAGCCTTTAATTCAGTGCTCTGTGTGACACCAATAATCTCAATCACATTGCTAATATCTTGCCCGAGGGATGCCTTATTAATCGTTGCATCAAAACGATCATCATGTGCACGCAAAGCATTTAAAATTTGCCAGATAACCCGATATTTATCATTGTTGTTCAAAGCCTGTTCCACTGGAGTATCAGGAGGAATACCAATTGGCAAAATGACATATCCCATCTTTTTACCTTCAGAGCGACGCATCACCCGCCCAACCGCTTGCACAACATCAATCTGGCTCTTGCGTGGATTTAAAAACATGATCGCATCAAGAGCCGGAACATCCACCCCCTCAGACAAACACCTTGCATTGGTTAAAATACGACAAATATCATCCCCACTATCAGCTTTCAGCCAATCAAGTAATGCACCACGATCCTTTGCATTGAAAGTGCCATCAACATGCTCAATTTCACACTTCAGAAAATGTTCATTTTCTGTATCCTCTTTCGTATAATCAAGATATTCTCTAACAACCGCAGAAAACTCATCACGAACGAGTTTAGAACTTTGAATAGTTTTACAAAACGCTAAAGCACGATGCATAGGATATGAATCCGTACCAACATCAGCCTTCATATTTTGTTTTGTCAAAGCCTTATAACAGCCAATAATCTTCGTTGCATCATCAAGAATAAGCTCAGAATCGCTATCACTAAGGCGCTTCTGAACAGCGGAACTGACCAATTTTTCGTCCATTGCTAAGACAATAACCTTATAATCTGTTAAAAGATCATTTTGTACTGCCCATGAAAAACCCCGATAAAAAAGTGTTTTACCAAAAAGCTTTTCATCATCCATCGAAGCAAGAACAGCATTAACTTCATTCGCGCGACTTTTTGCGTTATCACCAAAAATACGTGGTGTCGCTGTCATATAAAGGCGCTTCTTGGCGCGAATAACATCATTGGAATGCACCTTAACAAAATTGGATTCATCCTCTCCCACCAGCGTTGCCCCTGTTGTACGGTGCGCTTCATCACAAATGATAAGATCAAATGTTGGCAAACCATAGTTTTTCTGAGAATCAGCAATCACCTGAATAGATTGATAGGTTGCAAACACCACGATCATCTTATCTGCAACACTCTTCGCCACCTGTTCTGCAAGTTTAGCAGCATCGGTTGTCGCCGGAAAAGCAAGATCAAACACATCAATTTCAGCAACATCATCACTATTTTTACGACGCTTTCCCACTTGTGTATCGGAACAAACAGCAAAAGATCTCAATCCGATTCCTGCATCCGTTGTCCATTCACGAACCGTCTGTGACATCAGTGCCAAGGAAGGAACAAGAAACAAAACAAACTTGCCTTCACCCGCCAAATCCTCAGCAATTTTAAGACTGGTAAATGTCTTACCAGTACCACAAGCCATAATAAGCTTCCCCCGATCTGCTTGAGCAAGCCCAGCACGCACATCACGCAATGCTTCCAATTGATGTGGACGGATTTTCTTTTTATCCTCCAAAACAACTTTGCCTTGGGCTGCAAAAGTTTCCCAACGGATCGGACTTTGTTGTATATCGGAAAGATTAATCCGTATAACAGGAATATCCTGCCCCCGTATCATTGTTTCAGCGTTATCACTCCAAGTACTTTCAGTACTATCTATAATAACACGCCGCTTGAATGGAGCTTTCCCTGATGCCGAAATAAAACTATCAATATCTGCTTTTCTAATCCGATAGGCTGCATCATAAAATTTACATTGGATTGCCGCAAAACCCCCTCCATCACGAAGCTTTGCCACAAGATCGATACCAGTATCACGACCATCCCAATCATTTTCATGAGCCCAATCTTTAAAGGTTTGAACCTTCTCATAACACCCAGACTGAAGAGGATCATGTGTCAGATAAGCAAGAGCAAAACGCTCAAAATATGTACCTTTATCTCGTTCGGTACGCGCTTCATCACGATAGCTCTGTAAAAGCGATTGCAGCGTCGTCATGCTTTTCTCTCTATTAAAAACATCTTCAATTATCGAATCTAGACCTATTCATTAATGCCTCTTGTTCTACCCAAAAAACTTAAAAAAAGCTTAAAATTGCTTGATTTTAAGATATTTCTTCTATGCTTAATTAAATCAACAAGAGAGAATCTTTTGATCTTTTTGAGTATCCCCCAAATCATATGATGCATTTATTGATGTCTATATCCCTATGGAAATAAACGGTAAGGCGTGATGATTTTGAAAATATTTTTTGCCTTTTGTTAAGAATACACAATAAAGTGCGCAATAATTTTAGGATTTAGCTTAAGAATGAGAGGAGGAAATGGATAGGACACCTGCGAACACACAAGACACCAAGGAAGAAACTCCACACACAAAACAGCGCATTTTACGAACGATCATGCATATAATTTCACTATAATACGCAAAATATTAGTCGTGATATTCAAAATATTGATTTTTGAAATATTTCTTTTTCTTTTGTTCTTTCGTAGACTAATTATTCGCTTCTTATACTTTATAGCGGGTGGTTTTAGAATTCTTTTTTATATGTACAATATATTGATTTATAATGATAATATAGCGTCATTCATATTAAATTAGAACTCTGAATAACGTAAGATTTTCTCATTTCAAATCTGTTTATCTTGAATCAATCAAAACCACCTGCTTGCACATCACAAGCGGGATGAGTGTGTGGAGAAAAACTGTACAAGAAATGACTAAAAATGGCTCTTATGAACCGCCGCCTTAATGCAAGGTCTATCGCAACACCCACGAGCTGGCAAATATAATGATGGTGCCGGCTTATTACTTCATAAGCGTAAAGATGGAGGTGCTCAATAGATTTACCATGAACAGCGTCGCAAAATAGGCTTGGATACCTTGAGAAATGTTTCTTTAAAACAAGAGTGTTAATGTGCAACACAATGGCGCTCTGTATCGAACTTGTAGCAGGAGGAAGAATACCATACCAACTAGACATACCATTGCTCATCACTAGCGCCATTATGTTCTTTAGCAGCATAACTGCAGCTTGGTATTACGATGCTCTTACTTCATCTCACATCTGCTGAATATGAGCTTATTCTTTTTCAATAAATGAAAGCCCCTTTCATTCATACATCATTCAAAATAAGAAGCTATCCGCCTCTCAAACTTTTTGTTGTCCTCACCAAACTCATGAAATCAAACCCGCATCTCACGGTATTAGTTCTTAAGATCACGCGCCCCCTACCGAGTATCTGACGGCATCCTTACCCTAGAAACTCAAATGGCTTGTTTATCCTTCAGCTCCAAAATCATGAGATAAGGCAGAAAAAAGCGATGCCTTAAACAAAATATTCTAAAGAAAGCTAAGTTACTCGCATAAAGGAACAGAAAATGGCTGTGTCTTAGGTCACATTTTAAAACTTGAGCACGATCATAATTTATTTGCATAAACCTAAACACCTATAATTTGCACCACCTTCTGCAAAACTAAAAGTGAGAAATCCTCATAACCTCTTTTCCGAAAATCTTAAAAAGACTAAACGAAACCTCTTAAACTGCTCAACTATCTCGATACCAGTTCATTTTTTTGGAAGAACGGAGGTTTAAGCTGTTTTTGGCATCAACCTTCTTTTTTGTTCTTTTGTTTGTTAGCAGATATACTATTCACTTCCCCCGCCTCTTTTTAGGTTAAATCTTAAGAATCGTCGCGCAGTATATTTTATTTGTCCTCCTCTTCACATCTCAGAAGACGAGAATTTTTAACAAAATTCAGTCTGCAAGCAATCTCATTCTAACGGGTTCTATTTAATTTCTCCTTAATAGGATTTACTTCCATAAGACTCGACAAGAAAGATTTAAAATATTCATCATGCATTCTCAAAACATTTAATGCCTCAAGAAGGCTTATATGCCTACCATATCTCACATGATGGGGTGCCTTATAAAACGTTCACCTCTAGTGGTACGCTCCACTTAATGAACAAAGCGTTTTCTAAAATAGAGCAGCAAATAATGCTAAACTTTTTCCATTCATGTTTCGCTTCATAAATGCTTCATCCAAGTGGAAAGCATCACGAACAAACATGCCCCAATTGATAAAGCTTAATCGCGTGAAAGGGCGACAACAGGGTCAAGCCGTGAAGCTTGCCGCGCTGGAGAAAAGCCAAAACATATTCCTATGAGGGTTGAAAAAGTAAGAGACATAATGATCGATTCAATAGTATAAACCAAATGAATAGGTGCCTTAAACAGAAGAAACAAGCCACCTATAGAAAGTCCAAGCAAGATTCCCAAACCACCACCAATCACACAAACCAAAATCGCTTCAATGAGAAATTGCTGTAAAATATCACTTTGCCGTGCACCAACTGCCATACGCACGCCGATTTCATTGATCCGCTCAGAAACAGTGACCAACATAATATTCATCACCCCTATACCCCCCACAACCAGGGAAATAGCTGCAATTGAAGAAATTAAAAGTGTTAAAATATTTGTACTCTCCATAACACGTTCACGGAAAAATTCAGAATTTCTAATGAAAAAATCCTCCCCGCCATGCCGCATAATGAGAAAACGTTTTATCATGGTCTCCGCTAAATATGAATCAATATCATCAGCAATCCTAACAATAATTGCACGAACTTCTGTTGTACCAAGAAAACGCGTCTGCACTGTTGTATAGGGTAAATAAAGCTGTAAAGTATTTGATGTATCTCCACTTGCATTATTTTGCGAATCAACAACACCAATAATACGCGCAGGAACATTACCCACATTCACCACCTTTCCAAGGGGGCTTTCATGGCTATGGGGGAAAAGAACAGACAATGCTTCTTTCTCGATCACGAGATCAACCGCCCGATCATGGACACTTTTTTGATCAAAAAACTGTCCTTTGAAAACTTTGAGCCCCTGTGTCTGAAAAAATTGTTCTCCCACCCCCGCAATAATGGCATTGACTTCAACTGCACCAAAACGCACTTTCGAGCTTGCTGAAATCTGTGGTGTCACACCAGAAACATAAGGTAATCCAGACAAGGCTTCTGCATCAGCTTCAACCAAACTGGTTATTTTTTCTGCTTGTGGATCAGAAAAACTTTTACCAGGAAAAATGGTTAATGTATTAGTACCCAAACTTTTAAAATTTTCCAGAATTTTCTCTCGTGTACCATTCCCTAAAGCCACCATAGCAATAATCGCCCCAATACCGATAATCACCCCAAGCATTGTTAGAAAAGTCCGCATGCGATGTGCATTCATTGCCAACAGAGCCATCACAAACGCCTCACGGAATCGCTCAACAAAAGAACGAAAAAAGCCCAGTTTTTGTTGGCCTTTTAGATTTTGTTGTTCCTGAAGAGATTTTCCACCAACTTTTGTTTTTGCAACCCTTGACTGCTTATCAGCAATAATTTCCCCATCACTGATTTCGATAATACGCTCTGCTCTTTCAGCCACCTGCATATCATGGGTTACAATGATAATGGTACGCCCCTCTTGATGAAGTTCATCCAAAATATGCAATACTTCTTGCCCACTCTTTTTGTCCAATGCACCAGTTGGTTCATCTGCAAGAATGACCTCCGCATTATTCATGAGCGCCCGAGCAATAGAAACACGTTGTTGCTGACCACCAGAAAGCTGATTTGGACGATGATTTATCCGATCACCCATGCCCAAACGCGTTAAAAGATCCTGTGCCCGCTGTTTCCTTGCTTCCACGGCACATCCCGCATAAATAGCCGGAATTTCAACATTACCAAGAGCTGTCAATTCATTCAACAAATGGTAACGCTGAAAAATAAAACCAAAATGATTACGTCGCAAAGCCGACAATTCATCCGCAGAAAGGGAAGCTGTTTCTTTACCAGAGATCCAATAACGACCAGAAGTTGGACGATCAAGACAGCCTAAAATATTCATCAAGGTCGATTTACCTGAACCGGAAGCACCTACAATTGCCACCATTTCACCACGTTTAATGGTAAGATTGATGTTTTTCAAAACGGTAACAAACGCTTCGCCCGCAGGAAATTTGCGCACAATATTTTCCAAGACGAAGACAGCATCTGCTTGATTTGTGCTCATGCTTTAACTCTCGTCTTCGCTGTGCATGTGAGAAGACTCTGGCATCACTCCATCAGACGAACTAGTGACGACGACATCACCCTCGTTAAGTCCTGAAACAATCTCTGCCATAACCTTATTATTCAACCCAACGCTCACCTGTTTAGTAACCACCTTATTTTCCCCCACCAAAACAGAAACCCATGCTTTACGCTCTCTTGTCTCATCGCGTAAAGCATCACTTGGAACCAACAAGACATTCTGCGCGCGCCCTAAGATAATATGAACTTGAGCAGTCATATAGGTTCGCAAAAAATTGTCCGCATTATCAACATGTAGAATTCCATTGTAATAGATAGCCGATGATATTAAAGCACTAGAACCACTCACCATACCAGGATTAATACTCACATCAGCACGAATTGCTTCAGGAGCCGGCTCTACTTTTTCTAAAACGCCTTCATAACGACGCTGTGAATTACCTAGAACTGTAAAATAAAGTGGTTGTCCAGCTCGGACTTTAAGAACATCTGCTTCTGAGATTTGCGCCTTGATCGTCATCTTTGATAAATCACCCAAAATAACAATCGTTGGCGCCGACTGAACCGCATTCACATTCTGCCCTTCTTCCACAACTGTTGCCAAAACCGTTCCCGCTGAAGGGGCAGTGATGCGTGTATAACCTAAATTAACCTCTGCACTCTCCACATCAATTTGTGCTTGCACAATCTGCTGACGAAGTTGTTCAATTTGCGCCTCGCGTATTTTCACCTGTGTCGTAGCCTCATCGAGGTTCGCACGTGAAACCGCACGTGTTTCAATCATTTTTTTCTGACGCTCTAAATTTTTCTGTGCAAGAGAAAGATAGGCTTCTTGTTCTATCAAACTCGCATAATAATGCGATAATGCTGCTTTTTTTCTTTTTAAATCATTTTCCTGATCTGTAGGATCAATTTCTGCCAAGAGATCGCCTTCTTTCACAACACTCCCAGGGGAAACATGCATTGACACCACACGCCCTGTTGCTCGCGCACCAACAGCCACCAACCGGTAAGGACGTACAAGACCAGAAGCTAAAACACTTTCCTCAATATCCCCACGTTTCACCACCGCTGTTATATAAGTTGGAGTAGATGTTCCAAAAAAAACAGAACGTAACCATAACAACAAGAGAATGAGAAATATAGCAGTTAAAAAGAAGGAAAGTTTTTTGTGTTTTGTAATGAAATTTTTGAGTAAGTTTTTTTTCATTTCCCTACCTTTGCACGCGAACGAGGTGCATTATCAACGACTTCTGGACGCGATACATCAACAACGCCATCCCAGCCCCCCCCCAATGCTTTCATCAACGTGATATATTGCGTAACCAAAGAAACACGGCTATCTTTAAGCGCCATTTGTGCAGAATAATAAGAGCGATCAGCATTTAACAATTCAAGAAAACTAGTATTTCCATTCTCAAAAAGGTTCCGTGAAAGTTTTAAGGAATGAAGAGAAGCTTTATTCGCAACGATTAGCTTTTCTAAGCGTTGATGTTCCTTCGTTAATCTTACAAGCGCATTTTCTACATCTTCTAAAGCTTCCAACACAGCAGCTCGATAAGTAATAAAAGCTTGATCACGCTGCGCGCGCGCTACCGCAATAGAAGCCTCGACCTGACCTCCATTAAAAAGAGGAAAACGAAGACCAGGTCCAAAAGACCAGCCAATCGTTGAATTTTTCCATAATTGATCAATTGCCGTTGCTGCTGTCGAAATATTACCTGTTAAAGTAAGTGATGGATAACGATCTGCTTCACGTTGACCAATCCGTGCTGTCGCTTGCGCATATTGACGCTCTGCCCGTCGCAAATCTGGACGTGTTAACAAAATATCGGCTGGAATTCCTGCTGGTATCGGCCAGCGTGGTTGTGGAATCTTTGCATGCTTAGCATTTTTTTGTAAAAGATCCTTCAATGCCGTAGGCACACGACCAGTTAAGACAGAAAGGCGATGAACGCTCATTGCTAAATTCGCTTCCATCTGTGATATATCTGCTTCTGTATTTGCCATTTGTGCTTGCGCATTTGAAACATCAAGCTCAGAAACATCACCAGCTGTTAATCTAGCGCGCATCAGTTCATAAGTTTTACGTTGTGATACAGCAATTTGCCGCACAATAAACAACTTTTGTTGCCAGCCACGCATTTGCACATAATTTGTTGCCACATCTCCTAGTAATGTCACCATGGTAGCGCGCATATCTTCCACAGCCGCATCAAGGCCATAACGCGCTGCTTCAACCGCACGTTTATGCCCACCAAAAAAATCAAGCTCCCAGCTTGCATCAAAACCACTACTATACTGGTTTAACAATGCATCAGACTGTCCAGAACGACTACGGGTTCCTGAAATTGAATTGGACACATTTGGCAAAAGAGTTCCCACAACCTGTCCTAAACCCGCACGCGCCTCACGTACCCGAGCTTTGGCAACAGCAACATTATTATTTCCAGAAATCGCGTAATCCATTAACGCATCTAGAACAGGATCATTCAAATGCCGCCACCATCCGGCAAGCGCAACGGGCTGCCGTGCAGTCTGTGCAGATTTTTCTCCCCAAACTGCTGGAACACGAAAAGATGTTTTCTGGTAATTAGGACCAACCATACATCCTGACAAAAGCAAACACAACAAGACACTAAAAAATAATCCACGAGAAGCGCCCCATTTGAGATTTCTGATATACATCCAGTCTCCCGCATTCTTTCAGAATCATTATTTAATATTAATACTTTATTTACCTCTTATTTCAAACTTGACGTGAAAAATCAAATACAGTTTGCACAGGAATATGATCTGAAGGACGTTCCCATCCGCGCGCATCACGAAAAATCGAAAGATCTACAACAAAAGGGGCTAAATCTTGAGAAGACCAAACATGGTCAAGCCGCCGCCCATAATCAGTAAATGCCCAATCGCGAGCACGATAACTCCACCATGTGTAAAGCTTGGTAGGAACAGGAATATGCAACCGCATCAGATCAACCCATCCACCTTGACAACACAAATCCTGTAAACGCTCGGTTTCAATGGGAGTATGGCTTACAACCTTCAACAATTGCTGATGAGACCAAACATCCTCTGCCAAAGGAGCAATATTTAAATCTCCCACCAAAAGAGAAGAAAGACCATCGCCTTGATCCGCACGAATGGAGGACATTTCTTCTAAAAAATCAAGCTTATGACGAAACTTTTCATTCACATCAGCATCAGGGATATCTCCCCCAGCAGGAACATAAAAATTATGAATCCGCAAGCTTCTCCCATGGGCTTCCACAATAACTGAGATATAACGGCAATCTTGGTTTTGGCAAAAAAAACGCTTTTCTACCTTTTTAAAAGGCAAACGAGAAACAATAGCCACCCCGTTATAAGATTTTTGTCCACTCAATGCGATATGCTTATAACCCGCTGCTTCAAAAGCCTCCACTGGAAATAAAGCATCTGGACATTTTGTTTCCTGTAGACACAAAACATCTGCGGAAAAGAGTTCCAAATACTGAAAAACCTGTGCAAGACGCAAACGAATAGAATTAATATTCCAAGTCGCAATACGAAAGAACATTTGTTTTAATCCCAATGACGTAACACTCTTTCTTCATTTCTTCGAAGGAAGTGTGAACATCCCATTAGCGAACCGGACGTCTGTCCGCACATTCATAATCTGCACAGTAGTTTCCAAATTTTGTTGGTCAACAATTGTCCACTGTCGCAAAGCAGAGCCTTTAGAATCAAAAACCATCCTTATTTGCCCTGCCCCAATCGTCTGATCACGCAGAACAATCGTCACGGCCCCTGGATCTTCGCGAAATGCGAACAAGCGCCCAGAAGATACATCAATTTTATCATCCAACAGAAATTTCATTGGCGTTTGCGAAAGTTGTGAAAAGTTCCAAGTATTCAAAGCCCGATTGTTAATGCCCACAAATTGACCATCTGCAATAATCTGTAAAGGCATTTTCTTGTAAATAAAACGAATTTTCCCTGGACGCTCTAGATAAAACGTTCCTTGAGACATCTTTCCCTTTGGACTAAATTGAATAAAATCACCTGTCATTGTTTTGATTGCCGCAAAATGGTTCACAACATTCTGCGCCTTTGCCACTTTATTAGAGGCTTGCGAAAAAGCAGGAACAATTAAACACCAAAAGATAATAATTCCCACCAACCCAAAGACTCTTCTTTGCAGTAAAAAAGACGTTTTCATAAAAAATGCTCCCAAGCAATACTTAATTGACTTTATAATTCATAACTTAAGTGATCAACGACGAATAAATACCCTTCTTTATAAGATAAAGATATTGTTTGAAAAAAATATCAAAAGATTTTTAAAAGTATTCTTCTTCGACAGTCTCCAAAACTTTTCGCTTACCCATATCATTAGCTGGACTAATGGTGCCTTCTTCTTCCATCCTTTCGATCAATGTGGCGGCACGATTATAACCAATGCCTAAACAACATTGAATATAAGAAGTTGAAGCCTTACGATCACGAAGCATAATAGCAACAGCTTGACAATAGGAATCATCTGCTAAAGAAAAAACTAAAGAAACATCCTTTTTTATTTCTTGCGGTATCGTTTCCAAATAACCAGTCTGCGTTTAAGTTTCCGAAATCATCAAATTTTCCTGCTTTTCTGCTGATTTTCTAAACGCATAATATATTCTTTCCCACCCCTAATCTATGAAGCAACATAAATTATAGTCAATACATAATGGATTAAGGACTAAACATATTACTCGCGAACCTGAAAGCTCTTTTAAGTGTCAAAAATGCTTTTTTGACTTCCTTCCCACCCAAAAGAATAAAAATCTTCATCCGAACCACTCTGTAAACAGTTTGGAGTTTAGCAAATTTCACTTAGCTTCCCACCCCATATAATTCATTTATATTAAGACTCGACAGATCAGCCTTGCCCTAAATATTTAGAACGCACTTAAAAAGACACTAAAATATCAAGTCTTACATGCTTTTACACCCCTATACTCGCAATAACATTATTTTATACCAAGATATTGATTTATAATAATTTATCTTTTTAACTTAAATCATAACGCCAAAGACAATAAGATTCTCTCATCACATACTCTCTCATATTGAATCAATTCAAATCATTTGCTTGCACGTTACAAACAAGGTTGGTGTATGGATAAAAGTTATATAAGATAAAGAATCCCCTTATAAGGAGTCTCAAGTACCAAAGAGCTATCGCAAATTGAGAGCTGGTATATGAAAATGCAGACTTTCTACGATACAATAGGATAAACACTTGTTTTACAAGGTATTATAAAAAACAACTATAAAGATTTTTCAAAAGCGCTCTTCTTCAGCAGGCACTAAAATTTCTCGTTTCCCTGCGTGATTTGCTGGACTAATAATACCTTCTTCTTCCATCCTCTCAATCAATGTCGCAGCGCGGTTATAACCAATGCCTAAACGGCGTTGAATATAAGAGGTCGAAGCCTTACGATCACGAAGCACAATAGCAACAGCTTGACTATAGGGATCATCTTCTGAAGGAGAAGACAAAGAAACATCAGCACCATCCTCTTCAACTTCTTGCGTAATTGTTTCTAAATAATCCGGTCGTGCTTGCGCTTTGAGATGCGCAACAACCTGCTCCACTTCATCATCCGCAACAAAAGGCCCATGCACACGCTGAATACGTCCTCCTCCCATCATAAAGAGCATATCTCCTTGTCCCAATAATTGCTCGGCCCCCTGTTCGCCTAAAATTGTTCGGCTATCAATTTTTGAACTCACAGAAAAAGAAATACGTGTAGGAAAATTGGCTTTGATCGTCCCAGTAATAACATCGACAGAAGGACGCTGTGTCGCCATAATTACATGGATACCGGCAGCACGTGCCATTTGTGCTAAACGTTGAACCGCTCCTTCAATATCTTTACCAGCAACCATCATCAAATCAGCCATTTCATCAATAATGACAACAATATAGGGCATAGGACTAAAATCAAGTGTTTCCGTTTCATAAAGAGGCTCACCAGTCTCACGATCAAATCCAACTTGAATTGTCCGAACCATTGTCTCTCCCTGACTTGCAGCTTCCCTAAGACGTGCATTAAACCCATCAATATTACGAACGCCTAGTTTTGACATTTTACTATAGCGTTCTTCCATTTCACGAACAGCCCACTTTAAAGCAATCACGGCTTTTTTAGGATCCGTCACCACGGGTGTTAATAAATGGGGAATGCCATCATAAACCGAAAGCTCAAGCATTTTCGGGTCCACCATAATGAGACGACATTGTTCAGGTGTCATACGATAAAGCAATGATAAAATCATTGTATTGATAGCAACAGACTTTCCCGATCCTGTTGTACCAGCAACCAAAAGATGGGGCATTTTTGCTAAATCTGCAACAACAGCTTCCCCCCCGATTGTCTTACCCAAAGCAAGTCCTAGCTTGGCTTTGCTGTCAATAAATTCTTGCGCCTGCAACATTTCTCGTAAATAAACCATCTCACGCTTTGCATTAGGCAATTCTATTCCAATAACATTACGTCCTGGAACCACCGCAACACGCGCCGAAATCGCACGCATCGAGCGTGCAATATCATCTGCCAAACCAATGATACGGGAGGACTTAATGCCTGCAGCCGGTTCAAATTCGTACAAAGTTACCACCGGTCCAGGACAAGCATCTATAATTTTTCCTTTGACTCCAAAATCTAACAAAACCCCTTCAAGCTCCTGAGAATTTGCTCTTAAAACAGCAGGAGAAAGTTTTGCATCCTTAACAGACGGTGGTGGAACCGAAAGATAATCTACAAGAGGAAGAACAAAACCACCCTTTGAAGAAGCTGTTAAAGACTTTCGATTTTTAACAGGAGAAACATAGGCTTTATTTTGATTTTCCTCACACTTTACTTTTTCACCTAAAAAAGTTGGCTCAATCCGATCAAATGGCTTTCCTTGCCCTTTACTCTGAAAACGCCTTTTGAAACAGAATAAACGAAAAAAACGCGCTTGTAAAAAATAAAAAAGATGCAAAAGAGCGCCACAAGTTGTCGCAAAAAAACCATGATTTTCACGATCCTCCTCTGCGGCATATTCCGTATCTTCTTCCAACTCAAAGACTGGATTAACGATTTCGTCTTTTGGAATGCTTTTTTCTTTTCTTTTCTTTGTTCGACGCCGCCATATTACATTACCAGCAAAAGCAGCGGTGAAAAAACCTAAAAGAATAAAAACAACACTGAAAAACACCGTGTAAGGAGGAGAAAGAAAAAGAGGAAAGACTGAAGAAGCAACACTTAAAACTTTATCTCCTAAAACCCCTCCCAATCCCATTGGCAATGGCCAATAAGTAAAAGAAGCAATAGGTGACATAAGAGCAAAAGCAATTAAAAAACAAATCGTTGATAGCACCCATAAAAAAAAGCGTAAAGTCAAATTGTAGATATTCTTTTGCGCCAACAAGAGAAAAGACCAAAATAACGGTGGCAACAAAACAGAAAGACTTGCCAAGCCAAAAAACTGCATAATAAAATCTGAAAAAATTGCCCCCATCCACCCCATAAGGTTTGTAACCTCATTTGTACTTGCATGAGTTAAAGATGGGTCCGCAACATTCCACGTCGCCAAAGCAAACACACAAAAAATAATAAAGCCCAAAAGCCCGAGCCCAATAAATACTCCTATCTGACGTAAAAACATCTCAATAAGACGCGAACCTTGAGAATTTCGCACTTCTAATGAATCATAAGGAGAAGAACTTCGGTGCATCTATCAATTCCAAATACAAAAATTTTATATTTTAAAGAGTTATAACTCCCTCTCTCTCTTAAAAAAGGATGAAGCTTAAACTCTGTACCAATTTGTAAACAAATAGCCTGTAAACAATCCGACTTCTTATCTAGCGCGTTCTACCTTCTAACCACTTCATATCATTCATATACCCACCACCCTAAGAGACAATCCTTCATAAGGCGCACAAAAAGCTCTCCCTGAATATTTATCACACGATCAACCAAAAAACACCCTATGTGTAAAGTGTTACATGGGTGCTATAGGCACCTTCTTAAACAAATAATATTTTTTACGCTACATCATGATAACGGCGAAATATGAATACTGTTTTAACCATCACGAATGACCACAATTTTTTATCTATTTTTATCTATCATACTAACGAAATGTCCCCCTTCAGGACAAGCATACTGAAGTAACTCACACAACTTAAAAAATACACGACCATCTTTGTTTATTTTTAGTTTTCTTTTTTATCAACCAAGTGTAAAAAGAATTGAAGAAGATATTTAAAAAAGCTTATCCGATAAATCTGTAAGATGAATCACATAAATGATTAAGCAGAAAAACTCTGAAAAACCAATCTGTCATCAGATTGGCGCTAAAAAGAAACCTCGTTTTTGTAAAGCAGAGAGAAAAGTAAAAGTTAAGATATTTTAGGCAATGTAAAAAGATATTCTTTTTAAAAGAAAGCAAACTATAAACAATGGAAGAAGTATTGTGTGTTCTAATCGCAATAAAGACGTACAACCCAATAAAAAAATTAAATCTCATAAAACTAAACAATGTGATCTGCTCATTGCAGGAGGAGCGGCTGTCGGTTTAGCCCTAGCGATAGCACTCAAGCAAACAGCCCCTAATCTGAAAATAAAAATCGTTGATGCTGCTCCACAAGGAGATCCCCCTGCTTCTAACATACGAACCATTGCCCTTGCTGCTGCTTCTATTCGTATGTTAAAACAATTACAATGTTGGGAATCTATAAAACTCTATGCGCAACCCATTCATTCAATGATCATCACAGATACAAGCACAAATGATCCTGTCAAACCCACTCTTTTAACCTTTGAAGGCGACATTAATCCCGGCGAGCCCTTTGCTGCTATGGTAGAGCATAGAGAACTCATCAACACTTTAAAAAAACGTGTCAAAGATCTCAATATCCCTGTTATTACAAACACCCGTGTCATTGATTTTCATCAAGAAGACCAACATACAACCGTCACTTTAAATAATGAAGAGGTTTGGCAAACAAAATTGCTTATTGCAGCTGACGGAGCCCATTCGAAATTACGCCAAAAAGCAGATCTTAAAAACTTTTCTCATCCCTATAAACAAACAGCAATCATCTGCACAGTTGAACATGAAAAAACCCATAATGGTCAAGCAATTCAACATTTTTTACCTGCCGGTCCTTTTGCTCTTCTCCCTCTTAAAGGCAACCGATCCGCCATTGTGTGGAATGAAGATCATAAAACTGCGCAATATTATCTCAAAGCTGATGCACTTATTTTTGAAACAGAACTCGAAAGACGCATTGGCCATCGATTAGGCAAACTCTCTTGGGATGGCGAACGTCAAGCTTTTCCTTTGAGTCTTTCTTTAACACGTCAATGCGTTAAACCACGTTTTGCTCTCGTTGGCGATGCCGCCCATACCATCCACCCCATTGCAGGACAAGGACTCAATTTAGGATTACGCGATAGCGCTGCGCTGGCTGAAGTGATTATTGAAACAGCACGACTAGGTCTTGACATTGGCTCCCTCACGGCTTTAGAGCGCTATCAAAGCTGGAGACGTTTTGAAATTGTCCGTATGGCTTTAAGCAATGATTGGCTTAATAAACTCTTTTCTAATGATAGCCTTCTTTTACGGATGCTCCGCGATACCGGCCTTGGAATCATTAATCAAGCACCAAAAATAAAAAAATACTTCATTCAAGAAGCTGCCGGACTCTCTCCAAATGCCCCACGTCTTCTACGCGGCTTCCCACTTTAAGAAAAAATTCATACTATTTTACAACCTTTCCCTTCCTCCTTCAAAGAACAAAAAATTCCTATCTCATCCAATCTGTTTACAAACCGGATTCCTGTCGAGTAATTTTTTCTTGACTTCCTCCTCCCATATTTCACTTAACATAAAACTCGACAAGCAAGCTACATTATGAGAGTATTCACTACGCACTGAAAAAAACGTTTAATATCTCAAAGAGGTTGTTGCTTTATATCACCACACCTTAAAAGAAGCCATTTCACGGCATAATAAAATAAACAAGACTTTTTAGCACACAACACTTTTATTTATAATAATAAGTTCATTGTTCTCATATTGAGTGAGAAATCTAAAGATCATAAAATACCCTTATTTCAAATCTCTCTCATGTTGAAGCAATCAAAATCATTCGCTTGCACATCACAAGCGAAAGTGTCGTATAAATAAAACAATTAAACAAAGCGACAAAAGCCTCCCTCTCTCAAGAACTAAGGACTTTAGCAATATTGGAGGCGAGTAAAGTGTATAAGGACGCCGGCTTATACTTTTTATTGAAGTAAAAATGGTGGTGTACAATGAATTTTATATGATCATAGGGGCTTTTACGTTATACTATTCATGAGAAGCGCCATAAAATAAGCTTAGTTGCATTGAAAAATTTTCTTTTAAAAAAGCGCGTAAATTGGAAACATAAATGTATTCCGTTTGGGGCATTCTGCTTCTCAGACAAACTCTTTAACTTATTGTGGAATACCACACAATTTTAGAAAAAATATTCCGATATATAACAAAGTGTTCCGCACTCTATACCATCACACACAATTGTAAACCTGCATACCCCCCTATTTCACACCATAAAAGAAGATAAACCGCAATAGAAATGATCCAATCCTTTTATTTTCAAATACACTCTTTATTCATTATTCATAAACGCTCATAAATGAATTTTAATCACAAACGCTCAGAAATATGTCATAAATTCTATAAAACCCATAACAGCCATAGAAATTTTCCATTTTTCTACACACTCACTCATCTCAACTAAACGAACGATAAATAAAGTAAATGCCTCATATATAATCTTACAGAAAAAAGACCAAACAAAATCTATAACATCAGGCTTGTTCTACAGAACAGTATTTCAAAAATATAAGTATGCTAATTTATTAACATATTAATTGATAAAATTATCATTTTACATATTGAGTTAAAATCCCTATGCAATAAATTATTCTCATTTCGACCATTTTTGTAAATAATCAATAAAACTATTTATTTACATAGACTAAAAAGAGCAACGTTAATGAAACGATAAAAAGAAGTAAAATATCCCCCCTCTCTCACATGCCAAAAGCAATTACAATATTCCAATCTGGCATCATCATTATGCTTGCCAGATTATGACAACAAGACCTTTTGCATTTAAATAAATTGTTCACGCTCCCTATCATTGTATTTGGTAACTCAATACTTTAATATATTCGTTCAGTATATTTATACAATTAAATTACCCAAAAGAGCATACTTCTTGCATTTACATTCCTTGGTATTCCCTTATCTTGTAAAGATCGCACACGTGTTACGTTACTTCGAGTTCATCAAGTGTATACCCATTCTCCAACCACTCTTTAATCCACTTAGGTCTACGTCCACGCCCATTCCATAATTCCCATTGGTTATTGGGATTTCTATAATGGCGCTCTTTGCTCACAAGATCAGCGATATCAATTCCATGGGCATTAGCAATTTCAAGAATTTTTCGTCGCGCATTTTGCTTTTCCTTTGCTTGCCGTTTTTTTAATTCCACATCGATTTGTGTACGCATCTCTTGTAGCTCATCAAAATTCATATTTTTGAGATCATTCACCTTAATTACTCCCCTTGCAAAAAAGAATCTTTTCTTGCCATATTTTAAACACAATTATAGACAATTTCTGTCTATTTATTATCGAAATTAAAATTACGATACATATATCACTTTGACGGAGATGTGCTTTGGACCACAAAGAGCTGTTTATTGGTATATCAGTTACCACCACTGCATCTTTTTTCAGTTCAATTGCTGAAACTACTAAATGCAGTGCTCAAGCGCCATCACACCTCTCTGAATCTTATGAATCAGTAGTCAAAAGTAAATATAAATCGTCACTCTATAAGTTATGGCAATACGCAACAAAGAACAAGCCCTCTCTGTATAATGATAGTGTAGTTCATTATGACAAGAAAACCTCCCCTCATACACAACGGCTTTTTACTTCGTATAAATTTTTTTTGAAAAGATTTTTGCAACTAGAGGATTATATAAAACAAGCAGCTTCAATACAGTATCAAAGATTATTATTTTTTAAAAGCAGCGCCTTTCTTCGTGATTCGAATAATATTGGTTGGCGTAATGTGCTCTATTTTATTCCACACTTTTATCTTGTTGGTTGGATATTCGCATATATTAGAAATATTCTTAGAAGAAAACAAAGCAATAATCACAAGGAATATTCTAAGCTAAACAATCTCATTCTGCAAATTTATAAAATCAAAAGACAACGAGAAAAAGCACAACACAGAATTAGCATTTGTATTAATAAAATTCTTCGTAATAAGGTGTATTGCTAATGATTGTTCCAGATTTCACATTTTTTGCTGCTGCATACATATCCAATACGCCCCCCATAGCATTTTCAGTTATCGCCAAACAAGAAGCGCGGGACAATGTCTATGTAACAGATGATAAAGATAACTTCTTCTATCAATCATCTCAGCTTAAGGAAACAATCGCAACAGCTGAACAGAGTGAACATAATTTTAACATAATTTTAGGGCAAATTGGTGTTGGAAATGTGAAATTGTTTTCTCTTTTTGATGCATTTGATTTTTGCAGAAATCTTACAGCTGCACAAAGCGCTTTAACTTACTGCTATGAACAAACAACATCAAAGTGCGTCTTTGAAAAAGCGACTTTGCAGTCTGTGCTGAATTTTTACAATACAGAAAACTCAAGCCACACCCGTATGCAAAAAGTTACTTCATATATTGGAGTAAAAGCTGCTGTACGAGGAAATGAAGACTTGCAGGAGCCTGTAAAGCTTAAAAAAGAAGAACCAGAACAGACAACTAAAGTAGATTCTCTTTCTCTCTCTTCAAAAGGAGAAGAAGATGCATTTACACATAAAGAAAGTAGCGCCAGAGATGCTTTTTCAGCTGAAGATTTTTCTTCATCGAGAAGATCACTGAGTGATGACTGATATTTTCACGAAAATCTAGAATTTTGATAGGATATTATAATGAAAGGTAGATAAGAAAATGTTAAAGCTCTAATTAGTAAGATTGAACAAAATCTCTTCTAATTGAGGGCAAAGATAATGAAAATGATAGAACAAAACAGCGTTGATATGGCATTTAGTCAAAAAGCAGCACGTGAGATTACAGTCGTGATGCTTTCAGAAAGAGAATGGTATTTCACATTTATTTCTGATGATCCAATTACCGGAAAGCCAAATAAATATACATTACTTACACAAAGAGGAAAACTAAGAACTTGGGCTGATCCAAAATATCTCTTTAAGTTTCTTCATGAAAGAGGGGTCATTTGTGGGAGTTTTAATCTTAATCAGGATAAAGAACATGAAACAATTAAATATTCTTCACACAACAGCTCGTAATAAAATTGCTGCATTGTCTGCAGCTTTAACTGTGTTTTTTATGGGTAGTTCAGCTCATGCACAAGCCCAAGCAAAAACTTTAAAAAATGCGGAGACAGCTCTAAAGGGTTTACAAGGCGATATTGAAAAAATTATACCTATTGCTGCTGCTATTATACTATTATGCTTAGCAATTGGTTATGCAGGACGCTACATCGGAAAAGACACATTTGTACGGTGGGCAATCGGGGTCGTTATCGCAGGTTCAGCAGCCCAACTTGTTTCACTGCTATTTAAAACAGCGTAATAATGGTATTAATTATAAATTATAAAATACAATATGTTTATTTGTATAAAAATATTATTTAGAATTTTAATAAGAGTGAGATATGCAAAATTTAATTAATCTCAAATCGAAAAGTAACAACAAAATCATCGCATTTTCTGCTGCTGTGACTGCGTTCTTTATGAATAATTCTGCTTATGCCCAACCATCCGTTTTAACAAATGCATCGAACGCTCTAACAGCTTTACAGAAAGACTTGAAAGCAATTATCCCTATTGCTGCTGCTGTTATACTTTTATGTTTAGCAATTGGCTATGCAGGACGCTACATCGGAAAAGACACATTTGTACGGTGGGCAATCGGTGTTGTCATCGCAGGTTCTGCAACCCAACTTGTTACACTGTTATTTACAAAATAGTAGCAATAGCATTAGTTATAAATACAATATGTTTATTTATATAAAAAATATTATCTAGAATTTTAATAAGAGTGAGATATGCAAAGTTTAATTAATCTGAAACCGAAAAGTAACAACAAAATCATCGCATTTTCTGCAGCTATGACTGCGTTTTTTATGGATAGTTCTGCTTACGCCGCCAGCGCAAGCATTTTACAAAATGCAGAGACAGCTCTAACAGATTTACAGACAGATTTAAAAGTGATTATCCCTATTGCTGCTGCCGTTATACTGTTGTGCTTAGCAATTGGTTATGCAGGACGCTACATCGGAAAAGACACATTTGTACGGTGGGCAATCGGTGTTGTCATCGCAGGTTCTGCAGCCCAACTTGTTTCACTACTATTTAAAACAGCGTAATAATAGCATTATATAAATTATAAAATACAATATGTTTGTTCATATAAAAATATTATCTAGATTTTAATAAGAGTCAAATATGCAAAAATTAATTAGTATTCAATCGAAAAGTAACAACAAAATCATCGCATTTTCTGCTGCTATGATTGCGTTCCTTATAAATAGTTCTGCTCATGCACAAGCCAAACCATCGGTTTTAACAAATGCATCGGACGCTCTAACAGCTTTACAGACAGATTTAAAAGTGATTATTCCTGTCGCTGCTGCTGTTATACTTTTATGCTTAGCAATTGGTTACGCAGGCCGCTACATAGAAAAGGATACATTTGTACGGTGGGCAATCGGGGTCGTTATCGCAGGTTCAGCAACCCAACTTGTTACTCTGCTATTTAAAACAGCATAATAATGGCATTAATTATAAATACAATATGTTATCTAGAATTTTAATAAGAGTGAGATATGCAAAGTTTAATTAATCTGAAACCGAAAAGTAACAACAAAATCATCG
>NZ_JBHIRR010000003.1:0-198578 GCF_042197325.1 Bartonella sp. AA16NXGY | reverse complement strand
GTTTTGCTATTCGTGAAGGTGGTCGTACTGTTGGTGCCGGTATCGTCTCTAAGATCATTGAATAAATAATGCTTGTTGAGCACCTTGATTATTTGAGGTGCTTTGTATAACAGGGAAATAAAGAGCATGAACAGTCAAAATATCCGCATTCGCCTAAAAGCGTTTGATCATAGAATTCTTGATACGTCGACGCGTGAGATTGTATCGACTGCTAAACGTACCGGTGCAAATGTCCGTGGTCCCATTCCGCTTCCTACGCGGATTGAGAAGTTTACGGTCAATCGTGGACCGCATATCGATAAGAAGAGCCGTGAGCAGTTTGAAATGCGTACACATAAGCGTCTTCTTGACATTGTTGATCCAACGCCGCAAACAGTGGATGCGCTTATGAAGCTCGATCTTTCTGCTGGTGTGGATGTAGAAATTAAGCTCTGAGGTTTGAGGACAGAAGGAACAGACCCGATGCGTTCAGGTGTAATAGCACAGAAGCTGGGCATGACCCGTATTTATAATGATGCTGGTGAGCATGTGCCGGTGACGGTACTTCGTTTGGAGAATTGTCAAGTCGTTGCTCAGCGTACAGTTGAAAAGAATGGTTATACTGCTGTTCAATTAGGTGTAGGCTTTGCTAAGGTTAAGAATACTTCACAAGCTCTTCGTGGACATTTTGCTAAGGCTTCTGTTGAGCCTAAAGCCAAAATAGCAGAGTTTCGTGTGAGCCCCGACAATCTTCTTGATGTTGGTACTGAGATTACAGTGGAACATTTTGTTCCAGGACAAAGAGTTGATGTGACTGGTACCAGTATTGGTAAGGGGTTTGCTGGTGTTATGAAACGACATAACTTTGGTGGACATCGTGCTTCTCATGGTAATTCGATTACACATCGTGCTCATGGTTCTACAGGGCAATGCCAAGATCCTGGTAAAGTTTTTAAAGGTAAAAAAATGGCTGGCCATATGGGGCAAGTGCGTGTAACAACACAGAATATTGAAGTTATTTCCACTGATAGTGAGCGTGGTTTAATTTTAGTGCGTGGTGCTGTTTCTGGTTCTAAAGGTTCTTGGATTTTGATACGGGATGCTGTGAAGAAGCGTCTTCCTGATAATGCTCCAAAGCCTGCTGGTATTCGCCGTCTTGTGAAGGAGAAAGCGGAAATGGGTACTCCGGTGACGGAAACCTCTGAGGTTGAGGGAGCCTAATAATGGATCTTGTAATTAAAACTCTTGATGGTAATGAAGCTGGCAAATTAAAGGTTTCTGAAGCTATTTTTGATCTTGTTCCGCGTGAGGATATTTTGCAACGTGTTGTTCGTTGGCAGCTTGCACGTCGTCAGCAGGGAAGTCATCAATCCCAAGGTCGTTCTGATGTGTCGCGAACAGGGGCAAAAATGTTTAAACAGAAAGGAACTGGGCGTGCTCGACATTCATCTGCACGTGCACCGCAGTTTAGGGGTGGGGGTAAGGCACATGGACCGGTGGTTCGTAGCCATGCGCATGATCTTCCTAAAAAGATTCGTGCTCTTGGGTTACGTCTTGCTTTATCTGCAAAATTAAAAGCAAAAGATTTAATTATTGTGGATGAGTTGACTGTTAAGGATGCTAAAACGAAAATGCTTGTTTCTCATTTTTCTAAGCTTGGATTTAATAACGCTCTCTTGATTGATGGTAAAGAGATTGATATTAACTTTTTTCGTGCAGCCTCTAATATCCCTAATATTGACATTTTGCCTATTCAGGGAATTAATGTTTATGATATTTTGCGTCGCAGCAAACTTGTTTTATCAAAAGCAGCTGTTGAGGCTCTTGAGGAGCGTTTTAAATGACAGATCTTCGCCATTATGATATAATTATTAGTCCAGTTATTACTGAAAAGGCGACTATGATTTCTGAATATAATCAAGTTGCTTTTAATGTCGCGCCGAAAGCGACGAAGCCTGAGATTAAGGCTGCTATTGAAGCGCTTTTTAGCGTAAAAGTTAAAGCAGTTAACACGATAGTCCGTAAGGGTAAAGTGAAGCGTTTCAAAGGTATAGTTGGTCGGCAGAGTGATGTCAAAAAAGCGATCGTAACTCTGGCCAGTGGTCAGACTATCGACGTTTCGACAGGTCTTTAAGAGGCTCGGAGATAGGAATAATGGCACTTAAGCAGTTTAATCCAACGACACCTGGGCAGCGTCAGCTTGTTATTGTGGAACGTTCTTGTCTTTATAAGGGAAAACCTGTAAAGATGTTAACTGAAGGTTTGTCTTCAAAGGGTGGACGTAATAATCGCGGTCGTGTTACTGCTCGTTTTCAGGGTGGTGGACATAAACGTAGTTATCGGTTTGTCGACTTTAAGCGTCTTAAACGTGATGTTTCAGCAAAGGTTGAGCGTTTAGAATACGATCCTAATCGTACCGCTTTTATTGCTTTAATCCGCTATGAGGATGGGCAATTGAGTTATATTCTTGCACCACAGCGTCTTGGTGTTGGTGATTCTGTTATGGCTGGTTTAAATGTGGATGTTAAACCAGGTAATGCTATGCCTCTTGCTAATATGCCTGTAGGTACAATTATTCATAATGTTGAGATGAAGCCAGGGAAAGGCGGACAGATTGCACGTTCAGCAGGTGCTTATGCGCAGTTGGTTGGACGAGATCATGGTATGGCTATTCTTCGTTTAAATTCTGGTGAGCAGCGTTTGGTTCCGAGTAGCTGTTTTGCAACTGTTGGCGCTGTTTCAAATCCTGATCATGGGAATATTAATGATGGTAAGGCGGGGCGGTCACGTTGGCGTGGTAAACGTCCACATGTTCGTGGTGTTGCTATGAACCCCGTTGATCATCCACACGGTGGTGGTGAAGGTCGTACATCGGGGGGGCGCCATCCAGTTTCTCCCTGGGGTAAACCTACGAAAGGTAAGCGTACGCGCTCCAATAAAGCCACTGATAAATTTATTATGCGTACGCGTCATCAACGCAAGAAATGAGAAAGGTAGTCTGAGGTGGTTCGTTCAGTGTGGAAAGGTCCGTTTGTTGACGGCTATCTTCTTGGTAAAGCAGAGAAGGTACGTGCAAGTGGGCGCAACGAAGTTATAAAAATATGGAGTCGTCGCTCTACTATTTTACCGCAATTTGTTGGTTTAACTTTTGGTGTTTACAACGGTAATAAGCATATTCCTGTTTCTGTTTCTGAAGAGATGGTTGGGCATAAGTTTGGTGAGTTCGCTCCTACCCGGACTTATTATGGTCATGGTGCCGATAAGAAAGCGAAGAGGAAGTAGGAATGGGAAAAGCTAAAGTTTCGCGCCAGCTTAAAGATAATGAAGCAAGAGCTGTCACGCGGACAATTCGTGTTAGTCCGCAGAAGCTTAATTTAGTTGCTGCAATGATTCGTGGTAAAAGAGTTAATGTAGCGCTCGCTGATTTGATGTTTTCACGCAAGCGAATTGCTGCTACTGTGAAAAAAACGCTTGAATCAGCAATTGCAAATGCAGAAAATAACCACGATCTTGATATTGATTCGCTTGTTGTGGCGGAAGCTTATGTTGGTAAGTCGATAGTGATGAAGCGCTTTCATGTTCGTGGTCGAGGGCGTGCTAGTAGAATTGAACGTCCATTTTCGCATCTTACTGTTATTGTTCGTGAAGTTACCGAAAAAGTGGAGGCCGCGTAATGGGGCAGAAGATCAATCCAATAGGACTTCGTCTTGGTGTTAATCGGACTTGGGACTCTCGTTGGTATGCTGATAGTGGTGAATATGGGCGCCTTCTTCACGAAGATTTGAAAATTCGTTCATATGTGCTTGAGGAACTTAAACAGGCGGCTATTTCTAAGGTTGTTATTGAGCGTCCTCATAAAAAGTGTCGTATTACAATTCATTCTGCACGTCCTGGTTTGATTATTGGTAAAAAGGGTGCTGATATCGAAAAGCTTCGTCGTAAACTCTCAGAAATGACGGATGCTGAAACTTCATTGAATATTGTGGAGATTCGTAAACCGGAGATTGATGCGACAATTATTGCGCAATCAATTGCTCAACAGTTAGAGCGTCGTGTTGCTTTTCGTCGTGCAATGAAGCGTGCTGTTCAGTCTGCTATGCGTCTTGGTGCGGAAGGTATTCGTATCAATTGTTCTGGCCGTCTTGGTGGTGCTGAAATTGCTCGTATGGAATGGTATCGTGAAGGTCGTGTTCCACTTCATACCTTGCGTTCTGATGTTGATTACGGTACAGCAGAAGCTAAGACCGCTTATGGTATTTGTGGTATTAAAGTTTGGGTCTTTAAGGGTGAGATTCTTGAGCATGATCCGATGGCTTCAGAACGTCGTGCTACGGAAGCTGATCAATCTGGTTCTTCATCGAATCGTCGCCGCGAAAATGCTTAGTTTTTGAGATTGAACTAAAATTTGGAGTAGAGAACAATGTTGCAGCCAAAGCGCACAAAGTTCCGTAAACAGTTCAAAGGCCGTATTCACGGTTTTGCGAAGGGTGGTACGGATTTGAATTTCGGTGCCTACGGTTTGAAGGCTGTTGAGCCGGAGCGGGTTACTGCTCGTCAAATTGAAGCGGCGCGTCGTGCGATTACACGTTATATGAAGCGTTCTGGTCGTGTGTGGATTCGCATTTTTCCAGATCTTCCGGTTACATCTAAACCGACTGAAGTTCGTATGGGTAAAGGTAAGGGAAGTGTTGATTATTGGGCTGCACGTGTTGCTCCTGGGCGCGTCATGTTTGAGCTTGATGGAGTTCCGGAGGATGTTGCACGTGAAGCACTAAGATTGGGTGCTGCAAAGTTGCCTATAAAAACGCGTTTCATCCAGCGTATTGCTGAATAATGAGGTTATAAGCGATGAGAGCCACAGAATTACGGGCGCAAACGCTCGACCAAATGAAAGATGAATTGGCTAAGTTAAAGAAAGAGCAATTTAATTTGCGTTTTCAAAAAGCAACAGGTCAATTAGAAAAGACTGCGCGCGTTAGACAAGTTCGTCGTGATATTGCGCGTATTAAAACTTTTCTTCGTCAAAAGATAAGTGAAAGTAAGGTTTAAGGAAATAAGAGATGCCTAAACGCGTTTTGCAGGGTGTTGTTATTAGCGACAAAAGTGATAAGACTGTTGTTGTCAAAGTTGAACGCCGTTATTCTCATCCGCTTCTTAAGAAGACTGTTCGGCAGTCTAAAAATTATAAAGCGCATGACGAAAACAACCAATTCAAGATTGGGGATCAAGTTTCTATTCAGGAATCTAGACCAATTTCGAAAGATAAATGTTGGATTGTTGTAAAAGACAATGTAGCGTAATGAGTTAAGCTTATTGTTTTAGAATTTAACAGTGTGGTTATCATTGATAAATTTGAAGGCGATAACTTTATCGTTATTTGGCAGGCAAATCCGAGTGTGTAAAAGATTCAATCGGATATATGTGTTAAGAGAAGGTGGCCAGTCATGATTCAGATGCAAACAAACCTCGACGTTGCTGATAATTCTGGAGCGCGTCGTGTCATGTGCATCAAAGTGTTAGGCGGTTCAAAGCGGAAATATGCTTCGGTCGGTGACATTATTGTTGTTTCGGTTAAGGATGCAATTCCTCGTGGCCGTGTTAAAAAAGGTGATGTTATGAAAGCTGTTGTGGTTCGTACTGCTAAGGATATTCGTCGCGCAGATGGTAGTGTCATTCGTTTTGATAGTAATGCTGCGGTTTTAGTAGATAATAAAAAAGAGCCGATCGGTACTCGTATCTTTGGACCTGTTCCCCGTGAATTGCGTGGTAGGAATCATATGAAGATCATCTCGCTTGCTCCTGAAGTTCTGTAAGGAGTAAATGTTATGCAGAAGATTCGAAAAGGTGATAAAGTTGTTGTTTTGTCCGGTAAGGATAAAGGATGTAGTGGTGAAGTAATTAAGGTTAGTCCAAAAGAGAATAAGGCTTTTGTTCGTGGGATTAATATGATTAAACGTCATCAACGTCAAACGCAGAAGCAAGAAGCTGGAATTATTTCTAAAGAAGCTCCGATTCATCTGTCTAATTTGGCGATTGCTGATCCTAAAGATGGTAAGCCTACACGTGTAGGCTTTCGTATGAATGCAGATGGTAATAAAGTTCGTTTTGCCAAGCGTTCGGGAGAGTTGATTAATGGCTGAGGAAAGACAAATACCGCGTATGAAAGCGCATTATTTTGAAGTGATTCGTAAAGTGCTTCAAGAGAAGTTTAATTACAGAAATGCGATGCAAATTCCGCGGATTGATAAAGTTGTAATAAATATGGGGATAGGTGAAGCAACTGCTGATTCGAAGAAGCCTTCCCTTGCCGCTGAGGATTTAGGGCTAATAACGGGTCAGAAGGCTGTTGTTACGCGTGCGCGTAATTCTATTGCGACCTTTAAGGTTCGTGAAGGAATGCCTCTTGGGGCTAAAGTTACATTGCGTAAAGATCGTATGTTTGAGTTTTTAGATCGTCTTGTGACGATTGCTCTTCCGCGGGTTCGTGACTTTCGTGGTTTAAATCCAAAGAGTTTTGATGGTCGTGGCAATTTTGCTATGGGTATTAAAGAACACATTGTGTTTCCAGAAATCAACTATGATAAAGTTGATCAAATTTGGGGTATGGATATTATCGTTTGTACGACAGCAAAAACGGATGATGAAGCTCGTGAGTTATTGCGTGCTTTTAATTTTCCTTTTCGTTCGTAACGGCAAACGTAGTGAGGTGAAATTATGGCCAAAGTAAGTGCCGTTGAAAAAAATAAGCGTCGTGAGGTGATGGTAAAGCGCTATGCTGCCCGTCGTGCACGTTTGAAAGCAATAGTTATGGATCAGAAGGTTTCTCTTGAAGAACGTTTTAAAGCTTCTGTTCAGCTGGCAGAGTTGCCGCGTAATTCTTCGAAAGTTCGTATTCGTAATCGCTGTGAGGTTTCAGGTCGTCCGCGGGCTTATTATCGTAAATTAAAAATGTCGCGAATTGCGTTGCGTGAGCTTGGCTCTATTGGCTATATTCCTGGTATTGTAAAGTCTAGTTGGTAAGAGGAGATTATTTAATGTCTATGTCAGATCCTCTTGGTGATATGCTAACACGTATTCGTAATGCACTTGGTCGTAAAAAAGGTAAAGTAGTTACTCCAGCTTCGAAGCTTCGTGCGCACGTTCTTGATGTTCTTCAGTCGGAAGGTTATATTCGCGGATATAATCAAATTGATTTAGGTGATGGGAAAGCTGAGATTGAAATCGAATTGAAGTATTTTGAAGGGCTGGCTGCTATTCGTGAGATTTCACGTGTATCAAAGCCAGGGCGTCGTGTGTATGTTTCTGCTAAGTCACTTCCTCAGGTGGCAAATGGCCTTGGTATTTCGATTTTATCGACTCCTAAAGGTGTCATGGCAGATCATAAGGCGCGTGAACAGAATGTTGGTGGAGAACTCCTTTGTCGTGTTTTCTAAGTTATGTCAAGAAAACGGAAGAAAAAGTAGGTTAGAACAATGTCTCGTATTGGAAAGAAACCCATTTCAATTCCTTCTGGAGTTACTGCTACTGTTGAAGGTCAGCTGGTTAAGGCAAAAGGTCCAAAAGGTGAGCTGAGTTACGTCGTCAATGATGAAGTCTTAGTCAAACTTGAGGAAAATATCATATCAGTTATGCCGCGGGATCAGTCAAAAGATGCGCGTTCTAAATGGGGTATGTCGCGCTCAATGATTGAGAACATTTTTTGTGGTGTGAAAGATGGTTTTGAAAAGAGGTTGGAGATTAATGGGGTTGGTTATCGTGCTGCTTTGCAGGGTAAGGATGTTCAACTATCTCTGGGCTTTTCGCATGATGTGGTTTATAAAGTTCCGTCGGGTGTTACTGTGACTGTTCCTAAGCCAACGGAAATTGTTGTTTCTGGAATTGATAAACAGCAAGTTGGACAAGTTGCAGCGGAGATTCGTGAGTATCGTAGGCCTGAGCCTTATAAAGGTAAAGGTGTTAAGCATGCAGATGAACGTATCTTCCGTAAAGAAGGTAAAAAGAAATAAGGATTTTGTATTATGGTTTCATCTAAGGACATTATCCAACGTCGTGCAAGGCGTGTTCGTCGTAGAATTAAAATGGTTTCTCATGATCGTCCTCGGCTTAGTGTTTATCGTTCAAATCAGAACATTTATGCTCAAGTTATCGATGATTTGCGGGGATGTACACTTGTTTCAGCCTCTACTCTTGAAAGTGATTTGAAAAAATCGTTAAAGAGTGGTGCTGATAAAAAGGCGGCCTTTGCTGTTGGTAAGTTAATTGCTGAGCGTGCGAAGAAAGCGGGTGTTAATGAGGTGGTTTTTGATCGTGGAGCGTATGTGTACCATGGTCGCGTCAAAGCTTTAGCTGAAGCTGCTCGTGAAGGTGGTTTGAATTTCTAAAATTTCTTATTTATGAATGAGTAAGGAGAGTTTAGAGTATTTCGTTTAAGTTCTTCCAGTTTGATGAGGGACTTTGTTATCGTGCTTCCGGAAAAGAAAAAGGAATGAGGAATGGCACAAAAAGAACGTGGTGAGAGAGAAGAACGCGATAATGAATTTGTCGATAGGCTCGTTCATATCAATCGTGTTGCTAAAGTTGTAAAGGGTGGTCGGCGTTTTGGTTTTGCTGCTCTTGTTGTCGTTGGAGATCAAAAAGGGCGTGTGGGTTTTGGACATGGTAAAGCCCGTGAAGTTCCAGAAGCCGTTCGTAAAGCAACGGAATCTGCGAAACGTGGGATGATTTATGTTCCGCTTCGGTCTGGGCGTACATTGCATCATGATCTTGAAGGTCGTCACGGAGCTGGGCGTGTTTTGCTACGTTCGGCTTCTGCTGGTACTGGTATTATTGCTGGGGGACCGATGCGTGCTATTTTTGAAGCTCTTGGTATGCAGGATGTCGTTGCAAAATCACTAGGGTCGTCGAATCCTTATAACATGGTTCGTGCAACATTTGATGCATTGAAACATCAAATGCATCCTAGAGATATTGCTGCTCAACGTGGTATAAAGTATTCGACTTTGCAGGCGCGTCGTCGCCATTTAGTCGACCTAGAAGGGTAGTTTCTGAGATTATCAGAAAAGGAATTAGGAAATGGTTCAGAAAAAATCTCAGAGTGGTAAAACTGTGACGGTGGAACAAATTGGAAGCCCTATTCGAAACTCACAGATTCAGCGTGCAACCTTAAAGGGGCTTGGACTAAATAAAATGCGTCGTCGGCGCGTTTTAGATGATACACTTTGTGTGCGGGGTATGATTGCTCGGGTTCGGCATCTTGTTCGCGTTATAGATGAAGGTTAAGGGTTGCGGGAGTATTAGATATGAAACTCAATGAACTGCGTGATTGCGAAGGCGCAACAAAAAATCGTAAGCGTGTTGGGCGTGGTATTGGTTCCGGTACGGGTAAGACTGGTGGTCGTGGTGTAAAAGGGCAAAAGTCACGTTCTGGTGTTTCCCTTAATGGTTTTGAAGGTGGGCAAATGCCTATCTATCGTCGTTTGCCAAAACGTGGATTTAGGAATTTCTTTGCTAAAACCTACAATGAAGTTTCACTGGGACGTATTCAGTTGGCAGTTGATGCAGGTAAGTTGAATATTGAAAAGCCTGTTGATATGGTTTCTTTGAAAGAGGCTGGTATTATTCGTCGTGAAAAAGATGGGGTTCGTCTTCTTTCTGATGGTGATTTGAAGGCTAAGATTACCTTTCATGTTTCTGGTGCTTCACAAGCTGCTCGTGTTAAGATTGAAAAAGTGGGTGGCCAGGTTATTCTTCCTGATATTGCTCGATAATTTTTTGATATGAATAGAGACCTAAAGAAGAATAATATCTGTTTTGTGGGATCTTTTGTGGAGAATTGTTTAAGTTCTGCATTTGTTTGTGTATGCATATATGAATTTTAGGATTATACTTCTGTGATTTGAAGAACTGGAGTGTAAAGTGGAGACGTTTTATGGCATCAGCAGCAGAGCAATTTGCTTCCAATATAAATTTCGGCACCTTTTCTCGTGCAACTGAATTAAAGAAACGCATCTGGTTTACTCTGTTGGCGCTTCTTGTATATCGTTTTGGCACTTACATCTCTCTTCCAGGTATCAATATCGATGCTTTGCGGCAAACATTTGAACATCACGCGTCGGGTGTATTAGGACTCTTTAATATGTTTGCTGGAGGTGCCGTTGGGCGTATGGCTATTTTTGCGCTGGGTATCATGCCTTATATATCGGCATCTATTATTGTGCAATTGTTAACATCTATTATTCCTTCTTTGGAAACTCTTAAAAAAGAAGGGGATTTAGGTCGTAAGATTATCAATCAATATACGCGTTATGTAACAGTCGTATTGGCAATTCTACAAGCTTTTGGTATTGCGGTTGCGCTTGAAAGCGGTATAGGGTCGGGGCTTCAAATTGTTTTAGAACCAGGTCTTATGTTTCGTATTTCTTCTGTTATTACGCTTGTTGGCGGAACGATGTTTCTTATGTGGCTTGGCGAGCAAATTACGTCACGTGGTATTGGTAATGGGGTTTCTCTTATCATTTTTACAGGGATTGTAGCCAACTTTCCTTCTACTTTTGCTCAGCTTTTGACAGCTCATAGTCAGGCTGATTTATCAACTTTTCTTTTAATAGGAATCGTTCTTATTGCTGTTTTGGTTATTGGGCTTATTGTTTTTATAGAGCGTGCGCAACGGCGAATTCTTATCCAATACCCGAAACGTCAGGTCGGTAATCAAATGTTTCAAGGAGATATGTCGCATCTTCCTTTAAAGTTGAATACTGCTGGTGTTATTCCACCTATTTTTGCTTCATCTTTATTATTATTACCTGCCACTATTAATAATTTTTCTGATAAAATGCCACAATGGGTTCAGGAGATTTCTTATGCTCTTGGTCATGGACAGCCACTTTATATGATTGTTTATGCATTTTTAATGGCGTTTTTTTGCTTTTTTTATACAGCTATTGTGTTTAATCCAAGTGATACTGCAGATCAGTTGAAAAAACATTCTGGTTTTATTCCAGGGATTCGTCCAGGTGAGCGTACAGCCGAATATATTGATTACGTTTTGACGCGTATTACTGTTGTGGGCGCTATTTATATTATCTTGGTTTGTTTGTTACCTGAATTTATGATATCTGCATTACAGGTTCCTTTTTATCTTGGGGGAACATCCTTGTTGATTGTTGTTACTGTTACACTTGATACGGTTGCTCAAATTCAGGGGCATCTTGTTGCCCACCAATATGAAGGGTTGATAAAAAAATCAAAACTTCGTGGAGGTAGAAGGAATCGATGAGAGTTATTCTTTTAGGTCCTCCTGGAGCGGGAAAAGGTACGCAAGCAAAAATGTTGACTGAGGAATATAACATTCCTCATTTATCAACAGGGGATATGTTGCGTGAGGTGATTGCCAAAGAAACGGAGATTGGTAAAAAAGCTAAAGCTATTATAAGTTCTGGTGCTTTGGTACCTGATAGTATTGTTAATCAAATCGTATCAGATCGGATTGATGAAGCTGATTGTGTAAACGGTTTTGTTTTGGATGGATATCCGCGAACTGTGGGGCAAGCAGAAGCGTTGCAACAGATACTGGATTCAAAAAATATGTGGCTTAATGCTGTTATTGAATTGTGTGTTGATGAAGACGTGTTGATTGAACGTATGAAGAAGCGTGTTGAGGAAACAATAGCGACTGGTGGACAGGTTCGTTTAGATGACAATCCTGTTGCTTTTGCAAAAAGATTAGTAGAATATCGTGAAAAAACAGCTCCCTTATCAAAATTTTATTCAGAGAGGGGAATGTTGAAGGTTATTGATGGAATGATTGGTGTTGCTGAAGTGACACGTATGATTAGAGGGTTTCTTTCATGAGATTTTTTTTTAGAAATAAATGAAAAGAGTTGACTTTTGAGATGAAATCTATCAAAAGTGAATTTAATTTATTTTAGTGAAATAATAGGATTCGGAAGAATTTTTTTTCTGAGTCTATTTTTTTCTGTAAAGTATATCAGGTATTTTATAACAATTTGTCAAAATAACTAAGGAGAGTAGGCGTGGCTCGTATTGCTGGCGTCAATATCCCGACAAATAAGCGTGTAATTATTGCGCTTCAATATATCCACGGGATTGGACCAAAATTTGCTCAAGAAATTATTGAAAGAGTTGGCATTCCTTTGGGGCGTCGTGTGCATGAGCTTTCAGATGCTGAGGTGCTGCAGATTCGTGAGGCAATAGATCAGGGGTATCAAGTTGAAGGTGATCTTCGTCGTGAGGTTGCTATGAATGTTAAGCGTTTGATGGATCTTGGTTGTTATCGAGGATTGCGTCATCGCCGGTCTTTGCCTGTCCGAGGACAGCGTACACATACGAATGCCCGTACACGTAAAGGTCCGGCTAAGGCAATCGCCGGTAAGAAGAAATAAGGGCCTTTGTGGGAGGTTTTTTATATATTCTTTTTCTTGTTTGATTTTTTTTGACAAGGAAAAAAGGTGGAGCTGCTGATGTTACGGCAGTGATGAGATCGTTGAAAGGGAAATTATGGCCAAGGAAGCCACACGTGTTCGTCGTCGCGAACGTAAAAATATTTCATCGGGTGTTGTGCATATTAATTCAACATTTAATAACACAATGATTACTATTACTGATGCTCAGGGTAATGCAATTGCTTGGTCATCTGCGGGAGCTCAGGGGTTTAAAGGTGCGCGTAAATCGACACCTTTTGCTGCTCAAGTTGCTGCGGAGGATTGTGCAAGAAAAGCGCAAGAGCATGGTATGCGTTCTTTGGAAGTTGAAGTTTGTGGACCTGGATCAGGGCGTGAATCTGCTTTACGTGCATTGCAATCTGTTGGTTTTGTCATTACTTCTATTCGCGATGTAACACCAATTCCTCATAATGGATGTCGTCCGCGGAAAAGGCGGCGTGTTTAATTGGGTGTTGTTTTTTGTTGTCGGAGATTTCTCTGATGTTCACATTGGTCGTTACGATTGAATGGTAACGGAACTAAAGAACGGGAATAAAAATATGATCCAGAAAAACTGGCAGGAACTTATTAAACCCAATAAGGTTGAATCATGTGCACATGATAATCCAAATATTATAAGTGTGATTGCTGAACCTCTTGAGCGTGGTTTTGGTTTAACGTTAGGAAATGCGCTTCGTCGCGTTTTGTTATCTTCGCTTCGTGGTGCTGCTATTACTGCTGTGCAGATTGACGGTGTTTTGCACGAATTTTCATCGATTCCAGGTGTGCGTGAGGATGTTACGGATATTATTCTGAATATAAAAGAAATTGCGCTTCGTATGGAAGAAGAAGGGCCTAAACGTGTCGTCGTTTATAAAGAGGGGCCTGGTGTCGTGAAAGCGGGAGATATCAGTACAGTTGGGGATATGGAAATTCTAAATCCAGATCATGTTATTTGTACTCTTGATGAAGAAGCTGAAATTCGTATGGAATTTATTGTCAACACAGGAAAGGGGTATGTGCCATCTGATCGTAATTGTGTTGATGATGCACGTATAGGGCTTATTCCAATTGATAGTCTTTATTCACCTATCCGTAAGGTATCTTATAAAGTAGAAAATACACGCGAAGGTCAAGTTCTCGATTATGATAAATTAACGCTCACGATTGAAACAAACGGTGCTGTTAATGGTGAGGATGCTGTTGCTTTTGCAGCACGCATTCTTCAGGATCAATTATCGTTATTTATTAACTTTGAAGAGCCACAGAAGGAGCCTGTTGAAGAGGCTGATTCTGAGCTTTCTTTTAATCCTGCACTTCTCAAAAAAGTGGATGAATTAGAACTTTCAGTTCGTTCGGCAAACTGTCTTAAGAATGATAATATTGTTTATATTGGTGATCTGATTCAAAAAACAGAATCTGAAATGCTTCGGACACCGAATTTTGGTCGCAAATCGTTGAATGAGATTAAAGAAGTTTTGGCGTGTATGGGTTTACATCTTGGGATGGAGATTCCTGCGTGGCCGCCTGAAAACATTGATGATCTTGCAAAACGTTATGAAGATCAATATTAAAATTAGAATTTAAGGAGAGGGCTTATGCGCCATAGTAAGTCAGGACGCAAGTTGAACCGTACTGCCAGTCACCGTAAAGCGATGTTTGCAAATATGGCAACTTCGTTGATCGAGCATGAGCAGATTGTGACAACGCTTCCAAAGGCTAAAGAAATTCGTCCTATTGTTGAAAAACTCGTTACTCTTGGTAAGCGTGGTGGTTTGCATGCGCGTCGGCAAGCTATTGCAGCACTTCGTGATGCAGGAAAGGTTGCAAAATTATTTGATACGCTTGCGCCACGTTATGCATCACGCAACGGTGGGTATTTGCGTATTATGAAAGCGGGGTTTCGTACCGGTGATAATGCGCCCATGGCTGTTATAGAATTTGTTGATCGTGATGTTGAAGCGAAGGGTGCTGGGGATCGTGCTCGCATGGAAGCTTCTGAGAATGAAAAGGGAACATCTTCGTAGAGTTTTTTATTCTGTTGGATTTTTAAAGGCCGCCTTGTCTTGGGCGGTTTTTTTGTGAGCATTTTTAAGTTTGTTTTAGTTGAGAAATAGGTGCAGAGAGAAAATTATAGAATATTGAATTATCTTATTTTTATAATATTTATTGTTCAAATAGGTTGTTTTTATTCTCTATTATGAAATATTAATAGAGGTCCTTAATTTGCGGGGATACGTTTTTTTATTCTATTAATCTTCAACAGAATGTGCTGATTTTATAAGGAGTGGATTATGAGGTATTCTTTTTGGGTGCGGATTTTTTTTGCAATTATGATGCAGATATCATTTGATCATGTATATGCTCATGTTCCTCAAACACAAACAGAAATCACCCTTTCATTTGCTCCTTTAGTTAAAAAGACAGTTCCATCTGTTGTAAATATTTATGCAGCTCGACAAATTAGAGCTCGATCACCTTTTGAAGGCGATCCATTTTTTGAGCAATTTTTTGGTCGTTTTCAAAATAAATTTCCTGTTCGTAAGCAATCGTCATTAGGATCAGGGGTGATTGTTGATGCACGTGGTTTGATCGTTACAAATTACCACGTCATTAAAGATGCAAGCGAAATTAAAGTGGCTTTTTCTGATGGACGGGAGTTTGAGAGTAAGGTCGTGCTCAAAGATGAAGCAACTGATATTGCAATTCTTGAAGTTAAGGAAAAAGATGCTCAATTTCCGGCTCTTTCTTTGGGAAATTCTGATACTGTTGAAGTTGGTGATCTTGTTCTTGCTATTGGTAATCCCTTTGGTGTTGGTCAAACAGTTACAAGTGGTATTGTTTCAGCGCAAGCGCGTACACGTGTTGGGATTTCTGATTTTGACTTTTTTATTCAAACAGACGCAGCCATTAATCCAGGGAATTCTGGTGGCGCTTTAATTGATATGAAAGGTCAGTTAATCGGAATTAATACGGCTATCTATTCGCGTTCCGGTGGTTCTGTAGGGATTGGTTTTGCTATTCCAGTTAATCTTGTAAAAGTGATGCTTGATACTGTTAAACGCGGTGGAAAATATTTTGTGCCGCCTTATATTGGGGCTTCTTTTCAAAATGTTACAGCTGATATTGCTGGTGGTTTAGGTTTAGAACGTCCCTATGGTGCTCTGATTATTGAAGTTATCAAAGATAGTCCTGCTGAAAAAGCTGGATTGAAAGTAGGTGATGTTATTTTGAGTGTGCAGGGGGTACGCGTTGACAGTCCAGATAGTCTTGGTTATCGTTTGATGACAGCTGACGTTGAGCATAGTCTTGCCTTGGAATATTTACGAAGTGGAAAAACTTTAAAAACACAAATAACAGTTTCATCAATATCAGAAACTGCATTTTTAAAATCTGAAAAAATTACGGGTGACAGTCCTCTTGCTGGTGCTGAGGTGTTAGATTTAACACCGCAAAATAGTCGACGTTTTCATCTTCCTATATCTGCAAAAGGGGTTGTGATTACCAATCTTGAGGAAATGAGCAATGCAGCTGGAATTTTTCAGTCAGGAGATATTCTACGTGTTGTAAATGGCCATAAAATTCAAACAGTTCATCAGTTGAAAAAGGTTCTTATGCAAGGTCGCTCAAATATGTGGCAATTGGAATATGAACGTGATGGTATGTATATTCGCCAATTTATTCGTTGAGGTTTTTTTTTGAAGAAAGATTTTTTTACTTCGTCGTTTGATTTTCAAGTTAATAAAAATCAGCCACTTGCAGAAAGAATGCGCCCTTGTTCTCTCAATGATGTTGTGGGACAAAAGCATTTGATTGGAGAGGATGGTTTGCTTTCACGTATGGCGGCAACAGGCTCAATTGGATCGATGATTTTTTGGGGACCTCCAGGGACGGGAAAAACGACCGTTGCACGTTTGTTAGCCCTTGAAACAAATTTCGCGTTTGAACAGGTTTCTGCTATTTTTACAGGAGTTTCTGAACTTAAAAAGATTTTTGAAGTTGCGCAGAGGCGTTTTATATCTGGGGATAAAACACTTCTCTTTGTTGATGAAATTCATCGGTTTAATCGTGCACAGCAGGATAGTTTTCTTTCTGTGATGGAAGAGGGTACTGTGGTACTTATAGGTGCAACAACCGAAAATCCTTCTTTTGAACTGAATGCTGCCCTTCTTTCGCGTGCACGTGTTTTAACATTTCTTTCTCATGATCATGAAAGTTTGGACATGCTTTTGAGGCGTGCTGAAGAAGTGGAGGGAAAAACTCTTCCCTTGGATAATGATGCCAGAGACGTTTTGATAGAGATGTCTGATGGTGATGCGCGGGTTGCGTTAACATTGGCAGAGGAAGTTTGGTCTATTGCGCCATTGGGAGAGATTCTTGATGTTGTTGCTTTGCAAAAAGTTATTCAGCGTCGTGCGCCTATTTATGATAAAGGACGAGATGGGCATTATAATCTCATTTCAGCGTTGCATAAATCCGTTCGTGGATCTGATCCTGATGCTGCGCTTTATTATTTGGCACGTATGTTGGATGCTGGTGAAGATCCTCTCTATATTGGGCGAAGATTGGTTCGTATGGCCGTTGAAGATATTGGTTTGGCGGATCCTCAAGCTCTTGTCATTTGTAATGCAGCAAAAGATGCCTATGATTATTTAGGATCACCAGAAGGAGAGTTGGCCTTGGCGCAAGCATGTCTTTATGTTGCAACTGCGCCAAAGTCAAATGCAGCATATCTTGCGTATAAAGCAGCACTGCGTTGTGCACGCAAAAATGGCTCTTTACCACCTCCTAAGCATATTCTTAATGCTCCTACGAAATTTATGAAGGAAGAAGGGTATGGAAGTGGTTATTGTTATGACCATGATGAACCAGATGCTTTTTCAGGACAAGAATATTTTCCCGAAAAACTTGGACGTCAGAGTTATTATAAACCAGTTGAGCGTGGTTTTGAGCGTGAAATTGTGAAACGTCTTGAGTGGTGGCAACAGTTGCGCAAAAAACGTAAAGATCAAAATAAAATTTGAGTTGAAATACGTTTTTTATTGATCTCTTATGTTATTGTATGAGAAATTTAGCTTATATTTTAAACAATTTATTGCATTGCTTGTAGAGATTTTTTTGATATCTTCAAAAGTGCATATTTTTTCAAATTTAAATATATCATTCAACTTTTAAGCTGCTTTATTTTTTTTGGTTTTATTAAATAATATATTGACTTATAATGATAATTAACTGTTTCGTAAGTTGAATGAAAGTTTCAAATACCGTAAATTTCTCTCATCCCAAGTCTGTTATTTGTTGAAGCAATCAAGTTATTCGCTTGCATGTTACAAGCAGGATTAGCGTGTGATAAAAACTGTACAAGAAAGGACTAAAAATCCCTCCTATGAATTGTCTCAAGTGCCGAGAGCTGTTGCAATATTGGAGGATGATAAATAGTGTGATGGTGCCGGCTTGCTCCTTCTATAGAGTAAAGATGGTGGTGCCTAAAGGGTTTTGCAGTATACCACATTCATAGGTGTTGTCACAAAATGAGCTTGGAAGTTTTGAGAGATGTTTCTTAAATCAAGTGCATGAATATGCAACACAATAGCGTTTTGTTCTTCGATGCAATAGGGTATGAGGTTGATTGATGATGCGTTTTTTGTGTGATCAATAGCGGGAGAATTCTTAGTCTCTCAAGTATTTAATCAAAGGGATAAGCAGAAGGGTTGTAGAACATTGTGTTTAAAATTAAATTGTTCCTTTTCTAGAGAGATATAAATATGTTAACTATGCTCCCATAGAGATATTACTTTATTGGAGTTTATTATGTGTCATAAGATAAGCAATGCCAATTCTTTATTGTGATGGTCATGAATGTTTATGGACATAATGTGGAGATAGGAATGGAAATAGTCTGTGAAACTCTAAACTCAAGCCTTTAGTTAAATTAAAAGTACAGTATACACTAAAGTTTTAGGTTATTATGAATTCGGTCAAGGATATAATCGTGGATAAAACAAAAGCTCTCGATGCTGCTCTCTCACAAATTGAACGTTCTTTTGGTAAAGGCTCGATTATGCGTCTTGGGCAAAAAGAGCAGGTTGTTGAAATTGAAACAATTCCAACAGGGTCGTTATCCTTGGATATTGCTTTAGGGATTGGTGGATTACCGAAGGGGCGTATTGTTGAGATTTATGGACCAGAAAGTTCTGGGAAAACAACATTGGCTCTCCATGCTATTGCTGAGGCACAGAAAGGTGGTGGGATTTGTGCTTTTATTGATGCAGAGCATGCGCTTGATCCTATTTATGCGCGTAAGCTTGGTGTTGATTTAGAAAACTTGTTCATTTCTCAGCCAGATACCGGTGAACAGGCATTGGAAATTACAGAAACGTTGGTTCGTTCTGGTGCCGTTGATGTGCTTGTTGTGGATTCTGTCGCAGCTTTAACACCGCGAGCAGAAATTGACGGTGAAATGGGTGATGCTTTGCCCGGATTGCAAGCTCGGTTAATGAGTAAAGCGTTACGAAAATTAACCGCAGCAATTTTTCGCTCTAACTGTATGGTTGTTTTTATTAATCAAATTCGCATGAAAATTGGTGTGATGTTTGGTTCTCCTGAAACGACAACGGGTGGAAACGCTTTAAAGTTTTATGCTTCTGTTCGTTTAGATATTCGTCGCATTGGATCCATTAAAGATAGGGATTCAATCGTTGGTAATCAGACGCGCGTTAAAGTGGTGAAAAATAAATTGGCACCTCCATTCAAACAGGTTGAGTTTGATATTATTTATGGTGAAGGTATTTCCAAAGTAGGTGAATTGATTGATTTGGGTGTCAAGGTTGGTGTTGTTGAAAAATCTGGTGCATGGTTTTCTTATAATTCTCAGCGTTTAGGGCAGGGGCGTGAGAATGCAAAGCAGTTTTTACGTGAACATGTGGAAATAGCTACAGAGATTGAAGCAGCTTTGCGCCAAAATGCTGGTTTGATTGCGATTGAATTGTTAGAAAATGCAGGGTCAGAAAATATAGAAAGTGATGAAGCCATTTGATGGGGGGGTCGTCTATAATTTTTTTTCTTTAAGATTTTTCTGTTTTTTTGTTTGAGTTTTTAAATACGCAGTCATTTTTTTCTCAATTTTTTAAAACAAATATTCCATTTTTGATTAAATTGACTCCATGCGTGGCGAAGAGGATTTAATGAGGGGGGATTTTTCTTTTATGGTTTTGTGCTGTATTGAGCAGGTGTCAACATGAATAGTGTTAATAATATTCGGTCAACATTTTTGGATTATTTTCATCGTAATGGGCATAAAGTTCTTTCTTCTAGTCCGCTTGTTCCGCGGAATGATCCTACACTTATGTTTACAAATGCAGGGATGGTGCAGTTTAAAAATGTTTTTACTGGACTTGAACAACCTTCTTATACGCAGGCAACAACGGCACAAAAATGTGTTCGTGCAGGTGGAAAGCATAATGATCTTGATAATGTTGGTTATACGGCGCGCCATCATACATTTTTTGAAATGCTGGGTAATTTTTCTTTCGGTGATTATTTCAAAGAAGAAGCTATTTTTTTATCATGGAATCTTTTAACAAAGGAATTTTGCCTGCCAAAAGATAAATTGTTGGTGACAGTTTATCAGAGTGATGATGTTGCTGCTGAACTGTGGCGTAAAATTTCAGGTCTTCCAGATGAAAAAATTGTTCGTATTGCGACGGCTGATAATTTTTGGTCGATGGGAGAAACAGGCCCTTGTGGTCCTTGTTCGGAGATTTTTTATGATCATGGTGATGAAATATGGGGCGGTCCTCCTGGAAGTGCTAATGAAGATGGGGATCGCTTTATTGAGATTTGGAATCTTGTTTTTATGCAGTATGAGCAAGTTTCCAAGGAAGAACGTGTTAACTTACCTCACCCTTCTATTGATACCGGTATGGGATTAGAGCGTATTGCTGCTGTTTTACAGGGCGTTCATGATAATTATGATATTGATCTTTTTCGTGCATTAATTGCTGCATCAGAAGAAATTACAGGGATTGAGGCAAAGGGTGATTTTATTGCCAGCCATCGTGTCATTGCTGATCATCTTCGCTCATCTGCATTTTTGATTGCTGATGGTGTGCTTCCTTCTAATGAAGGAAGAGGATATGTTTTACGTCGTATTATGCGTCGTGCTATGCGTCATGCGCATCTTCTTGGTGCTAAAGAGCCCTTAATGTGGCGACTTTTACCTGCTTTAATTCGCGAAATGGGACAAGCTTATCCTGAGTTGACACGTGCTGAATCTTTGATTTCAGAAACTTTAAGGTTAGAAGAAATACGTTTTCGTAAAACGCTTGAACGAGGACTTGGTTTGTTGAACGAAGCAAGTACCGATCTTAAAGAAGGGGACTATTTGAATGGTGAAGTTGCTTTCAAGCTCTATGATACCTATGGTTTTCCGCTTGATTTGACGCAAGATGTTCTTCGTCGTCGCGGAATATCTGTTGACGTTGGTGCTTTTGATAAAGCGATGGAACGCCAAAAAGAGGAGGCACGTGCCAATTGGTCTGGTTCTGGAGAAGCTGGAACAGAGAAAATCTGGTTTTCTGTTCGTGATCAAGTGGGGGCCACAGAGTTTTTAGGTTATGAAACTGAGACAGCGAAAGGTATTCTTACAGCTCTTGTATGTGATGGTAAAATTGTTGATCATATTTCTTCAGATCAGAAAGCTATGCTTGTTGTTAATCAGACACCTTTTTATGGTGAATCTGGTGGGCAAATTGGTGATAGCGGTATCATTTCTGGTAAAAATTTTATTTTTAAGGTGCATGATACCCAAAGAAAGGGTGATGGTGTTTTTATCCATATTGGGGAGGTGAAATCTGGTCAGGCATCGAGGTCTGATTGTGTAGAATTAACGGTTGATATTGTTCGTCGTAAGAAAATTCGTGCGAATCACTCTGCTACTCATTTGTTACACGAAGCTTTACGCCAAACATTGGGGGACCATGTTACACAAAAGGGTTCTCTTGTATCGCCAGATCGGTTGCGTTTTGATTTTTCCCATCCAAAATCCGTTTCACCAAAAGAGTTGAAAAAAATAGAAGATTTAGCCAATGAGATTATTTTGCAAAATAGTAAAGTAATAACGCGCCTCATGGCTGTAGATGAGGCCATTTCTGAAGGAGCCATGGCATTGTTTGGTGAAAAATATGGTGATGAAGTTCGCGTTGTTTCTATGGGGGAGCCACTTGAACAGGAAAGATTAAAAAAGCGTTGGTCAATTGAGCTTTGTGGAGGGACACATGTGGAGCGAACAGGTGATATTGGTTTAATTCATATTGTTTCTGAAAGTTCTGTTTCAGCTGGAGTGCGGCGTATTGAAGCTTTAACAGGCAAAGAAGCACGTCTTTATCTTAGCCGCCAAGATGAACGTATTCATGAAATCGCTGATCTTTTAAAAACTTCTTCTGCTGGTGTGGAAGAACGGGTGCGAATTTTGCTTGATGATCGTCGTAAACTTGAAAAAGAATTGAATGATGTACGCAAGAAAATGATGTTGAGTGGTGGAGTAACAGAAAGGAGCCAAGGTGATATTACCATCATCAATGGGCTTTCTTTTACTGGACGCATTGTTAAAAATATTTTACCACGGGATCTTAAGGCGCTCGTCGATTCTGAGAAAAAACAAATTGGATCTGGAGTGGTTGCTTTTATTAGTGTCTCGGAGGATGGAAAAGGGAGTGCTGTTGTCGGTGTTACGGATGATTTAACGGATAAGTTAAATGCTGTAGATCTCGTTCGTATTCTTTCAGCGATGCTTGGTGGTAAAGGTGGAGGTGGCCGTTCTGATATGGCACAGGCTGGTGGTCCTGAGGGGAACAAAGCTGATGAGGCATTTGCGGCACTAAAAGATTTTCTTGAAAAAAATTAAATTAAATCATTCTGCATAGGTGTTTTTTACATTGTTATATTGGGTTGGCATCTATGTATCATGAATATCTGTCTGGTGTATTTCTGAAATGCAGATACAGCGTAATTGGGGAAAATACAATTGTAAAGATAAAGACAGTGTTTGTCTTTATCACCACTTTATCATTTGGCTTTATAGCTTCCAAGCGTTTCAGGAATCACCTTTTTAAGATAAGATAGACTATGCAGCACTTCATGCTTTGCTGTGTATTCTTTTACTAGGGAGACTAGTTATTGTGTTGCTCTTATAGATTTTTTGAAGAAACATCTCTTTTTATGAAAGGAAAAATACAAGATTTATTGCATACGATTATCCTTATAAAGTTATAAGCTATCATTATTCGATTAGTTTTCAAATGAATAAAATTTCTTTCCTTGAAAAGGCTTATAAAAGAGTTGTTGTATCTTAGAGCTATTATTTTCATTTTGCTTGTTATGTACAAGAAAACAGTTTTTTGGTTTATTATTAAAAGGTCTTGAAAGGAATATTCTCCTATCTTTATAAATCTTTATTTTAAGTTATAAGGTAATGAATTATCAATATAAATCAAAGTAATATAACATAAATCTAAATATTTAGATTAACATCTAATTTATTTATGATGAAATTGCTTTAATATATTGAATTATAATGATAATTTATCGTTTTATCTTTTGAACAAGAGCTACGAATATTCGTAGGGTTTTATTATTTCAAATTCTGTGTATGTTAAATTAATCAAAACCACTCACGAATGTCGTTGTGAAATGGGCTTAAGAGCATTGAAAAATGTTTCTTAAAAAAAGTCATATGAATGTGCAAAACAATGATGTTCTGTTCTTTATGAGAGGACTATAAAGAAAGTGATAAACAAAAGTGCAACGCAATACATAATATTCATTATTTAAAAGATATTACTTTAGTTCGTTTTGAAATTCGTAAAGCTGAGTTAAAAGAAGACGGTAAAACTGGAAATTGTTTTTACCTTTACATCTTTACATTTTCCCTAAATGAGAATGTATACTCGTCAATATGCACAGATATAGGAAAATATTTTTGTTCTAATCTAGTAAAATTGCAATAGCAGAGAAAATACTAAACTGTTTTAATATTTTTCTTAAATACCTAAAATGGATTGTGGCATTTTTAGAAATCTTTTTACTTGTATCATATATAAGCACTCTATATTGTATTGAAGAGGCATTTTTTGCATAAGATCTATGAAGAGTATCGTTTTTATGATGCTATGGCTTCATGTAAGGGGATAACATTTTCTCCTTCTCTTTCTGGTGGTTTGATTGTTAAACCACTTGCCTTTAAAAAATTAGAGAAACGTCCCCCTTTATCGATCAATTCTTGAAAGTTTCCTTTTTCCATTAAGTGACCATGATCCAGAAAGAGTATCACATCAGCATTGCGTACTGTTGAGAGGCGATGTGCTATAATAAAAGTAGTGCGGTTATGGCTTATGCAATCGAGAGCATCTTTGACACGTGCCTCTGTTTCAACATCAAGAGCGCTTGTTGCTTCATCTAGAATGAGAATAGGGGCATTTTTTAAAACAGCGCGTGCAATTGCTAGTCGCTGTTTTTCTCCACCTGATAATTGAGATCCTCGTTCGCCCACCATTGTGTTATAACAATCAGCTTTTTTTAGAATAAAATCGTGAGCTTCTGCTATTTTTGCTGCTTCATAAAGTTCTTCATTCGTTGCGCTCGCTTTTCCTATTGAAATATTGTCATGAATAGTACGGTTGAAAAGACCCGAGTCTTGAAATACTGTTGCTAGAGATTTGCGTAAAGATTCGCGATTGATTGAGCATATATTTATTCCATCAATGGAGATATGCCCAAGGGTAGGGTCGTATACGCGCTGCAACAGATTGATCAATGTTGTTTTTCCAGCCCCTGTTGGTCCTACAATCGCAACAGTTTGTCCTGCTTTAACCTCAAAGGAAATATCAAAAACACCTTGAGAAGAATTTGGGAATTGATAGGTCACGTGATGAAATTGTATGGCGCCTTTAACATTTTGGAGGGAAGGAAGATTTTGTGGTTCGTTGATATGAAAGGTTGAGTCTTCCATTTCAAAAAATTCTTGCAGTTTTGCTTGTGAGGATATTGCACAATTAATAAAATTGCTCATTTGGTCTAGGCGGCTAATCATGAGTTGTGCAAATCCAACAAAAGCAACGACTTCACCTACTCGTAATTGATCTTTTGCAACAAAAAAAGCTCCAAGGAGAAGAACACAAACGATTGAAATTGTTGAAGCCATTCGATTTAAGCCACTGGCGAGCGCCCACCAATTGAGAACAGGATTTTGTGCTTTAAGAAGAGCATTTGTATGTTGATGCAGTATGGAAGTTTCTTCTTTTATTCGGTTATAACTTTGTACAATGGAAACATTAGAGATTGAATCACTGACATGCTTAAAAAGGTTATGATGATAGCATTCTACAGCGGCTTGTCCGTCTTTTGTTTTTCGCATCACTAAACGTGCAATTAATACATAAATGATGGCAAGCACAACCAAGACTATTGAAAGACGCCAATTCATATTAAACGCGATGGGGATGAGAACCAATAAGGCGACAAGCGTTGAGAGGTGTTGGCGCATAAAATCAAGCCATATGGTTGACATGGAATCTATTGCGCGCAAAAGTGTATGGAGTGCGTTGGAAGTTCCACGTTGTTGATGCCAAATTAAAGGCATGGCAATGATACGTTCGAAAGATTCCGTTAAAACCGTTAAGCGGCGTCTATGGGCTAAGCGGTCAGCACCGCGAGCAACAAGGACATAAGCAATAATATGTGAAAGTCCAAAACAAACCCAAATGGCAAGAGTAGGGATGATAGCTGTTTTGTCTGTAATAGAATCAATAACTTGTCCAAATAAAATAGGTTCTGCAATAGTGATAATAGCTAATATAACATTAGCGGTACAGATTAAAAGGGATGCATTTTTTTCTCTATTTAGGTAAGTGAGAACACGTGCATAGGTTTTGAATAAGGACACGGTTAATTATCTCCATTCGCTATTAAGCGTAAAGGCTGTTGATTTTTACAACGCTTAGTTTTTAGCTAATAAAATTTGGACGTTAAGAAAAGGAAATTTTGGATACTAACTGTAATATGGTGTGATAAAACCAACTAAAATATGAATTTTTGTGTTTATAAAGGCGCAAAAATAGATCAATAAAATTATCAGGTAAGGGAATTTTCATGGCAGGCATAGAAATAAAAAAAGTTGAGGCAGATGAAAATGGAATGCGCTTAGATCGCTGGTTTAAAGTGCATTATCCAGGACTTGGTTTTGGAGCTTTGCAAAAATTGTTGCGTTCTGGTCAGATACGGGTTGATAGTGGACGTGTTAAAGCCGATACGCGTCTTTGTATAGGGCAAGCTGTTCGTATTCCACCTCTCCCTATTAATGACAAGGAGAGTCTTTCAATAACGGATAAAACACTTCGTGGGCAGGATGATGGGACCGTTTTGAAAAAAATGCTGCTTTATGAAGATCCAAAGGTATTTGTTTTTAATAAACCAGCTGGGTTGGCTGTACAAGGAGGCTCTGGTTTAACACGTCATATGGATAGTATGCTTGAGGTATGGCGCAATAAAAAAGGTGAAAAGCCGCGTTTGGTTCATCGTCTTGATCGTGAGACGTCGGGTGTGCTTATTGTTGCGCGATCAAGGGGAGCTGCTCAGTCCTTAACTGCTGCTTTTAGAGCGCGAGAAACAAAAAAGACTTATTGGGCGTTGGTTCGGGGCGTGCCTAAAAAAAAGCAGGACAAAATTTCAACGTGGATGGTTAAGGAAATGACTGCACAAGGTGACAAAATGCGTGTTTGTGAACATGGGGAGCCAGATTCACATCATGCGGTTTCTTACTATCGCGTTTTAGATACGCGAGGGCGGGCTCTTTCGTGGCTTGAAATGGAACCCTATACAGGGAGAACACATCAGCTTCGTGTGCATGCAGCCCATATGGATCATCCTATCATTGGCGATACAAAGTATTTTTTTTCTGATAGTAATTGGACATTACCAGGAGGAATTCAAAATCGTCTTCATCTTCATGCACGTCGTATTCGTATTCCGCATCCTTCAGGAGGAATATTGGACATTGTTGCACCTTTACCACCTCATATGGTCCAAAGTTTTAATCTTTTATCTTTTAATGAGAGTGATGCTGAAACCGACTAAACAAACTTCATTTGTTCTTTTTGATTGATACAAATTTTATCTATAAATTTGATAAGATGAATAGGGCATCATTTGAAGAAAGTTTTTGATAAGATAGCTATGAGAAAATTGTGTTTTTGAGTGATGAAATTTTCGAATATCATGGCTTTCTTTCTACAGCTCTTTATCCATATTGATTGTATTGTTATTTTGGATATGATGTATCGTTTAATAATCTGAGTTTATGAAGCTGCTCCTTTGAATTATCTACAGAGGTCATATATTGGGGAGGCGTGTCTGTTGAGGGAGATGAGTTAGATAAAATCTGAAAGATATTTACTAAAATAGTGAAAGCAATTTTAGTTTTTTCATGGGGAATAATGGAGGCATTTTATAGTAATGCTGAGGGAAAGTAGCCTCTCAAAAAATTCCTGTTGTCAAGGATTTTTGTTTTGTTATCAATGTGGTTTGATATGCTTATAGTATAGATTTATGCTTTGTATCTTTGCTTACACAATGAAGCCTTCTTAGCAAAGCTCTCCTTTCAATGACCAATTATTTTTCTACTTACTTAGTTTATCCAAAAGATTATCTTTCATAAAAGAAGAAATAAGTTTTTAGTATCTTAATGCTTCATTGAAGTGAACTCATCACATTGAAAAAATATCTAGACAAAAAATTGGAGATAAAACGTCAGGCGCGTTTTATTGCTCTAGGGAGGGCTTGAACACTTTTGTTTTTTCTAGTGAACAAAAACAGATATTTATTATGGGAACATTCAAAGGGGGGATAAATTGAAATGAGGAGTGACTGATGGGATCATTATTGATTGACGTTAATAACGTCTCAAAAATATATCGCAACATTGACAGAGGAATTGGTTTTAAAAACAAGATATTTTCTCTCCTCAAGCCGGTTTATACAAATCATCATGTGTTAAAAGATATGAGTTTCACCCTCTTTTCAGGGCAATCGTTAGCAATTCTTGGCCCTAACGGAGCGGGTAAATCGACACTGATTAAAATACTTTCTGGTATACAATACGCTGATGAGGGATGTGTTAAAGTCCTTGGTGTTGATCCTTATAAAGCGAAGAAAAATCTGTTCAAGTCTTTGGGTGTGGTCTTTGGTCATAAGAATTGTTTATGGTGGGATTTGCCCTTACGCTACAGTCTGGATATGGTTCAACCATTATATGGTCTTGAACGCGCCTCTTTTACCCGTGATCTTAAAGAGATCGCTGAGTTACTGGGTCTTGAGCATATTATGGATAAGCCAGTGCGGATGCTTAGTCTGGGTGAGAGAGTGAAAAGTGAATTGGCATTTAATCTCTCCTTTAGACCTAAACTGTTGTTTCTCGATGAGCCAAGTATTGGTCTTGATCTTACATCTAAGCATGAAATCAGGGAGCTTCTTAAAAAACTGAAAAGGGAGCGTGGCACTGGGTATATCATCACAAGTCATGATATGGGAGATATTGATGGATACGTTGATGATATTATTCTCTTGCATAAAGGAAAGAAACAGTTTCATGGTAATCTTCACGCGCTTAAAAATGTCATTCCTTCTTTGGTGAGAATAACGTTTTTTTGTGAACACATGGCTGTACCTTCAGCTGTTGTAGAAAAAATTGATGAGATTGCGTTGAAATTATCTACTTCTTTAAAAGATAAGCACTTTAACGCTGAAGAATGCTCGCTGGAGGTTTCGCTGCCCCGTGAGGATTTTGCGCGTTTTGTACGCGAAATTACAACCAAATTGAACTGTACGTTCTCTGTATCCACTCCCTCGCTTGAAGAGATGCTCCGTGTTAAATTTAAAGAATTTATCTAACCACTGCTTTGGTATGTTTCTTTTTGCCAAGAATGGATTACTCACTGTTCTAAGTGATAGAGCAATGTTTTTTACCGATATTATCATTGGGACACTTTCGCCATTTGTTATTCAACTTCTATTATGGAATGCACTTTTCTCTGATACGGGCAACACCATAAATGGCTTTAGCTTTTATGATATGATGTATTATTATGCTTTTGCTTTAGTCCTAGGTCGCTTAAATAATGGTTATAATGTGATTAAGTTTTTCTCTCATCATGTTAAAGAAGGCCAATTAGAAGTATATCTTACAAAGCCCTTTAGTTATATGACACAAATGCTTTTTACTTTTTTAGGGGAGAGTGTATTATATAGCATCCCATTATTGGCTCTTTTTATTGTTAAGCTTGTTTTATCCTATGAAAATATTCTGGGATTGGTCATCGCTTTTCTGTTCTTTTTTCTGGTTGTTATTCTATCACAATTGCTTTGTTTTTTAATCTCTTTTGGAATTGCTTTATTAAGCTTTTGGGTGATTGAGTACAATATATTACTCTCTTTTAGTATTCTTAGTTCAGCGCTTCTTGGGGGTGTTCTTTTACCACCATCTTTTTGGCCGGTGTGGCTTATTCCGCTTATGCAATTTAATCCTTATCGTTTCATGATATCCGCTCCTGCCGAGTTTTTCGCGACGCAAAATTTAGCGTTGTTTCAGCAGTTTATTTTCGGAAGTTTTACTTATATTTTGTGTTTTTTATTCTTAATTTATATCGCTTGGAATAAAGGGATGAAAGCATATAATGGAGCAGGTGGTTGAGATGAAAATCATCCTTCATTTTATCAGTCTGAATATCCGCCGACAGATTGTTTATGGTAAGAATTTGGCTGGGGAGTTTATTCTTTCTCTATGCTATTATTTTATTCAATTCATATTTATTGATAGAGTATCTTCTTTTTCAGGAAAGATCGGTAACTATAGCAGAGATGAAATCCATTTTATCTTTGTTGTCTTTGTTTTACTTGGAATATTTTTGAATATTTTTATTAATTCTATTGAAACGTTTTTTGAAAAAGTAGCGGATGGTAAAATTGAACCATACTTGATAAAGCCCGTTTCAATTTGGTTGTTGATGTTGTTTGGTTGGTGTAAACCTCTTAATTTGATCAAGCTCTTTGTCCTTTATGTTAGTGCCTATTTATTTGTATCATTACCGAATATTTCTGATCTTAAGCTAAGATGGATCTCTTTTGTTGTTGCAATATTTTGTGTTTTTATTGTCAATATTTGTTTTTTTCTGATGTTCAATTTTATAACATTTATTATTAGCCGTAAGATGCCTGTCGAATATTTTCATGAAATGATTTATGAGCTTTCATTTGTGCCAATAGAAATTTATCCTTTAAGCATCGTAAAATGGCTTTTGTTTATGCTTCCCATGGCTTTTTCTGCTTCCTTGCCTGTGTCATTGTTGCTTGGTAAAGGCGAATGGAATATTGGATATCTTCTGTTGAGCGCTTTTCTTTCCATGGTCATGACTTTCATAAGTTATAAGAAAACAATGCGTAAATTTAATGGATTAGGGGGATAATATAAAAGTCATCATGATTATAAAAATAAAAAATTGAGTAAAAATTCTATCGTACTGTAAAATATCGTTATTTATGCTGGCGGTATAAGTCATGTAAAATTTACACATGAGGATTTTTTATTAGACATATTCATGCATAAAATCGGTTGTATTTCTATAGCTATGAGCAAAGAATTTACAATAAAAATCAGAGAGTTAAATTTCTTGGTTTTAGATTAGTTTGAGTTTAGATGGCTGCTTGATGACACAAGCCAATGGTAAGATGGTGTACAATATTAGTAGTGCTTTCTTCTCCGAGCAAAATTTATTTTTGTTGCGTTTATAGTGCTAAAAAATTGTCAAAGATGGGTAATTTTTATATGTGCAGAATGTGGTTATTCGTGCGGATTTTGTTGGTGCATTCAATATATTATTACGTGGATGAGTTTTTGCTTAAACAATAAGAAAATTGACAGAATAAAGCTTTTAAGTTGCCCGATAGAAAGCTAAGAGCTTCGCCAAACAACATGATAGCAATTATCAAGACAACAATCACATAGAGATTTTTCAGCATGCTGAGCAGTCAAAATTCAGTTAATAATTGCTTGGAAATAAAAGGATTCACCAATCCAAGCAGGCAAAAACGATGGCAACGCAACTGAGTTCAATAACATAATTAAATATATTTCTTTGTTTTACTTGTTAACTAATGGAATTATACCTAATTTTATTGTGAATTTCTTATTTTATGTTATGATTTTATTTGATATAAAGATAATTATTATGTACTATTTTAGTGTTATTATAAATATTATTATTTAATTAAATATATACAATATAAACATAATATATTTATATTATTTTAAAAAGTAATTAAATAAGATATTATTTTTTAAAAAATTATTTTCTATTTTTTTAATATTAATAAGCTCATTTTTAAATTTTTCTTAACAATGACAAGAGAAAAATGGAGTTTTACATCCTCTTTACAATAAATAAAAATGATACTTTAATCTGGTTTTGCTCTCTAAGCTTAGAGCTATACAAATGTTATTGCTTATCATTAATAAAACTAATGTGATTGATGGCGTAGAGATTACAAAGGGCTAATTTTTTTTGCATGTAATTCATATCTTTTACAAGACTTTAAAAATAACACAGAAAAAATGAGAGAGGAAGGAATAGTGAACAAGAGTGATAAGCTTTTTCATTTTCTAGTGTTATGATTACTTTTGTATTTTACGGTTCATTCATTGTATGTATGATCAATTCCAAAATTTTTATTTTAAGCTTATAGTGAATCTATATTTTAGTCTGTTATTGAAGTGTTGTCGTGATTGAGATTACAATATCACAGTAGTGAACACTCTGATTTAATAGAGAAGATTGTTTGCTAGCAAATAATCTATCCATATCAACGTTATTTAAATTTTTTTCCAAAATATATATCTATGTTAATTTTCGTGATTGATATCTTTTCTAAGATGAAAAGGGGCATGAGCTGATTTGAATATCCATAAATTTTTCGTATTAACTCAAAAAATATACGATCACATCATTTTACGGCTATTCTAGATTATCATTTTGATAAACTGAATAAGTATAGCGATGCGTCTTACAAATATTTGCTAAAATGCTTTTATTGGACATTATTAAATTTTTATGATTCATATTTTTAATCATTTTATCTTGGTTAGAAAGAAGGTGTATTCATTTTTATTTCTCTATTTTATCTTAGAGTCGTGGAATTATATTAATGTTAGAAAGTTATAATTGTGGAAGACAATGAACTTTATTAAAATTATTCCACGTTCTTGTAGAAACGCATGGCTGTGAAATCGTTGAAATGTGTAATAGCTTATGGCATTAGATTTGGCGCATTCACCAAAGTTATCCCTTATCTTACCTAATTTAGCTTTTTCAATCAAAGAGTTAAGCTGGTGCTTACGCTAATTGTAGCTGGGGCAAATATTTTTTCTCAATCTATCCTAAGGAAAAATTATTTTATAAAAATATTTATTTTACTATATTATACAAAAAAATAAAAATATTATGTGTAACTAAAAAACAACATATTGATATTTTTATATATTATAAAATCATAATAATATTTATGATAATAAAGCTAAATTCATAATAAAAACAATAAAATAATTTTATTTTAATATATTTTTATCATTAAACTACATAATGTAAAGTACAAATAAAATAATTGACAATTATTAAATAAACATGTAACGGATATATTGTAAGTGTAATATAATATAAAAATAACAATTAAAATAAAATTATTAATTAAATTTTGTATTATATTTTTATTATCAGAAGATAAATATACTTTATCGATAGATAACGGAATGTTTTCTATTTAGAGGGGGCGGTAAAGAAAATTTATTTTACTAAATATTGTAATTAGGTGGTTATGATGAAAATATTCAAGCATTGTATAGTATGTTTTGTTGCAGTAGCGATTTTCTTTTCACAGATTTTAAGAGCCAATGCTGATTCTTTAAATGGCAGATTTCAAAATGCTGGTTTTATTTCTGTAATGACACAGGAAAATAGAGTTATTAAAGCTGTTGATATGATTATTAGCCAGTTTGGAGGACAAGGGGCTGAGAAAAATGTCCAAAAAGTTGCGGGTTTAATGGGGTTGGAGACAGCGATTTTTGGTCTCATCGCATATCTTGTATATTTCTTTACTAGAAAGCCACCGAGTCCTAACAGAGAGACAGGTGGAAGAACATTCGATGCTTTTGCTCATAGTTCATGGGCTTTGAATTAAAAGATATTATCCTTGATAAACTTTGAATTATGCTGTTATTGAATGTTTTATATTAAATAAACCGTGATATTTAATCACGGTTTATTTATTTTTTTTAATCTTAATGACCTTGATAAGTTTATCCTTTTATATCATTAAGATATTGTTTTGTGGATGCCTGTATATGGTGCATTAAATTCAGCTAATCAGTTGCTTTTTAAATTTACTTAAATTTTTTTCTCTTCAAAATGCGCATTTGAGCTAAGTTTGTGGTTGATATTTTTTTTATGATGAAAACGCGAATGCATTAATTGAGATATCCATAAACTTTGTATATCAACTCAAAAAATACAAGGTCACACAATCTTACGACTATTTGTGGGTTTTATGTTGATGAACTGAATAAGTATAGCGATGCGTCTTACAAATATTTGCAAAAATGCTTTTATTGGACTCTTTTAATCTCTTTGTGGTTTACAATTCATTTTATCATTTTATCTTAAGCAAAGAGAATGTGGATTCATTTCTATTTCTCTATTTTATCTGAGAAGGGTGGAGTTATACGAATGTCAAAAAAAGTCATGATCGTGGAAGATAATGAGCTTAATATGAAGTTATTTCGCGATCTTGTAGAAGCGAGTGGTTATGAAACCGTTGAAACACGTAATGGTCTTATGGCATTAGATTTGGCGCGTTCATCAATGCCATCTCTTATTCTTGTGGATATCCAGTTGCCAGAGGTCTCTGGAATAGATGTTATTAAACAATTAAAAGAAGATGAAGAACTTCGATCAATCCCCGTTGTTGCTGTAACAGCTTTTGCTATGAAAGGCGATGAGGAGCGAATTCGTGCCAGTGGATGTGAAGAATATATGTCAAAGCCTATTTCTGTTCCTCATTTTATTACAATGGTAAAGCATTTCTTGGACTAAAGCTTGTTAAGTGATGATAGAAAAAATATTGAAAAGCTTATAAGATTGCTAAAGTTGTCGCGTAAAGATTTTTGTGCTTTAGCACGTCGATATATTACAAGTTAGTAAAACAGATTTAAAAAATTGAAACTGAAGTTTTGAATTTTTTCGGTCTATTTTTCTTGCCTTTTATCTTAAGAGAAGAGGTTGTTTTGCATTCTTGTTTTTTCTAATCGGTATAGATTTGTTCCTACATTCATCTAAAAGTCTGTTTTAGCAGTTTTAAAAAGCCCCGTTTTTGTCCGAGGCTTTATGCATTGCAAAAATTGAAATTAACGCTTTGAGAATTGGAAAGAACGACGTGCTTTTGCTTTACCGTATTTTTTACGTTCAACAACACGACTATCACGGGTAAGAAACCCACCTTTTTTCAAGATTGAGCGAAGTTCTGGTTCGTAATAGGTTAAAGCTTTGGAAATGCCATGGCGCACTGCACCGGCTTGTCCAGAAAGACCACCGCCTGCAACGGTTGCAATAATATCAAACTGGGTATCCCTATTTGTTGCAACAATTGGTTGACGAAGAATCATTCTAAGAACAGGACGAGCAAAATATTTGTCAAATTCCTTATTGTTGATCGTGATTTTTCCAGAACCTGGTTTAATCCATACACGCGCAACAGCGTCTTTACGCTTTCCTGTTGCGTAAGCACGTCCTTGTGAATCAAGCTTCTGCACGTGAACAGGAACAACATTTTCATGTGTTTCTGTAATACTTGTTACTATGCTAAGCTCAGAAAGAGAATTAATTTCAGCCATAATCAAGCAATCCTTTTGTTTTTGCGGTTTAAAGCACCAACGTCAAGAGATTCAGGCTGTTGTGCTTCATGTGGATGTTGGCTTCCAGCGTAAACACGTAGATTCTTCAATTGACGGCGACCAAGAGGCCCTCGAGGAATCATGCGCTCTACTGCTTTTTCAATAACGCGTTCGGGAAAACGCCCCTCAAGAAGTTGACGTGCTGTACGTTGTTTGATTCCACCAATATAGCCGGTATGCCAATAATATTTTTTATCCGTATATTTTTTGCCAGTGAGAGCTATTTTATCTGCATTAATGACAATAACGTTGTCACCATCATCAACATGTGGAGTAAATGTAGCTTTATGTTTGCCACGTAAGCGGTTAGCAACAAATGTGGCAAGACGACCCAAAACAAGGTTTTCTGCGTCAATAATAACCCATTTTTTCACCACTTCAGTTGGCTTTTGTGAAAAAGTTGCCATAGAAGTATCCTTTATTAGAACCCTTTTAATATAAGGGAATTTTTACTGTTTTGCGTTGAAAATTGTTACCATAGCGAAATATTTAACGCATACTACTTGCTCTGATATAATGTCTTTTGATTGACGTCAAGAGAAAATAAAAACTTTATAAAACAACATGTTACAAGAAAGGTATTATAATACCCCATTAAAAGAAGTTTGTAGACCATTTAAACTTAAAATGAATGTTGCAAAAGACTATTTTATCTTTAACGCATGATTGTATTTTATCGTTCTTCATTATAAAATAAGAAATAATGCAGTGGTCTCGTTATTTTCTCAATGTTGAATCTTCTGCTTGTGGTCAAGCTTGGTTAGATGCCCTTGATGTTCAAGGGATAAATAACGCGCGCGCTATTTCTCAAAAATTTGGCTTTCCAGATCAGTTAGCTCGAGTACTTTCAGCAAGAGATGTGGATGAAGCTGAGGCTGTTGCTTTTATTAATCCAACATTGCGTACGCTTATGCCTGATCCAGAAAGTTTTAGGGATATGCAATGCGCTGCAGAGCGCATTGTTAAGGCTCTTCTCAATCAAGAACAGGTTGCTGTGTTTGGTGATTATGATGTTGATGGTGCTTGTTCATCGGCACTCATAGCACGTTTTTTTCGTTATTTTGGTATTGAAGTCAAAATTTATATTCCTGATCGTATTGTTGAAGGCTATGGTCCGAATGAACAAGCAATGAGGATGCTTGTGCAAGAAGGCGCTCGGTTAATTATCACTGTTGATTGTGGCGCAAACAGTCCTGATGCCGTAAAAGCAGCGAGGCTTGCTGGTGCTGATGTTGTGATTTTAGATCATCATCAAATGTCAGAGATTCATCAAGAAGCTGTTGCTCTTGTCAATCCTAATCGTCCTGATGATTTTTCTAAACAGGGGCATTTATGTGCAGCTGGCGTTGTTTTTGTTACGTTAGCTTGGGTTCATCATTTGCTGCGGAAAAAACAATTCCAAGGACCGCTGCCTGATCTTTTAAGTATGCTTGATCTTGTTGCATTGGCAACCATATGTGATGTCGTTCCATTACAGGGGGTTAACCGTGCTTTTGTGTTAAAAGGGCTTCAAGTTGCTCGTTCTATGCATAATCTAGGAATAACAGCTTTAACAAAGGTTGCACGAATAGGGGAGCCGCTTAATAGTTTTCATTTAGGTTTTTTATTAGGTCCTAGAATTAATGCAGGAGGGCGCATTGGTGATCAAGCTTTGGGAGCACGTTTGCTTAGCTGTGAGAATAAAGATGAAGCGGACAGAATAGCAGAACAATTAGATCGGCTTAATCAAGAACGCCAAGAAATGGAGAATATTCAATTAGCACAAGCGGAATCCTATATTGCTTCTCTTTATCAAGGTCAAGAAACACCATTGTCACTTGTCATTTCTCATAAAGAATGGCATCCGGGGATTATTGGTATTCTTGCTTCCCGCCTCAAAGAGCGTTTTTTTTGTCCTGTTTTTGCTATTGCTTTGAAAGAAGATGGAAATGGCGTAGGGTCGGGACGCTCAATTAATGGTATAGATTTAGGAGCAATCGTTCGTGAAGCTGTTACACTCAATTTATTAGAAAAAGGAGGGGGGCATAGTATGGCAGCAGGAATTACAATTCAATCAACAAAAATTGAAATTTTTCGAAAATGGCTAGAAGAAAAAGTTTCTTTAATGGTTTCACAGTTGCGTGCAAAAAAATCTCTTAGTATAGATGGTTCTCTTTCTGCTTCTGGTGTTAATGAAGCGCTGTTTGAATTGCTTGAAAAAGCAGGGCCATTTGGGGCAGGGAATGCAACACCTGTTTTTGTTCTTCCCTCTCATCGACTGGTGAATCTATCTGAAGTTGGTAAAGGACATCTTCGCCTCATTGTATCTAATGTTGAAGGAAAAAAACTACAAGGAATAGCTTTTCGTGCTGTAGGGACATCGCTAGGTGATTTTCTTTTTGAAAATATTGGTGAAATGATTCATTTAGCTGGTCATCTTAGTTTGAATTATTGGAATGGAACGATCAATCCGCAACTGCGCGTGATTGACGCAGCTGCAGTGGTTTGAAAGGGATATTTTTTATATTAGATGTCTAGATTAGAAGCAAAAGTAGAGTTTTCTTGTATGAAACGAAATCGTGCTTCTGGTTTTGTTCCCATGAGACTTTCTACAGTCTTTTTCGTTTCTTGCATTTCCACGGCATCAATAGAAACACGAAGCAATGTACGTTTTTGAGGATGCATAGTCGTTTCTTTAAGTTGTTCTGCGCGCATTTCACCCAGCCCTTTAAAACGCCCGATTTCGATTTTAGCTTTTCCAGTAAATTCAGTTTTGAGCAATTCATCCTTATGAATGTCGTCACGAGCATAAGCAACTTTTCCTCCTTGCGATATTCTATAAAGGGGAGGGACGGCAAGATATAAATGTCCCTGATGAATAAGGTCAGGCATTTCTTGAAAGAAGAAGGTAATGAGCAGTGACGCAATATGAGCACCATCAACATCAGCATCTGTCATGATGATAATACGTTCATATCTGAGATCTTTTTCACGATACTTGGAGCGTGTTCCACATCCAAGAGCAAGGATAAGATCGCTAATTGTTTGGCTTGAGTTCATTTTTTCATGTGCAGCACTGGCGACATTTAAGATTTTACCACGAAGAGGTAAAATTGCTTGGTTTGCTCTATTTCTTGCTTGTTTAGCAGATCCTCCTGCAGAATCCCCTTCAACAATGAATAGTTCAGCACCCAAAGCATGGTTCTGGCTACAATCTGCAAGTTTACCGGGCAGACGTAATTTACGGACAGCAGTTTTTCGACTTATTTCTCTATCTTGGCGTCGTCTAACACGTTCTTCAGCACGTTCGATAACCCAATCGAGAAGTTTTGTTGCTTCTTGTGGGGAATTTGCTAACCAATGATCAAAAGGATCGCGGATTGCATTCTCAACGATACGCTGTGCTTCAATGGTTGCTAATCGATCTTTTGTTTGTCCAACAAATTCAGGGTTACTGATAAAGACTGAAAGTATTGCGGCTGTTGAAATCATAATATCGTCAGACGTAATAATCGTTGCGCGCTTGTTTCCTATTAACTCAGCGTAGGATTTCAATCCACGCAAAAGAGCTTGACGTAATCCTATTTCATGTGTTCCGCCTTCTCCTGTAGGAATCGTATTGCAGTAAGATTGCACACAAGAATCACCACCATGCCAAGCGATAGCCCACTCAACGGAGCCATGGCCATTATTGTGTTGTGTTTTGCCAGAAAAAATTTCTGACGTTACTCGATATTCATCTTTTAGTGACGAAAGTAAATAGTCTTTAAGCCCATCGGGAAAATGAAAAACAGCTTTTTCAGGAATATTTTTTGCGCCTTCAAGTATGACGGGATCACAAGACCAGCGAATTTTTACGCCACCAAAAAGATAGGCTTTGGAGCATGTCATCTTATAGATTTTTTCTGGATCAAAAGCTGCTTTTTCACCAAAAATTTCATGATCAGGATGAAAACGAACGCGCGTACCACGACGATTATAAACATCTCCCAGATCTTCCAATCCAGATTGAGGAATACCGCGTGAGAAACGTTGGCGGTACAGTTTTCGTTCTCGGGCAACTTCAACTTCCATATCATCAGAAAGAGCATTGACGACAGAAATTCCTACTCCATGAAGTCCACCTGCAGTTTGATAAGCCTTTCCATCAAATTTTCCCCCTGAGTGGAGTTGTGTCATAATAACTTCAAGAGTCGATTTCTCAGGCATTTGAGGATGATTTTCAACAGGAATACCGCGTCCATTATCTGTAACGGTTATATAACCGTTCCTATCTAATGAGACCTCAATAGAATCTGCATAACCCGCAACAGCTTCATCCATCGCGTTATCAATAATTTCGGCAAATAAATGATGAAGTGCTTTACTGTCTGTTCCACCAATATACATTCCAGGGCGTAAACGTACCGGCTCTAAACCCTCAAGAACTCGAATAGAGAGGGCATTATAGTCATCTTCTTGCGTATCTTTTGCACTTTTTCTTGAAATCATCGCGTTTGATTTCATTGGAGACTGCAGAGTGTTTTCTTTTGTATTTACCCGAGATTGGGCTTTATTTAAAACACTAAAAAGATCCTTTTTGTTATCGCTCATAGCGTTTAACTATCCACCTCATAAAATCAAATATTTATTAAAATAATTTTATGCCTGTTTTTTATTTAAAAATCAATGCACTTAGGAAACATCGATTGTTGGACCAAAAATTTTTTCAAAAGCGTGTTTGAGAGCAATATCAATATCATGCATTGCTACAGGGCAACCTAGATCAAGAAAGCTTGTTACACCGTGGTTTGTAATTCCACAAGGAACAATTCCTGAATAATGGGCTAAATTAGGATTAACATTGATAGAAACTCCATGAAAACTTATCCATTTGCGCACTCGAATGCCAATAGCTGCAATTTTATCTTCGGAAGAAAGATCATTTTGTTTTGATGGGCAATGAGACTGTTTAACCCAGACACCAACGCGATCTTCTCTGCGTTCGCCTTTAATATTAAAGTTGGCAAGCATCTGTATGATCCATTCTTCTAATGCACTAATGAAAGCACGAATGTCTTGTTTTCGGCGTTTAAGATCAAGCATGATATAAGCAATACGCTGTCCTGGACCGTGATATGTAAATTCACCTCCACGTCCTGCTTCATAAACAGGGAATAAATTAGGTGCCAAAAGATCTTTTTTATTTGCACTCGTTCCCGCTGTATAAAGGGAAGGGTGTTCAAGAAGCCAAACTTGTTCATGCGCAGTTTTTGCAAGAATTTTTTCTACACGTTCTTGCATATAACGCAGAGCTTCAGGATACTCAATCAGATGATCGCTTATTTTCCATTCGACGGGTGGATTTTCTAGAATTGCATTAAAATGATGTGATAAGTGATTACGATCTGTATGTTTCAATTCACATGTCATGGGTAATATTTATCTTGATGTTTGAGTTTGTATTGTAATCAATAAAAGTGATTACAGAGTAAGGTATAGAATTGTTGAATAAAAGAGAATACGTTCATAAAATTTTATCTTAAGAAGATTTGCTACGCTTAAAAATCCACGTTCCTTTTACCATCTTCCTGTTGCACCACCACCACCTGATGATCCACCACCACCCCTAAATCCCCCTCCACCTCGAGGACCACCGAATCTTCCACCAGGATATCTGCCACCGGCACTTAAGTTAAGAAACCAAGGTGTGAAGATGATCCCCAGCCAGAGATACTTTTGTGGACCCACTTTTTTACCAAAAATCATTGCAAGAATGGGCAAACCAACGACTATAAAGAGAATGAGAAACATAATTGCATTGATTACCATTTCTTCTTTTTCAGCTTGTTTACGTTGTTCTTCAACGATTTTAGCTTTTTCTTTGATGCGAAAAGTAAAATCAGAATCACTTTCTGTAATAACTTTGATAATTGCATCAACTGCTTCAGCAATTCCTTTTTGATAATTTCCTTCGCGAAAATTAGGAATCATGAAGCTATTAATAATGACAGAGGAAAGAGCATCTGTTAGCTCTCCTTCCAAACCATATCCAACTTCGATACGTGCTGTGCGTTCATTCGGTGCAATGACCAGTAATACACCATTATTGATCTTCTTTTGGCCTAATCCCCATGTACGAAAAAGAGAATTGCTGTACGTTTCTATATCATTGCCCGAAAGAGTAGGGAGTGTTACAAGAACAATTTGATCTCCCGTTTTCTCTTCGAGTGCTGCCAGTTTTTTTGTTAAGTCTTCCTTGGTTGCATTATCGAGCAAATGAGCCACATCATTAACATAACCTGTTAAATGAGGAAATTTTATTTGCGAACAAGCGATACTTCCCAATGCAGCAACTAAATACAGAGAGCAGATAAAAGCCCATAATTTTGGAAATACAATACGTTGCAAAGAGTATCGAAATGATTTCATTAATTAAAATTAACCTTTGGTGTTTGTTGGCTATCAGTATCGATGGTAAAAGTTGGCATAGGTTTAGCATCATGAAACCATAATTTTGCCCAAATCATCGTCGGCATTGTTTTGAGTGCAGTATTGTAGGCACGTACTGTTTCAATATAATCGCGGCGCGCAACGGAAATACGGTTTTCTGTTCCTTCTAATTGTGATTGAAGAGCAAGAAAGTTTTGGTTTGCTTTAAGATCCGGATAGTTTTCAACAACAGCCATAAGTCGCGAAAGTGCACTTGATAAATTTGCTTGATTTTTGAGATATTGCTGCATAATTTCTGGATTATTCAACATATCTGCATTAATGTTGACTTGTGTTGCTTTAGCACGTGCTTCAATTACATTTGTGAAAACACTTTGTTCATGAGCTGCGTAAGCTTTAACTGTTTCTACAAGATTAGGGATGAGGTCTGTACGACGTTGATATTGATTGAGCACTTCACTCCATGCTGCATGTGCTTTTTCTTCATTTGTTGGTATCGCATTGAATCCGCAACCACTTAAAAATGGCACTAACCATACCAAAAAAATAATAATTGAAAATCGTTTTAATATTCTAAACATTGAAGAAGTTTGTACATTTAACATAAAGATGTCTCCACAGATATTTTATGTATTATATAGAGTTTTTTTTCTTGGTGGAAAGTATTTTGAAATTTATAAACAGGCGTATTTATCAATAAATTGATATCTCTCTGCGTTTTAGGTACGCTTAAGTGACTTGTTGATATTAAAATAATAATAGTAATATAGATGTCATCTTATAAAAGATCAATAATATTCATATTAATTATTATTACAGAAAATTATATTATTTTCGTAGGAGTTTTGGGTTTCAAAATGTGCAGATAATAACTGGAAAAGAGAAAAATGTAAGGATCAATTTTATAGAAAAATAGAAGGTCAGGGCAGTTCTTATTTTCCTCCTTTAGAAGTTATGCTTAACGTATTGGATAAAAAGACTTTTTAATTATGTATATCAGCAACTGTAAGGAGAGACAAAGTTCTATGATAGAAAGTGTCCAACAGCAAAGTGAAAAATTTGACGGATTGGCTGATGATTATAATCGCTATCGTCCTCGCTATCCCCTTACTTTATTTAAGACCATGCTCCATCCTTTTAAGAACAAAAAGAATTTGTCCATCGTGGATATAGGCGCTGGGACAGGCATCGCATTAGAGGGGATTGTTAAATTTTTAGGCAACGAGCACCAATATCATGCTATTGATGTATCGGCAGATATGATTAAGCAGGGACGAAGAAAATTTCCGAACGTGCGGTGGTATCAGGGCCGAGCCGAAGACCTATTGCCTCAAATTGGCGAGGTTGATCTTGTCATTGCAGCGCAAGCGTTTCAGTGGATGGATCGTCCCAAGTTGCTTTGTTCTGTTTCAGATCAACTTCGAGTCAATGGTGTCATGGCGGTTATTCAAAATAATCGTGATTTCAAGCATAGCGAATTTCTAGAGGCTTATGAGACATTGTTAGAGAAAATGAGTCCGAATTATTCCCGTTATTATCGTAATTTTGATTTTTTACAGGAAATGAGTGATGGCTTTGGGGTAGATCCAGAAAAGATTTCTTTTCATACGCACAATTGGACGATGATGATCCCATCTGAAGCTTTTATTGGAATGAGCCGCTCTTCAACGCAAGTGCAACGCGCTATTGCTTGCTATGGGGAAGAATATTTGCGGCAATTGGTCGCATTGATAAAGAAATATGAAGTGCAAGGCAATTTGGAGCTTTTGTATCAAAGTGAGCTCTATATGTATGCAGGATAATCCGATATCGATGATTGCTTTTGCTCTTTTAACACATCAGAGTGGGCGGTATTCAGAAAATTAACGCCTTATTAAGTCAGACTTTGAGAGAGAAAGGTTTTTTCTTCAGCATTCACATTGACATCTTATTACCGCTGATTTTCATTGTTCACTTGATATGAGAGAGTTTAAATAGAAAATTTATGCAGTGCATTATAGTATCGAAGCGCTTTTTTTACTGCAGTTTAACAACAGATTATTTTATAAAATAAGAAGAGGTAGATTGAATAGAAATATTTGATAATTCTTTGTTTTTATGATTGTTTTTTGTTATTAAATGAGAGTGTTTTTAATAAATTTTGACAAAAACAACTGAAAAAGTACAAAAAATTATCATAATCAGAAATTTGTAGTAAAAAAGGTAATGGCTTGGAAGCACCTTTAAAAAACAACTCATTTTGAAATTATCTCTAAATTCAGATTCAATATAACAAAAAAGTAAAATATAAATATGCTATATGAAGCATTTCTCTGTTTAAAAGATATAATATAAAACAATATATTAATTATTTTTTTTTGATATAAGAAAACTTCTTTTATTTTTATTTTAAATAACGAGTTAGGCCGATTCTTATGTGGTTTTATTGAAGATGTGTTTTTCAAGGTTTAATCTGGCGCTTTAAATACAATTTTAGAAGTCGCAAATAAGCTCAATTTCTTCTCTGTTGTGATGTGTTAAATAAGTTTTTTAATTTTCTATAGAGTTTGATTTTTGCAATCATGATAGATTGTGACAGCTATCTATTTAAGGTTTTTATAAGTTTAGTAAGAATAGCTTGATAATAAATCCATTGATTTTTTCATCTTTACGCTTCATAAAAGAATAAGCCTGCACCATCCACACTTTCATCTCCCAATGTTGCGACAGCCCTTGACACGGTTCATAAGAGGAGTTTTTAGTCCTTTTTTACAGTTTTATCCATACGCCAATCTCGCTTATGACGTGCAAGCGAATGGTTTTGATTTATTCAACATACACAGATGTGGAATGAGAGAGTTTTAAGATATTCAGCTCTCTCATTTAATATGAAGCATGCTAGATTATGATTATAAATTAAAGCTTTATCTATTTTTGAAATCCATGACTTGGTTGTGTTTGTCAATATTTCATTTTCATTTATCGTAAACTATTCTACTTTTGGATAATAACTCCATTGTAAGGAATACCTTTAAGAAAGCATTCTCGCTTTAAAGAGTCGTTATAGTTTTTTTTGTTTTATAGAAGGATCAATAATGCTAAACGTTATACTTTGATAAAAAAAAAGAAAGTAGATTATGACTATTATACTGAAACCGAGCGAGGTGACGCTTAGTGAGCTTGCAGCTATTTATTTTAATGGTGAAGTGAGTAAACTTCATAATGACACGCATTTAGCTATCGAGAAAGGGGCTCAGCGCATTGCTGAAATTGCTGCTGGAAGTGAGCCTGTGTACGGTATTAATACTGGTTTTGGGAAGTTGGCTTCCATTAAAATTGATGCGGACGATGTCGCTGTTTTACAGAGAAACCTTATTTTGTCCCATTGTTGTGGGGTAGGAGAGCCTTTAGCTGAAAATATTGTGCGTTTGATAATGAGCTTAAAGCTTATCTCTTTAGGAAGAGGGGCTTCAGGGGTTCGTCTAGAATTGATAAATTTGCTGGAAAATATGCTTGCAAAGGGCGTTATTCCTGTCATCCCTGAAAAAGGGTCTGTTGGTGCTTCAGGTGATTTAGCTCCACTTGCTCACATGGCGGCTGTTATGATGGGAGAAGGGGAAGCATTTTTTCAAAATATTCGTATGAGTGGGGCGGTTGCATTAGAGAAAGCGGGATTGTCCCCTATTATTTTAGAGGCAAAGGAAGGTCTAGCTCTTATTAATGGGACTCAAACATCAACAGCCCTTGCACTTGCTGGTCTTTTTCGGGGTTATCGGGCATTGTGTGGTGGATTGTTGGCAGGGGCTTTGACGACAGATGCTATCATGGGATCAACGGCGCCATTTCATCCTGATATCCATATTTTACGAGGACATTATGGGCAGATTGCCGTATCGAAAACATTAGAAAAGCTTGTAGAGGATTCAGAAATTCGTGCAGCACATTTACAGGGGGATGAGCGTGTACAAGATCCTTATTGTATACGTTGCCAGCCACAGGTGATGGGGGCATGTTTTGATATTTTGCTGGCAGCAGCAAAAACACTGATTATTGAAGCAAATGCTGTTACAGATAATCCATTGATTTTAAGGAATGGTGAAGTTGTATCAGGTGGGAATTTTCATGCTGAACCTGTAGCATTTGCTGCTGATCAGATTGCTCTTGCTTTATGTGAAATAGGATCTATTTCTCAACGGCGTATTGCTCTTATGGTTGATCCAGCAGTTTCTTATGGACTTCCAGCCTTTTTAGCACATAATGCGGGTCTTAATTCAGGTTTTATGATTGCTGAAGTAACAGCGGCAGCTTTAATGTCTGAAAATAAGCAAATGGCCCATCCTGCTTCCGTTGATTCAACCCCAACTTCTGCCAATCAAGAAGATCATGTTTCAATGGCTTGCCATGGAGCGCGTCGGTTATTGGTAATGAGCGAAAATCTTTTTACACTTATTGGTATTGAAACGCTTGTTGCAGCACAAGGAATTGAATATCGTGCACCTTTAAAAACAAGTACTTTTTTGCAATCTGTTATGGAATGTCTACGAAAAAATGTTGCTTCTCTTAAGGAAGATCGCTATCTGGCTCCAGATCTTCATCAAGCACATATACTTGTGCGTGAAGGGCACTTATTATCTGTTTTACCAGAAACAATTTTTCCTTCATTAAGTTTTCAATAGTATTTGTTTTAAGGTCAATGCTGAAGGGCGGATATTGAATTTTAAAACTTTCTCATATGAAAATATAGAGGAGCGATACAATATTTGAATTATTTAATAAATCATATATTTATTACTGTATATATCTGATTTTTGTAGTTAACTAGATATTATGTTATTTTATAGAAACTATAAACTTAAAGCACCTATATTTTCTGATTTATATCAGAAATTTTAATATAAGTTAAATAATATCCACGAATTATATATTCGTGATATTATATTTCTATAAATATAAATATAAATTATAATATATGTATTGTATCGAGTAAAAATAAAAGTTTTATTTTATATTATTCTTATTTGTTAATACTTTATGAATTTTATAGTTTATTTTTGATATTTAAAATAAAAAAGGAGAAAGGAATGTTTAAAAGTGCTAAATTATGTGTTTCAATAACAGTTCTTTTTTTCTCTCAAATTCTTGAGATTCATGCAAATTTTAGGAGAGGTAGCTTTCCAGAGGAAGTTTTCATTATGATAGTGGCCCAAGAGAAAGAGCCTCTTATTTCAGCGAAAAACAAAGATTTTATTGCTATATCAGGGCAAATTCCCAGAGGTAATGAGAACGCTATCATCGGACCAACAATCAAAGATGCTCTTTTTATCGTATATTTTTTTTTCATTGGAAAGCTTGTCGTTAAGGCAGCTGGAGTCCTTAAAAGATGGGTTGTAGATAAATTTTCTCATGCTTTTGAAGACTTGCGAGATTCGTATTATCATTGATTGAGCTATTCAATTGGCATAAAAAGTTTGTTTTATGGGCTTAAAGAAAGTTTGCTTAAAGTAACAAAAAATTAATTTTATGCGTAGTTAATGTGTTTGTTATGAATTTTTAGGCTTCTATTTCAGTGCACCGAAATAGAAGCCTAAAAGTTTAGCTTACATTAAGGTTAATTTTCTCTGTAAAAAACTATAGAATACGAAATGAATTAAATGACAATTGTGAAAAAATTCATTATCACTTTATTTGAATAAAATAATACGAAATTGTAGGCTATAAAAGCTGAATAATTCGCAATAAAAGTATTTTTTCATTGTTTAGAGCAAAGTGTTGGACTGGCTGGTCTTCGATGTTTTTTGAAATATATTTGTGAAAGAAACATGAGGCTTTATTTATCATAGAGCTGTTATCGTGGTGTGGATTGTCAGCATTTCAAAAAGTAAGGAAAGAAATGGCAATAAATGAACTGAAACGGGGTATGAGTAAGCGCCAAGTTATTTTTTTAGCTCTTGGTTCTGCTATTGGAACAGGTCTTTTTTATGGGTCTGCACAGGCAATTAAGCTTGCGGGTCCCAGTGTTTTGATTGCCTATTGTATTGCTGGTTTAGCTATTTTTATGGTTATGCGGGCTCTAGGAGAGATGATACTTCATAATCCATTGCCTGGTTCTTTTGCTCGTTATGCGGCAAATTACATATCACCATTAGCAGGTTTTTTAACGGGATGGACATATGTATTTGAGATGATTCTTGTTGGTTTGGCTGATATTACAGCTTTTGCGACTTATATGGGGTTTTGGTATCCTGATGTTGCTCCTTGGGTATGGGCACTGAGTATTACATTAATCATCACAGGCATTAATTTAGCTGCTGTAGAAGTCTATGGTGAACTAGAGTTTTGGCTCTCTTCTATTAAAGTTATCGCTATCATTGCGATGATTATTTTAGGAATAGCAATTATTTTTTGGGGGTGGGGTGAAGGTGCAGATTTTTCTACCGTTACTGTTCATAATTTATGGAAAAATGGTGGACTTTTTCCCAATGGTTGGTTTGGTTTTTTAGCTTGCTTTAGTGTTGTTGTTTTTGCTTTTGGTGGCATAGAAATCATTGGCATGGCAGTTATGGAAGTTCAAAACCCTCATCAAACGATTTCAAAGGCAATTAATTCTACTCCAGTTCGTATTTTGCTTTTTTACGTCATGACGTTAGCTATTTTAATGTCTCTTTATCCTTGGAATGAGATTGGTCTCATGGATAGCCCTTTTGTATCCATTTTTGAAAATCTTGGGATTTCGTATGCAGCAAATATTTTAAATATTGTTGTTGTTACAGCGGCTATTTCAGCAATGAATAGTGGAATGTATGGTGCTTGTCGTATGATCCATGGTTTATCGCAGGAAGGTTATGCTTTAAAAAAGTTTCAATATTTATCAAAAAATGGTATACCAGTTTTTGTTATTTTGATGATCTTCGGTATCTTTCTTCTTGGTGCTGTCCTTAATTATTTTTATCATGAAAAGCTTTTTTTTCTTATTGCCGCAATGGCAACATTTGCGACAGTTTTTGTTTGGATGATGATTCTACTTTCACAATTTTCTATGCGAATTAAGATGCCTAAAGAAGCACAGAATGGTTTAAAATTTCCCATTCCATTTTGGCCAATAGGGTCGATTTTTTCTATTTTATTTATGGTTTTTATTTTTATTCTCTTATGGTATTTTGATGAGACACGACCAGTTTTAATTATAGGTGTTATTTGGATTGCTTGGCTTGTTATTTGTTTCTATGCACTTAAACTTTATAATTTTAAGCAAAAGAAGCTGAATAAAATGTGAATAGAGAAAAAACTCAAAACAAATAGCTGATGTCATCAGGAGAACAGGTGTTTGATTGTTTTCTCTAAAGGTTAGAACAATCTAGATTGAAAAAATCTGCTCGTTATTATTTTGCTTTGGAAGTTTTTGTGAACCATTGTTTACGGTAACGACAAAATCATATAAATATTAGGCGTTTTTTTGATGGTGAGCTGTGCCATCAATATAAGTCTTTCAGGTTAAAATGCCTAACAGTGCAAATAGATTTTACCAGATACATGATTATAGGCAGATATCTTTTTCTAAACGTATTAATGAAGTTCTGTTTCACGAAAGAAGTTATTGTAAGAATTGTTTTTTAGCTCTTTAAAAAATTGGTTGTTTAAATTTTGTTGTTTAGAAAATTACTATTGCTTTTAGAAGCGAAGATAAAGTTCTTTATGTATTTTTTCTCAAAGAGGATTGGCGTTGGTAGAAAATAGTGGATAACAAAGTTACATGAGGCATTGTATCATTGTTTTTACAAAAACTTTAATAAACAGCAGCAAGGTATTACAATAAAATCTCATAGAAGAGTAAATTAAAGAGAACAATGAACGTGTGACAGTTTTACGATTCTTATTGCTCTCACAAGAGGAAGGATCAAACTTATTTTTTTAATATTGATACAAGAGTAATTTTTATCACAAGTGGAGGCGGACAAAATGCACTCCGCAACTGTATTTCGGTGCAAAATTATTCGATATTACCATAAAAGGCGCTCAAGAACACTACAACCAGCAAAAAAATCATCGGAAAGTGGCTTTTTACACGAGAAATCTTCCAATAGCTCTAAACACACACAACAACAATTCTCTCTATCCTTGAGGCAACAGGCAATGTTGATATGGATGTACAATGAGATGCTACGATTATTGCTTCTCATCTGATTTCTGGTCAAGATATCAATGTAATGGGGGAAAGTATGACGATTGTTGGCATGACAGACCATCATATCAGCCATTCACAGACGCATGAAACAGGTTTTGATGGGAATAAATTTGACTTTGTAAGCAGAATTATTGGCGGTAATGGCTATACCTACGAAACGATACCTGCTGGCAGTAACGTTTGGATAGAATGGTAGAGAGTGGCTACAAATCCCATAAATCCCCATACCTGTCTTGGAGATGCGGGTCCAAAATGCCAAAAATTTTATGGCACATCTCATTTAGAACAAAAGCCTTGAATTAGATCATGGAGTAAAAAATGAAACACATCGTAAAATTATTAAGTGCTGTAACTTTGTTAAGTATAGCTGGATGTCAGTTTAATAAGCCTCCTTCAGGATATTTGACTGCTTGGGAAAAACCAGGAGCAGATTTTACAGAGATAGGAAAAGGCTTGTTAGAATGTGGTATGCCAACTCCTTATGATGTCGATCCAGAAAACAGAAAGCAGAGCATCAATGCAAAAGCAACAACTTATGCTTGCATGCTTCAATCAGGTTTCCGCTATAAAGATGAAGAGGTAGCAAGAGCGGGTGGACCATGTTATACTTTTAGAGCCGAAAACTTGCCGATTTGTCGTTCAGGCGCTGTCATCCCGAGGCGCAGTGTCAAGAAGCGCTTGAACAGCCCTTTTTGTAAAAAATATAAAAATGCACCTGAATGCAAACCTTAAGTCTTGCTGTTTGTGACGATCACAATCCCTACCTTCATGTTTCTCATACCCGTACGCGGGGGGCTTAATTCAGCATGTCAATGCTATTTATTTATGGGTACCACAACTGTTGGCGCAATAATATGAAATATCTATTTTGGTTATAATCAAAATATTGATAATAATTATAAGCATATCGTTGATAGATAGATGATTTTAGTAATAATTTTACCGTATTTTTGATATAATAATTATGGCATAATCTTCGGAAAGATAAAAATAATATAGGTTGATAATGTTCATCATTGTTTTGGAAATAAAAAACAGCATGTAAAATAATTTATAGATTGTTTCGTAATATCAAAATTACTCAAGGATAGGAAAATGAAGCAGATTTTAAAATTATTAAGCGGGATAACCTTATTTGTTATGGCTGGATGCTACCCTGAGCAGCCTTCTCGAACAGCTGTAGATGCATGGGAAAAATCAGGTGCTGATCAGCTTGAGATCAAAAAAGCTCTGTTAGAATGTGGAATACAGCATCTTGATGGTCGTCTTGATACAGAAACAAGTACTGATGAGAAATTCAATGCTGAGGAGTCTGTGAATGCATGTATGATCCAAGCAGGTTTCCAAGATAAATTGGGAAGAATGAAGTGGTGTGAGAAATATAAAAATCTTCCAATTTGTCAGCCTGATGCAGTTATTCCTCAGCGAAGTGTAGAGAGGCGTTTGAATAGTCCTCATTGTGAAGAGCATAAAGAACAACCTGAATGTCAACCTTAAGTATTGAGGCTGCTGTAATCAAAAATCCTTCCATTCTTGTTTTTGCATGGGGGGTGGGATTGTTTCTTCAATATCTATATGCTAACAAAAGTCATCTTGCGTGTGAGAAAATATTAGAAGACTTATCAGTCTTTCTATCGTAAATATTGACGGAGGGGGAAATGAAAAAAACATTGAAATTATTGATTGCTATAATTTTATTAAGCTCTGCTGGGTGTATTAGCAAACCTCCCCCATCGACGTTAGAATTATGGGAAAAGTCTGGTGTCAGTAAGTCTATGGTCCAACAAGCACTGTCAAAATGTGGTTGGAAACCAATCTACGCTTCTTCTAAAAATATGGATTCGCGTGCAAGTGATTTTGCAGCAGTTTATGAGTGCATGACTAAAGCAGGTTATCGGTACAAATTACAAGATTCAAAGGGAATCTATTTTTCATCAACGCCGCGAAGTGATTCATTTTTAGTCAATTTAATGGTAGCAGGGTATCAGCAGGTTATGGACAATGATACTTTTGGTGTAACCAATTCGACACAACAAGAGCGAGATTTGATGTTACGTTTTGAAAATGATAAAAAGCGCCAGAAAATAAAAAAAGCTTTGCACAAGTGATCATCAACAGTAGAACGTTAATTTTTAAAGCAATAATTAAATAAAAATATTAAACGGGAGAAGAGAGAAATATAGCTCTTTTGTCTCTAATGTAGTTATATTCATCAGCTACGAGATTGGCAATAGTGTTGTTGTCAGATGATGCTAGCGGAGGATAGTGAGTTGTTGTTTAGAGAAATTTATTCAATATAAAGAATGGCAAATAATAGCTTTGCTAAAATATCTTCTTTAACGATAATAAACAGATAGCTTTCATAGAGCTAATTTTGATGAAATTTTATTTTGGTGTTTTTTAAGTTCAGAATGGTGAGTGTTTTACTGTATTTTAGATTTTATCAAAAGATCTAAAATATTACATTTATTAATTCAAATCATTGATGATAGGGTATTAGGAGAAGTTTTTTATTTATTCAAATTTCTTTGTTAGATATCTAGCATTTTTAATATAGAAATTGTGTACATTAGCTTATACATTAGTGTGCAATTTCTTGTTTTTTTGTTGTAGTTGAAGAGATGATGCGGTTATAGATTTCGTATACTGTATCTTTTTGTTCTGTGTTTTATTAAAACGTTTTAATCGTTTAATCTTAGAAGTTATTCTCATTTTGTTGTATTTTTATTTTTTGGTGGTGAGATAAATTGAATATTATATCTCTTCAAAATTCGCATTTTTTTACGTTTTTTTAAGATTGGTTTTTTGGCCTTTTGTAATTACAGTTTCCAGCGGTTTTTGAGATGCATTCTTTAAAGGGATTTTCATCCTAAATGGTATTTTTAAACTTTTTGTTCTTTCTTTACATAAAACACAAAACATATTATTGAATGCTATGATTTTATCATGAAAAATAAAATAATTTTGTTTGTTTTATTCTTGTTGTGTTTAATTTGTGGTTTATTTTTTTGCCAGCATTTTTTGTTTTTGTTGAAAAAAGAAAGTTTTGAAAAACAATGATAATCAAGGTATCTAACAATCACTTGTATTCGTGCGTTTTTACAGCAGCTATTTTTTCTTTTTTGTTAAATATAAATATTGAGGCACATTCTCATTCATATACATCACTGTCATGTGACAAAAACAAATTACCTTATGAATGCAGTGATGGTTCAAAGCATACAATTAGTGATAAAGTATATAAATTCACGGCGCCTGTTAAAGAAACGAATGGGGAGGATTGTTCTCTCATGTTACCTGCTGCTATAGTAGTGCAGGAGCCAAATACAGTTATTCAGGCAACGCGTGTAGAGGTTGAAGGGACTGCGGGTATAGAAGATATTTATGGTGTTTTTGTATCACGAGGGGGAAAAATTGTTTTGAGCGATTCAGCTTTTAAAAATGTATCAATAGGTCTTAAAGCTGATAATGGAATGATTGAGGTTGATCGTGGAACAATTGAGGCTTTTCAGATTGCTGCTTATGCAGAGAAGCGAGGAGCATCTGTTACGTTAACGAATACAAAAATTAAAGTGGAAGGTTTGGGTATCGGTCAAGAGAGTGCTCTTTTCGTTAGTGCTGATGCGGGTATTCAGATGAAAAGTGGATTTATTGATGTGAATGATGCTGCTGCGCTTTATGTGGGGAGAGGGGGGAGTGCGACTTTAGATGGTGTTACCATTGCTTCAAAATATCAAAAAACAGAAGACAAAGAAAATACAAATGAAAAAATTACACATACAGTTTTCAATGTAAAACATCAGGGTTCTGTTTATGTAAAAAATACGAATATTATTTCTACGGATGTTCATGTTTTAACAGTTGGACAAGATTCTAACACGCCATCCAATAACGGCAGGGAAGGAAATATTTTAATTTCGCGGGTTAATATTGAAGATTCAACAATTAAAGCAATAGGTAACAAACATGGTATGTATTTTGAGAGGGATGAGGAAAATGATGCGTATGAACAGGGGCTTGTCTTTTTGAAAAGGACGATTTTTGAGGTTCCAGATGGGACAGCTGTTCATAGTCATAACAGTCGTATTTATATTGGAGTAACAGAAGGTACAAAAATTTTTGGTGACTTATTATTAACAGCTGAAAAAGGGGGAAGTGTAGCGATTTTGGCTAATTCTTCTTCATTGATAGGAGGGACTCGTGTTGCCGATGATTCTATTGCTGAGCTTTATTTAACAGGGGGATCAAAATGGTTTTTGACAAAAAGAAGAGAGATCGATTTGCAAGTTGCAAACCGTACAAGTTCGTCTATTTCATTTGTGAAAGTTTCTGATAGTTTTATTGCTTTTGAGACTCCAATGTTTCAGGAGTATCAGACACTTCATATTGGGAAGGGAGAAAAAGAAGTTTATAGTGCGCAAGATAGGGCAGATATTTATCTCAATACGCATCTCAGTAGTGATGGTTTGCTCGATAATACAAAAACTGATCGGCTTTTAATACATGGTGATGTTTCTGGAAAAACAACAGTTTATGTGCAATTTTTTGCAGAAAATCAGGGTGAGATAGCAACCGGTGAAAATGCTCATAGTATTTCACTTATTCAGGTTTCTGGAAAAGCGGCAGAGGATTCTTTTCAGTTAAATCGTGCTTATATCGCATTAGAGGGTTTGCCTTACCAATATTATCTTCATGCTTATGGTCCAGCTTCTGCTCTTGGAAATGCACAAACTTCTCAAAGATTGGTTGAAGGAGATGGAGATTTTTGGGATTTCCGCCTTGAAAGTAAATATATTCAGCCTGCTTTAGAGGTGTCTGCTATTCCCCCTTCTGAGTTAAAGGTCAGAGAGGTTGTTCCACAAGTTCCGACCTATCTTTTGTTACCAAATGCGTTGTTTCATGTTGGGCTCATGGATATTAGTCATCAACAAAAGCAGTTGCAAGTTAGGCGGTCTATTCCTCGTAAATTATTAAAAGTTGAAGGGAACTTTGCTTTATCTGTCCACGGTTATGGTGGGAGTTATCGTTATGTCTCAGATCTTTCTACACTTAAATATGGGTACGATGGTCATGTTGATTATAACGCTATAAAAACAGATATTTTGCTCAAAACAATAGAGCGTGCATATAGTACGACATCTTTTGGGATTATGGGAACCTATGGAAAGCTTTCCTTACAACCTCATAACGTGGAACAAAGTCAAAAGAGTACATTTAATAAATGGTCATTTACGGCATATGCTAGTGTGAAACATTACACTGATTTTTATATAGATAGTTTTTTATCTTATGGTTTGTTTAAAGGGGATGTGCGTAGCCGTGTTTGGGGTAAGACGGCGACATTAAAAGCAAATCCTTTGAACGTGTCGTTTTCTGCTGGTAAAGTGTCTATGACAGGATATAAAGATCTTATTTTTGATCCGCAACTTCAGCTTATTTATCAACATCTTCAATTTGATAAGTTTCGTGATATTGATGGATTTGATGTTGAGATGAAAAAAATAGATCAATGGTTTATGCGTGTTGGTGGGCGTTTAAGTAAAACATTTACAGCCTCTGAAAAGGATCGTATCATTTCTTTTTATGGCAATATTCATCTTGCTCATTGTTTTGGTAAAGAACAATTTGTTCATTTTAAAGATGTTTTTCAGTTGAGTTCTTTTGGTTCTTCCTTAGAAGTTGGCTTGGGTGTCAATTCACAGTTTTCTTCTAAAGTTACACTTCACAGTGATCTTAGCTATCAGCATAGGTTAACCAAGGCTGGTTTTTCTGGAGTTCGTTTTTCTGGTGGATTGCGCTATCATTTTTAAGCAATCTTTTTAAAAATAATAAATGTGATTTTCGAAGTCTTGTTCTACTATCGGAATTAAAACCATTGTTTGTGCAGAATTTTTTAATAATGGTACCATGTGCTTTAATAAATATGAAAATATCATGTTGATTTATTTTTATCTACTATAGCATTTCTCAAATGTTTTAAAAAATTTGTCCATCTGATAAACAGATTAAAATGAGAAAATCCTACAATATCGGGGTTCTTATTCAATATGAATAAAGATAAATTATCATTATAAATCAATGTTTTGCCATATGATGCTTAAGGTGTCATCGAGCCATTTGTGGTAATTGCGTGCTTCTTCGTTTGAGTTATGAACAGAGAAAATAAAACCAGGATATCCACCAAATGCTGGTGGAGGTGGTGAAAGATGATTGGTTTCAAAGAAAATGATAGTTCTGGCGGTTTGAGGATGCTGTGCAACCTTATCGAGACCTAAAAATCCAGAAAACCGTCCATGACCACGAAGAGGAATAATATAATTTGCCGCCACTTTTTCAGCTGGGAGTATATCGGGAAGGTCTGGGGTTTGTTCAGCTAAAGCGGCATTCATACAGAGTTTTGCAAATGAAATTCCTGTACCTTGCTCAACAATAAAATGGGAGACACCCGATCCACCTATACGAGCGCCAATCTCAATGATATAAGGTAAATTATGAGCATCTAGGCGTAGCTCTACATGGGCAGCACCTATATTTATACCAAGAGCTTTAACTCCAGAGCATGCAGCCTCACATAAAGCAATAATTAAAGGATCATCTATATCACAGCGTTGACGATAAATTGTTTCTTCAAACCATGGTCCCTCAGGCTGTCCCTTGTCTCCAACGGACAGAACATGTACACCTGCTGTATCAACAAAGCATTCTACGACAAACTCTTTTCCTGGCAAATACTGTTCTACGATTAAACCTACAGGTTTACTTTTATCATTAAAACGTGCCATGTCTTTATGCTGAACATTCCATACGGCTTTAATGAGATCAGAAAGTTCAGCGGAATTTTTAGCTAACATGACGCCTGTACTTGCCCATCCAGAGACGGGTTTAATAACGAGCGGATAGTCTAAGGCATGTGTTTTTGATAGGTCTTCTGGATGATCTATATAAAAGAATCCTGGTGTTCTTAAGCCTGCTTTAGCAAAAGCTTGACGCATGAGATATTTATTTCGGGTTAATGCTGCTACTTCTGGTTCAATACTTGGAGTATTGATTTTTTTTGCAGCCAAAGCTGTCCATAGGATGGCTTCTTCGCGAAGGGTCATAATCCCAGAAATATTGCGTTCTTTTGCTCCCGTTGCAAAAGTGTCTAGAGCTGCCTCTGGGTTATCAAAAACAGGAAGTTGCCAAGTTGAAGTGACTGCTGCGGGGTGTTGAGTGGGAGCGCTTTCAGCGGTATCATAGATCATTATTAATTCGATATTAGCTGCTTGTGCTGCTTCAAATATAAATGGTAGTTTTGCATTGCGCTGGCAAACTAACGCGAGTTTTTTCATTTTGTTTCCTCATTAAATTTGGAATTTTGGGCACGACGTTTCTGTTGCCATGTAGATACCTTTGATGCATCTATAAATAAGAGTGTCATCCCTATAACAACTACAATCATAGCAATTATTTTGATCATATTGAGAGAAGGGCTCGAGCCGATTATCCATTCACATGCAACCACTGCAAAAGGGGATAATACGCCGATAGTATTGGCGTATAATACGCCTCCTTCGGCTAAAACTTTTTGATATAATACGTAAACTGGTGCCGAGCAAACAGTTCCTAAAATCAATATTTTAAATATATCTTCTAACTTAAGATATAAGAGTGGGGCAGGATCAAAAATAAATAATGGCATAAATGATGCGACAGAAATTGTTGTGATCCAAGCCAGTGAGGTGAGCAAAGGTAAATTTTTAAGATAACGTTTAGACAATAAGCCATAAGCAGAGTAAGAAAGTGCTGCTGTTAAAGCAAGAGCTATTCCTATTAGGTTATAATATCCACCTTCTCCACTGTTTATATTAAATGCTATAGCTGCTACACTGACAATTATCACTCCGCTAAACTTCAGCCATGAGAATTTAAGGACATTTGTCAATGCACCTAATATATAAGTAATCCCTGGAATAGTAGCGAGAACCATAGTTAAATCACTGGCTTTGAGCGATTTTAATGCACCAAAGCTGCATACAAAATACAGCGAAAATCCTAACACTGAGAGAATTAAAAAAGAAGGTATCATGGAAAGCAATGGTAGGGATCTGAAAACAGCTTTCTCACGAAATACTGCAATCAGCCATAAGGTGGCTGCGGTGGCAAACAACCTAAGTCCAACCGCATGCATGACGGGTATATTGCTAACCAAATTCTTAGATAATAACCAACTTATGGAAAACAATGCTAGAATAGCAAAGGTAAATAAGAATAACTGTCCTTTTAAGAAACTCAATGATTTAATCCCCTAATAATGTACTGTGCATAAGATGATGTTGAAAAATTAAATCGTGACTTTGAAGTCTGTGGTTTTCCAAGATTATTTTGGATATAATCCTTAGCTCCTGCCAAATAAGCGTCATCTAAATTTAATGCTTCAAGTGCTTCTATATCTGCTATCATCAATATTATTACTTTTTCAAGACGCTCCAAATCAAATTGAAGATAACCTTGATTTGTTTCAATCAATGCTTTGTTCCGCATCAATATTTCAAAAAGCAAGACACCTGTGCCAGCATCGAATGTCATATGCTGATCAGAACTTTTTGGCTAACGAAATATGCGTTCTAATAGAACAAATTCAGTTGTTTCTTTCCAAAATTTTGGATGATTTTGTAGCATAATACGCACTGTAATTAAATCAACTTTAGTTTCTTCTAGAAGACCTGTAAACCAATTTAATTTTATATACAGATTTTTATCCAATGGTCGCGGTCCGGTATGATGTGCATAGTCATGATAATAGCCTCACAAACAGCGAGCATCGTAAAGGTCTTCTTTAGATAAGTTACGATTATGCAATTGATCGAACAGGAATTTACTATCTCGACCGAGTAAACGTTCAGCTTCCACAATTGTTTGCTTATCAATTTTCTTAGCAGTTGCTACAGATTCTGGGAATAGAACAATGCAATTGTTGTCTATCTCCCTCTTGATGCTATTCCCATTTTTATACATTGAAAAGGTGATAGATAATTCTTTGTATATTTTGAGGCGTCAGCAAGATAGGCCGTTTCATGACGATATCCTGTAACTAATTCCAGCTGGAATCCTTCTGGATCAGGTCCATTTGTTGCACGCATTGGAGCCAAGAAAAACAAGGGCGCATCTGGTAATGGGGCTTTGAAAGCAGCCAAAGTGTTATCAAATTTAGGAGGGGTCGTTAAACCGCTGATCATCCACTGATGAAGATCATCAGAAGTGGTTGCTAAAAGTTTTGGAGATAATCCGTCAAGAATATTGGCATGGTGGTTCAGCAGAGTGATCAATTCATTGATCATATTATTATCTGCTGAAGTTGGTTCCTTAATGCTCTCATCTCGTTCTTGGCGCATACGGAATTTGTCAACTAAGTTAACAATGGAAAGAAGCGCTTCAGATTTTTTCATGTTTAGTTGACTTTAGTGAGTGGAGCAAAAAGGCCATTGGCACTTGTCCAAAATTTTCAACAATATTCAGCCTATAGCGATTTGCCGCAACCGATGTTGTGATACAAGCATCGGCTTTTTCAGCCTTACAAAGAACGGCTGCATCAGCATTGCTGTTGGCAAATACTTTGTCATATTGATGAGCTACCAGAGATTGCGGGGCAGGATGAGTCGCTACGGTTTTAATTTCATCAATGTTATTGCGTTTAGCTAAAACCATAAAGTGAGTAGGCATGATAAAGCTGTCAAATAATTGCATATCACTTAAACGGGTAAATATGAGTGTATGCAAATCAGGGTAAGCAGCACAGCTTAAGAGATATCCATCCTTTTTCGGAGAAAGTTCATTAAATGCTTCTTCAAGAGTTGCGTATAAGATAATACGGGATCTAGAGTCAGTGGACAAAATATTTTTATTGTGATTGTTAAGCCACCATTATTCTGCAGTTGCACAGTTAGTATCTGCAGGGACAAGTGTAAAAGCATTATTTTCAGATTACATGATCTCTATTCTTTATAATTATGTGCCTAAATTTAAACTAGTGTAATATGATAGAGTATATCAAGCACAATGCGTTAAGTAATTTAGTGCTTTAAAAATAATGTATATGTGAAAGCAAATTTACGATATAATTTTGTCTGTTCATTATTCTATCATGCCGTAAAACATCGTTGTTTAGGGGAGTGATTGAGCAGGAAAGTTCTATGCAGGGTATTTATTGGATATGTTAGAGAATTATTGGAATGGTTAAGCGAAGGTGAATGACACGTAAACCGCACTGCTCTATCATTTTTTAGATGAGCAGCGTTTTTGAATCTGTTCATATTGATAATACTATTGTAGGTGAATAATAAGCAAATTGGTAAGGCGTGAACATCTTTGCCATAAAACTCAATATATTTAACTTCTTAATTAAGATAATACTTTTAGAAATTGTTTTACTATTATGATTGTATTAAATATATAAAAGGCAATCATCATTGTCTTGTTTGTAAAAGAAACATGAAATATAACTCTTAAGTTAGATTGAGATTGGCAAGATTTTTTTCTTCTTTGGAATCGTTAAGAAGGTCAGATTAAACCTTATTCAAGCTACAGAACCTAAAGAAACAGTCGTTTTTTTTGAAAAGATCAGAGGTAAACAAATATGCGTGAGATTTTGGATCATGTTGATATGCCATTGAATAAGAAGAGTTCTGTTCAAAAGGTTCAAAATCTTTCATGCCAATCACACCCAAAACGGTTTTATAAGCAAGTGAAGATCGCGTTTGAGGAGGCCGGCTTTACGATTTTGTTGGATGAACGTCCCGTAAAAACGCCCGCAAGGCGTCATTTTCATGTGCCAACAGAAGTGTTTGCTGAATATGTTGCTCAGGAATTTGAGAACCAAAAGCACGTTGTTGATCCTGCAAAAATGCCGATGACGCGTTTGGTTAATACTGTTATTGATGGTATCGCTGATGATATGCAGGTGGTTTTTGAAGATTTATTGCGTTTCGTTGCATGTGATATGATCTTTTATCGTGCACAGACACCTAAAGAGTTGGTGCAAAAACAATCTGAACAATGGGATCCTTTATTAGATTGGGCTGAAAAAAAACTAGGTGCAAGGTTTTATTTGACAGAAGGGCTGATGCATGTGGAACAATCACCAGAAGCACTTCAAGCAGTCAGTAATTATTTACGTAGAGTTGAGTCTGCTTATATGCTTGCTGCACTTCATATGATGACAACATTAACGGGATCTGCTCTCATTGCTCTTGCTGTTGCAGCGGGAAACATTGATGCTGATCATGCTTGGTCTATTGCCTATTTAGATGAAGATTGGATGATGGAGCAATGGGGAACGGATAAAGAAACAATAGCACGCCGTTCTCATAAAAAAGTTGAATTTAATGCTGCTGCTACAATTGTTACAACTTGTTTATAGGGGAAAATCTTTTATTTACGTGCATTCTTTTCGCTCAGAGTATTTTTGTGACTTTTTGAGGATTGGTTTTTACTTTATCAAGTCCAGGAAATAGTTCATTGGTTATGGTTAAGAGCGCTTCGTCATTACCACGGATAAAATACCATTGGTTATCGTGAAGTAGGGCAATAATTTCAGTTTGAATAGAGCATTTTTTTCCAGCATTTGTTGTGGTTACAAGCTCCACGGGTATAACAAAATAAGGGGTACCATTATCAAGGGTACCTTCACGTTTTTGTTTTTGATCAATGTTGATCGTTTCAATCTTGTAACTTTCTGCCAACCGTTCTATTTGGCTTTTCATGATTTGTAGAAATTGTGATTGATTAAGATTTTTTTGGGCGGTTAAGCGGTTGATGACTTGGGGAGGAATAGCATTTAAGATGGCATTTGCATCGGCATTTTTAAGTGCTTTACTATAAGCAGATGTTGCTTTCTCAAGAGTTGTAAGTTTTTGGTTGGTTATTGTATGTGCTTTAGTTGTTGATGTGATAAAGACAATGCATAAAAGAACGGGAACGAGAAAACAAATTCGCGGCATTAGAAACCTTTGTTAATTCATTTGAAGAGATTCAATACATTATAAAAGAAAAGCGGGCGAGCAAAAAGCCTCTTGCGCTTTTGCATGAGAAGAATATCCACAAAAATGGAGGCTTTTGCCTCCACTTTAAAAATCAAAAGAATACGTATTAATTGTTTAAACAGAATAGTACATATCAAATTCAACAGGATGGGGTGTTGTTTCGTAACGCAAGACTTCTTGCATCTTTACTTGAATGAAGGAATTAATCTGATCATCATCAAAAACGTCGCCAGCTTTAAGAAAGCCACGATCTTTGTCAAGTGCTTCAAGCGCTTCACGCAGGCTTCCTGAAACAGTAGGGATTTCTTTAAGTTCCTTTAAGGGAAGATCATAAAGATCTTTATCCATAGCATGTCCGGGATGAATTTTGTTTTTGATACCGTCAAGACCAGCCATTAAAAGGGCTGCAAATGCCAAATAGGGATTTGCTGTTGGGTCTGGAAAACGAACTTCTACGCGTTTTGAATTTGGTGAGGAGCTCATAGGAATACGGCAAGATGCAGAACGATTACGTGCTGAATAGGCAAGAAGAACAGGAGCTTCATAACCAGGAACCAAACGTTTATAGGAGTTTGTGGATGGGTTGGTAAAAGCATTTATTGCTTTTGCGTGCTTAATAACACCACCGATAAAAAACAGACAGGTTTCTGATAGTCCAGCATATTCATTTCCTGCAAAAATGGGTTTGCCATCTTTCCAAATGGAAATGTGGACATGCATTCCAGAGCCGTTATCACCAAAAACTGGTTTTGGCATGAAGGTTGCTGTTTTCCCATAACTGTTTGCTATTTGATGTACAACATATTTAAAAATTTGCATCTTGTCAGCCTCGCGAACAAGTGTATCAAAACGAATACCCAATTCATGTTGGCCTGCTGCTACTTCGTGATGGTGTTTTTCGACCTGTACGCCCATATCCTTGAGTGCTGTGAGCATTTCAGAACGCATATCTTGGCAGGAATCAATCGGCGGAACAGGAAGGTAGCCTCCCTTTATTCGTGGGCGATGCCCTAGATTTCCTGTTTCATATTCCGTATCATCATTAGAGGGAAGTTCACTTGAATCGAGTTTAAACCCTGTGTTGTAAGGGTCCGTTTTATAGCGCACATCATCAAAGATAAAAAACTCTGCTTCTGGACCCACATTGATTGTATCTCCAATGTTTAAAGATTTCATATACACCTCAGCCCTTTTGGCGATAGAACGAGGATCTCTACGATAAAACTCACCAGAGACAGGATCAAGTACATCACAAAATATGACCAAAGTAGATTGAGCAAAAAAAGGATCAATATGTGCTGTTGCTGGATCTGGCATTAAAACCATGTCAGATTCATTAATTGTTTTCCAACCAGCAATTGAAGAACCATCAAACATGACACCATCACTAAAAGTATCCTCGCTGATCTCTGCGATATCCATTGTAATGTGATGCAATTTTCCTCGTGGATCAGTAAAACGTAAATCAACAAAACGGATTTCGTTGTCTGTAATCTGTTTGATAATATCTGATGCGGTTGTCATATTCAATTTCCTTAATATGGCGTTGAGGTGGATAAAAAAGTGAATTTTCCTGTTATTTATTAAAGGGCATCGATACCGGTTTCGTCTGTGCCTATACGAATTGCATCATCAATGGAAAAGACAAATATCTTTCCATCCCCTATATGTTTGGTTTGAGCTGCTTTACGTATTGCATCAACAGTTTGTTCCAGTTTTTCATCGGACACAACAATTTCAATCTTTACTTTAGGTAGAAAGTCAACAACATATTTCGTACCACGATAAAGTTCTGTATGTTCCCTTTGACGACCAAAACCTTTCGCTTCTGTTACTGTAATACCATGTAACCCAATTTTTTGAAGCGCTTCTTTCACTTCATCAAGTTTGAAAGGTTTTATAATGGCTTCAATTTTTTTCATGCTGAAATTATCTCCAACGTTATTTTGTCTTTTTAGACTGCATCACATTATATTGACAACTGTAAGATGTCCAACAGATACTTTGTGCACAAAAAGTCGAAAATAATGACACTCTATGCTCTGTTAGGAGAGTTTCTTTTGTAGAATACAGCCAAATACTGTTTTTTGGGAAAAAAACTTACAATTCTTATACAGAATTCAAATAATATAATAAAAGAGTTTTGTTTCTTTTTTATTAGATAATATCTTGACTTATAAGGATAATTAGACGCTCTCCACATTGAATGAGAAACTCTAATAGCGTAAGATTTTCTCATTTTAGATCTTTTTATCGTCAATCAATCAAAACGATACTTTTATATATCATAAATAGTTATGAGTGTGTGGATAACAACATTTGAAAAAAGAAATAAAATGCTTTTTATGAAAGCTTTCGATAATTAAAGGCTTTACAATATTAGGGAGTAGGGAAGACAAATATTGGAAAAGAGTGTGATGATGCCGATTCATAAATGTAAAGATGGTGGTGTATAATAATGAGTTTATCATTATAGCATTCATAGGAGCCGTTGTGAAATGGGCTTGAGAGCATTGAGAAATGTTTCTTTAAAACAGATGTGGGAATTGGCAACGCAAATATATTCCGTTTGGGGCGTTTTGTTCCTTCGTGAGGAATGTGATCTTCATTAAGGAACGCGATAAATAAAAGTGTGAAGCAATGGCAATCTTCATTATAAGATATTGCTGTGGATGCCTTGGAAAATCATAAAGATAAATTAAAAGGAAATGGAAATATAGAAATTTATTTATACCCTTAAAACTTCATATTCTTCCCAGTTTAGGTTGTCTGGTCGTTTCAGGTATAAACAAAACAGAGAATAAATACGCAATTATGTGCGCGTTCCTATTTGGCAATACGACAACTGAAACAGCTTATAAAGCGCTAAATTGTTTTTAGTCTTTGCTTCAAACGTGTTGCACCACTGGAATTAGGTGTTGGTTTACAGGTAATAATAAAAGTACAGGCTTTGTTAGTATGCTGTATTTTACAATAGAAAGCGTTTCTAAGAATTGGAATTATAGAGAGATGGGCGCAGTAAAACATGTTTTAGAAATTTTCCCGTATAGGAAGCGGGAACCTTAATGATGTCTTCAGGGCGTCCAATTGCAACAATTTCACCACCGCGATCTCCACCTTCTGGTCCTAAATCAATAATCCAGTCGGCTGTCTTTATAACATCAAGGTTATGTTCAATGACTATAACTGTGTTGCCTTGCTCGACTAGTTCGTGAAGCACTTCAAGAAGTTTGGAAATATCATGAAAATGTAAACCTGTTGTCGGTTCATCCAAAATATAGAGTGTACGTCCCGTTGTTTTACGAGAAAGTTCTTTCGCAAGTTTTACACGTTGTGCTTCCCCACCAGAAAGTGTGGTTGCTTGCTGTCCTACTTTTATGTAACCCAATCCTACTTTAATGAGAGTTTCCATTTTATTATGAATAGCGGGAATAGCTTGGAAAAATTCCTCTGCCTTTTCAATTGTCATATCCAAAATATCGGCTATAGACTGTCCTTTGAATTTTATTTCTAGTGTTTCTCGGTTATAGCGTTTTCCTTTACAGACATCGCAAGTAACATAGACATCAGGTAAAAAGTGCATTTCAATTTTGATGACTCCATCACCTTGACATGCTTCGCACCGTCCTCCTTTAACATTAAATGAAAAACGCCCAGCTTTGTAACCGCGGGCTTTTGATTCTGGAAGATCGGCAAACCACTCACGAATCGGTGTAAAAGCACCTGTATAGGTTGCGGGATTAGAGCGTGGGGTGCGTCCAATAGGAGACTGGTTGATATCGATGACTTTATCAAGAAATTCTAATCCTTCAATTTTGTCATAGCTGGCAGGGCTGTGATGAGAGCCCATGATATGATGTGATGCTGCTTTGAAAAGCGTTTCAATAAGAAATGTTGATTTTCCTCCTCCAGAAACACCAGTTATGCATGTGAAGGTTCCAAGAGGAATATTCGCATTGATATTTTTGAGGTTATTGCCTTTGGCGCCGATGATTTTAAGTGTTTTCGTTTTTGATATTTTGCGTCGCTCTGTCGGCATTTTAACAGCCATTTTTCCTGAAAGGTATTGGCCTGTGAGAGAGGCTGAATTTTCTATAATTTCCTGCGGTGTTCCTTGCGCTATGATTTCTCCACCATGAACGCCTGCGGCAGGCCCCATATCGACAACATAGTCTGCTGTGAGAATAGCATCTTCATCATGTTCAACAACAATAACTGTATTGCCAAGATTACGCAAATGGCGCAGCATTTCCAACAGGCGTTCATTATCGCGTTGGTGTAAACCGATAGATGGTTCATCTAAAATATAAAGAACGCCTGTAAGACCAGAACCAATTTGGGATGCCAACCGAATGCGTTGGCTTTCTCCCCCTGAAAGCGTTCCTGAATTTCGAGACAAGGTAAGATATTCCAATCCTACATGATTTAAAAAAGCCAAGCGTTCACGAATTTCTTTTAAAATACGTACGGCGATATTACGTTGTTTTTTTGTGAGATATTGATGAACATTGGCAAACCAATCATCTGCCTTTAGAATAGAAAGATCTGATATTTGCCCAATATGCATTCCGTTTATTTTTACAGCAAGTGCCTCTGGTTTTAAACGATAACCGTGACAAGCTGGGCAGGGTGAAGAAGACATATAACGTTCGATTTCTTCTCGAGACCAAGCAGAATCGGTTTCTTTCCAGCGTCTCTCCATATTAGGGATGATTCCTTCAAAGGGTTGGGTCGTTTTATGCGAACCAGAATTATTTTTATAGATAAAAGAAATTTCATCTCTTTTTGTACCGTAGAGAATAGCCTGTTGTGCTTCATTAGAGAGTTCACACCATTGATCTGTGAGTTTGAAACCGTAAGCTTTTCCTAATGCTTCTAAGGTTTGTTTATAGTAAAGTGAATCTGACTTAGCCCAAGGGGCAATGGCGCCATTCTTGAGGGTAAGATTTTTATTGGGCACAATTTTCAGTGGATCCATTGCTTTTTTTATGCCCAGTCCATCGCAGAGAGGACAGGCGCCAAAAGGATTATTGAACGAAAAAAGGCGTGGTTCAATTTCAGGAATAGAAAAACCCGATACAGGGCAGGAAAACTTTTCTGAAAAAATGAGCCGTTTGTGTGTATCATTTTTTGATTTATGAGCAGATTCCTTTGTTGTTTCTTTTTGTGCTAAGGGTTGGTCTGCCATTTCAGCAATGGCAAGCCCATTTGCTAGCTGTAAACAGGTTTCTATACTATCAGCCAAGCGAGAGGTGATATCCTTCTGTACAACAATGCGGTCTACCACGACATCGATGTCGTGTTTATATTTTTTATCCAGAGGTGGAATATCAGGGATTTCATAAAACTTGCCATCAACTTTAGCGCGTTGAAATCCTCTTTTTAAAAGTTCTGTTAGCTCTTTTTTATATTCTCCCTTTCGTCCTCGCACTAAGGGTGCCATAATAAAAATTCGCGTTCCTTCTGGTAAGGCCATAATTTGATCCACCATTTGGCTTACTGTCTGGCTTTCAATAGGAAGTCCTGTTGCAGGAGAATGAGGAATACCAATACGTGCAAAGAGAAGACGCATGTAATCGTGGATTTCAGTAACGGTACCTACCGTTGAACGAGGGTTGCGACTGGTTGTTTTTTGTTCAATGGAGATAGCTGGAGAGAGACCGTCTATGCGGTCGACATCGGGTTTTTGCATGACTTCCAAAAATTGGCGTGCATAGGCTGAAAGGCTTTCGACATAGCGGCGTTGTCCTTCAGCGTAAATTGTATCAAACGCTAAGGATGATTTCCCTGATCCAGAAAGTCCTGTTATAACAATGAGTTTATCACGAGGCAGATCGAGATCAATATTTTTAAGATTATGCTCACGTGCACCGCGAATGGAGATATATTTTTGATGAGTCATACTTTATCCTTGGCATATGTGGCAAAAATTGAGCACCTAAAATGGAATAAAACTGTTTTTTTAGAATTATAATGTGTTTAACTGCTTTAATGCAAAAGGAAGGTATAAGTTTTGTGAAAAAAATACAAATGAGCAGCTTTTTATTCTCTCGTGGTGGAATAAACTATGCGTTTTTATCATCTTTTGTTATAATTACACTGAATACAATATTGGTAAAGGATAGCAATACCCATATTGATGGTCAATTGCGACATGTAAATTGAAGGTCAAGAGGGTTATAACTGTTATAGAACAGAGTATTTTACAAATTAAAATTTTGGAGTTTATGCGATGGCTGGTAGCCTTAATAAAGTTATTTTGATTGGTAATCTTGGTGCGGATCCTGAAATCCGCCGTTTGAATTCTGGTGATCAAGTGGCAAATCTGCGTATTGCTACTTCAGAAAGTTGGCGCGATCGGAATACAAATGAGCGAAAAGAACGCACTGAGTGGCATAGTATTGTTATTTTTAATGAAAACCTTGTCAAAGTTGCAGAGCAATATTTAAAAAAAGGCAGCAAAATTTATATTGAGGGGCAGTTACAGACACGAAAATGGCAAGATCAAAATGGAAATGACCGTTATACAACAGAGATTGTTTTGCAAAAGTACCGTGGCGAATTACAAATGCTTGATGGGCGGGGAGCTGCGAGCGGGGAGCAAGGAGCAAGTCAAGGGGGGAGTTATAGTGGTGGCTTTGCCGATAGTCACTCAAATCAGAGAAATGCTTTTGGTCAAAATAATAATCAATTGGGAGAAAGTTTTTCACACAAATTAGATGATGACGTCCCTTTTTAAGAGTCTTTAAATTGCAGTATTATGATCATTTTATGGTTTGCTTGTTTCAGATTTTTGAAGTTTAGCGAAGTGAAAATTGTTAATTATTATTGGTAATTTAAAATATAAATTAATAACATCTTGAAAAATATTGTTAAATTTCTTTTTTGTCATGGGAGAGAAATTAGCATTTTTGTGTATTTTTCGCTATAAATAAAGTGAAATGATTCTTTTTTGAAAGTTTTGAAATTGTGACCGATCTTACTCCACACCCAGAACGTGATGTGCTAACCGGTATTGAACCAATCAGTATTATTGATGAAATGCAACGCTCCTATCTCGATTATGCGATGAGCGTGATTGTTTCACGTGCACTCCCTGATGTCCGTGATGGTCTTAAGCCTGTTCATCGACGTATCCTTCATGCTATGAATGAGATGGGGCTTTCTTTCAATAAGTCGTATCGTAAATCTGCTGGTGTTGTTGGTGAGGTTATGGGGAAATTTCATCCCCATGGTGATGCTTCAATTTACGATGCATTAGTGCGTATGGCGCAGGACTTTTCTTTAAGAAATCCATTAATTGATGGTCAGGGAAATTTTGGTTCCGTTGATGGTGATCCACCCGCGGCTATGCGCTATACTGAGTGTCGTTTAGAAAAAGTTTCAGAAGAACTTTTAGCTGATATTGATAAAGATACTGTTGATTTTCAGGATAATTACGATGGGCGTGAGCGTGAACCGGTTGTCTTACCAGCGCGTTTTCCCAATCTTTTGGTTAATGGGTCAGGGGGAATTGCTGTGGGAATGGCAACCAATATTCCTCCCCATAATCTTGGTGAAGTCGTTGATGGTTGTATCGCTTTGATTGATAATCCCGATATCACACTCGATAAAATAATTGAAATTATTCCTGGTCCGGATTTTCCTACAGGGGGTATTATCCTTGGCCACTCTGGTGTTCGTGCAGCTTATGAAACAGGGCGTGGCTCAATCATTATGCGTGCTAAAGTTGAGATCGAAGAAATTCGCAGTGGTCGACAAGCAATTATTGTGAGTGAGATCCCTTATCAAGTTAATAAGGCAACAATGATTGAGAAAATGGCTGAATTGGTGCGCGATAAACGCATTGAGGGAATCTCTGATTTGCGTGACGAATCTGATCGTGATGGATATCGGGTTGTTATTGAGCTGAAGAAAGATGTTGTTGCGGAAGTTGTTTTAAACCAATTATATCGGTATACGCCGCTACAAACTTCCTTTGGTTGTAATATGGTTGCTTTGAATGGGGGAAAACCCGAACAGATGACGTTGCTTGATATGCTTCGTGCATTTGTTTCTTTTCGGGAAGAAGTTGTCAGTCGGCGAACAAAATATCTTTTGCGTAAAGCGCGTGAGCGAGCACATGTTTTGGTTGGCCTTGCCCTTGCTGTTGCCAATATTGATGAAATTATAGCGCTTATTCGCAAAGCTCCTGATCCGCAGACAGCACGTGCACAGTTAATGGAGCGACGCTGGCCAGCGATGGATGTCGCGCCTTTGATTAAACTTATTGATGATCCTCGTCATATTATCCACGAGGATGGTACTTATAATCTCTCTGAAGAACAGGCACGTGCTATTTTAGAATTGCGTTTGCAACGATTGACAGCCCTTGGGCGTGATGAAATCGCTGATGAATTGAATAAAATTGGCGTGGATATCGCTGACTATCTTGAGATCTTGGCATCACGCGTACGCATTATGTCTATTGTTAAGGATGAGTTGAGTGCTCTTCGTGAGGAATTTGCAACGCCGCGACGTACCGTATTTGGTTTTGGTAGCGCTGAGATGGAGAGTGAAGATCTGATCGCACCAGAGGATATGGTGGTAACGGTAAGCCATAGTGGCTATATTAAGCGTGTGCCTCTTAATACCTATCGTGCACAGCGACGTGGTGGTAAGGGGCGTTCTGGTATGTCCACGAAGGATGAGGATTTTGTAACGCGGTTGTTTGTTGCCAATACGCATACTCCGGTTCTTTTCTTTTCATCACGTGGGATTGTTTATAAGGAAAAAGTTTGGCGGCTGCCGCTGGGGACACCCCAATCGCGTGGGCGGGCTTTGATCAATATGCTTCCTTTACAACAAGGTGAGCGTATTACAACGATTATGCCTTTGCCTGAAGATGAAGCGAGCTGGAGTGCATTAGATATTATGTTTGCGACAACACGTGGAACTGTGCGTCGTAATAAATTATCAGATTTCGTTCAGGTTAATCGTAATGGTAAAATTGCGATGAAACTTGATGAAGAAGATGAAATTCTTTCTGTTGAAACCTGTACAGAACATGATGATGTTGTTCTAACAACAGCCAAAGGACAATGTATCCGTTTTCCAGTTGTTGATGTTCGGGTCTTTGCTGGGCGTAATTCTGTGGGAGTTCGTGGTATCAATTTAGCTAAAGGCGATAAAGTCATTTCGATGACAATTTTAGAGCATGTCGAGGCGACGTCCATTGAGCGTTCTGCTTATATTAAACGTGTAATGAATGAACGGCGTGCTTCTGGTGCAGATGCTGATGTTGAAGATGTTATAACTTTTGATGAAGAAGATGGGGGTGCTGAAACAGAGTTAACAGATGAACGTTATGCAGAACTTCATGCACGTGAACAAATGCTTTTGACAGTGAGTGAGTTTGGTTATGGTAAACGTTCTTCTTCCTATGAGTTCCGGATTTCGGGACGTGGCGGAAAGGGGATTCGCGCAACAGATCCATCTAAAACAGCTGAAATTGGTAAATTAGTAGCGGCTTTTCCGGTGAAGGCGCAAGATCAAATTATGTTGGTATCAGATGGGGGGCAGCTTATTCGTGTCCCTGTTGAGGGAATTCGTACTGCTGGGCGCTCAACTAAGGGAGTCACAATTTTTAATACAGCCAAAGGTGAAAGAGTCGTATCGGTTGAACGTATTTCTGAACCTGAAGATGATACGAGTTCATTAGATGATGAAGGTGAGAAGCATTCTGATACAGTTGATATGAGCGAAGAAAAATAATTTTTAAGAGGAAGGAGTAAAGTCATGAAAATTGCTCTTTACGCGGGTTCTTTTGATCCTCTTACAAATGGTCATCTTGATGTTTTGAAAGGGTGTTTTGTGTTAGCTGATAAGGTGGTCGTCGCTATAGGGATACAGGCTGACAAAAAAACACTCTTTAGCTTCGAAGAGCGTGTTGATTTCATTACGCAGGTAGGGAAAGACTTATTTGGTGCAGATTCTAATCGATTGCAGGTTCTTTCATTTAGCAACCTTCTCATTGAGAAGGCGCGTGAAGTTGGTGCTTCATTTCTCATTCGTGGATTGCGTGATGGTACTGATCTTGATTATGAAATGCAAATGGCAGGAATGAATGGTGTTATGGCTCCTGAATTGCAAACTGTTTTTTTGCCGGCAAGTGTTTCTGGGCGCGCGATAACTTCTACATTGGTACGCCAAATTGCCTCTATGGGAGGTGATGTGACACCATTTGTACCGCCCAATGTTGCACAAGCTTTAAGCTCGAAATACCAATCTTTTAGGGGAGAATAAGTGTGTCTCGTAGAATTTTTGCTGTTTTGATATGTGTGTTTTGTTTTTTTTCATTGTCCGCTGTCGCTGGTAATCCTAGACCAGCAAGCGATGCAAGCCTTCTTGTTTTATCTCTCAAAGATGGTGATGTCATTATTCGTCTGCGTCCTGATTTGGCGCCAAAGCATGTTGCGCAAATCAAAAGATTAACAGAGGAGGGGGCCTATAATAATGTTGTGTTTCATCGCGTTATTCCTAATTTCATGGCACAAACTGGTGATGTAGAATTTGGAAAAAAAGGCAGTAGAGATTTTGATCTGAAACGCGTTGGTATGGGTGGCTCAAATTATCCCAATATACCGGCAGAGTTTTCAAAACAGCCGTTTAAGCGTGGTACAGTTGGGATGGCACGGTCACAAGATCCGGATTCCGCGAATTCTCAATTCTTCATTTGTTTTGATGATGCTGCTTTTTTAAACGGTCAGTATACGGTTGTTGGAGAGGTTATAAAGGGGATGGATGTTGTTGATAAAATAAAAAAAGGTACGACAAGTAATAATGGATCTGTAAAAAATCCTGATGTTATTAATGCTGCTACTTTACAAGTTGAGAAATGAATCAAGGGAGCTTTCCATATGGCTGAGAATAAAAATCCAGAGAATACTTTAATTCTTGAAACAACAAAGGGCAGAGTTGTTATTGAGCTTTTTGCTGATTTGGCACCTTGTCATGTTGCACGTATTAAAGAACTGGTACGGGAAGGTGCTTATGATAATGTTATTTTCCATCGCGTTATTGATGGTTTTATGGCGCAAACAGGGGATGTGCAATTTGGAAAGAAGGATAGTGAAAAATTCAATTTATCACGTGCTGGTATGGGGGGAGCAGAAAAACCAAATTTAACAGCAGAGTTTTCAAATCTTTCTCATAAGCGTGGTACAGTTTCTATGGCACGGAGTCAGAATCCAAATTCTGCTAACTCTCAGTTTTTTATTTGTTTTGCAGATGCTCCGTGGCTTGATCGTCAATATTCCATATGGGGGCAGGTTGTTGAAGGTATGGAAAATGTTGATAAAATTAAACGTGGTGAACCTGTTGCAGATCCAGATTCAATTACCAAAGCCATTATTGCTGCGGATGTAGAATAGTATAAACTATACTGATTTCAATTGTAAGTTTCTAAGAAAAAGTACTCTTTTCTGATCAATAAAGGCACACGAAACTCTTTTGTAGTATCACGCTTACCTTTTATAATTTCGAGCTAAGCATTGTCCATATATTTTCTTTAATCGGATCTTCCTGAAGAATATAACGCAACGGATTTGTACAAACACCTGTCAGAATAAGAAAACGCAAAGTCTGTTGTATTATGGTTGTTGTTTGGCAAAGTGTTTTATAAAAAATTCGGCATTTCTCTTCAATCCATTGTCGGTCTTAATGGTTTTATGATGTTACTTTCTTAAGAGAGCGTGTGCTTTTGTTTCTGCTCGTAAATCAACATCCAATCCTAATGCAGAAGCATGTTTGAAACACATATTAAGACGGATAAGAGCTTTACTCGCTCATCCAGTTTTCTTAGCAAGGTGGAAAACCAGCATTTATATATATATTGGCGTAATCTTTAAAATAAGAAGACAGTTTAATCTTAGAAGAATATAATAAAGGCGCAGAAGTGAAATAAATGGCTAGTCTTGCCATCTCCTTTTTAACTCAACTTTACTTTTTTAAAAGTATCTAATGCAATATCTTTTAAATAATGAAGATTATGCATGGACTTACGCTTTTATTTTTCTCGTTTTTTAATAGAGGAATGCTCCAAACGGAATACACTTGTGTTGCGTATTTACGTGTTTTTTAAGAAGCATTTCTTAGTACATATCAACGTTCACTTCCACGATGATATTCATGGCATGTATAGTTTTAAAGCTATAAATAGTATAAAATCTATTATGTACCACCTTCTTTAAAGCTTATGAAGGAGCAAGCGGGTACCATCATACGCTTTTTCAGCCTCTAATGTTACGATAGAGCTTTTGGTATTTGAGAATCTTTACAAAAAGCATTTTTAGTTTTTTAAAGTATTTTTATTTACACGTTAATTTCTTTTGTGAATTATCTCTAATGCCAAGAGCTATCTCAATATTGTGAGTGGATAAGTGATTATGCTCATTTGCGTTTTTATTAAGCGTGAGGATCGCTGTGCCCAGTAGATGAAAAATTTTTATCTGTAAAAGTTAAAGAATATGTAAGCTGTACAATGCGTTCAAAATTTTCTTCTATGGGTACAAAGTTACTGCTTATGGAAGTATGTGAAGATGAAATTATTGTGATAATAATGTTGCAGTTCTGTTAAGGATAAGCGTAGGTATTTTGAGGTATGATATTATAAGGATTTTACTATTTTTTGGGAGCTAGATTATCACTTTTATTATGGTGGTTTCTTAACAAGAAATGTTCTTTTATCTCGTTTAATTTTTGATGCTGATTACAATATTGAGCGAATCAAAAATTAATTCATAAAGCTTTTGACAATGCTCGTAAGGGGATATCTTTTTTCTTTCTATAGAGATATGCATTGATGGAATCAAAAAGACGAGAGTTATGATAAAGACATTTCATTATAGAAAAATTGCTCAAGATGGGTATGCACGTCGAGGCGAAATTATAACGGGGCGAGGATGTGTTCGTACACCCGCATTTATGCCTGTTGGGACGGCAGGAACCGTTAAGGCTATGTATATGGATCAAATTCGTGATCTTGGTGCAGATATCATTTTGGGGAATACTTATCATTTAATGTTACGTCCAGGAGCTGAACGTGTTGCGCGTTTAGGAGGATTACATGAATTTTCACGCTGGAGCGGACCTATTTTAACCGATTCTGGTGGCTTTCAGGTTATGTCATTGGCGGGAATCCGTAAAATTACTGAACAAGGTGTGATTTTTCGTTCTTACATTAATGGAGCCTACTATGAAATGAGTCCAGAGCGTTCTATCGAAATTCAAGAACTTCTTGGTGCGGATATCCAGATGCAGTTGGATCAATGTATTGCATTACCCGCAACTGAAAAAGAAATGGAAGAAGCTATGGAACTTTCATTGCGGTGGGCGCTGCGTTGTAAAACAGCTTTTGGAGAGCAGCCAGATAAAGCATTGTTTGGGATTGTTCAAGGTGGTGATAATATGAAACTGCGTGAACGTTCTGCTCAAGCATTAAAAGAAATAGATTTAAAAGGTTACGCTATTGGAGGGCTTGCTGTTGGTGAGCCGCAGAGTGTTATGACAGCAGTATTGGATACTACTTGTCCGATTTTACCAGAGGATAAACCACGCTATCTTATGGGAGTAGGGACACCTGATGATATTTTACAAAGTGTTGCTCGTGGTGTTGATATGTTTGATTGTGTTATGCCGACGCGTGCAGGACGTCATGGTTTAGCTTTTACCCGCTTTGGTAGAATTAATTTGCGTAATGCGCGTTATGCAGAAGATCCACTTCCTCTTGATCCACAGTCACTTTGTCCAGCAGCACATAATTATAGTTGTGCTTATTTGCATCATTTGATTAAATCTGGTGAATCTCTTGGGGGGATGTTGTTGACGTGGAATAATCTTTTTTATTATCAACAACTTATGCAGGGAATTCGTGATGCCATTGAGGAAGGCTGTTATGCTGATTTTTGCGCTGAAACGCGTGCTCTATGGGCACAAGGACGCTAAAATATTAATCGTAATATAGCACCTCATTTTTTTATTGAATTTATTCTCGCACTTACAAATTTAGCTAAAAATATGAAATTAGAAACATCTTCCAAAATTATAAAATTCCACTATCTTAAGATATAACAGTGCGGTTTTATAGGGTACATATTCTTTTCTAATTACTATATAAAACAGAAACTGTTACTCCGGTACGCGCTACCTGATCCGGAGAAAAACAGTTTTTCTGTTTCTGATGACTGTTTACAGCAACAATGTTAATGAGGCGTTAGCGAACTCTTAAAGAAGTATGAAAATTGTACTTTTATGAGCTACTTTGTGTTTTTTATTACTAAAGGTAAAGAATGGGTTATATACAATCGAACAGATAATTTTTTAGAAAAATTAAAATAAAACTAAAATAAAATTACAACATTTAAAATGTTATAATTTTATTTTTGAAGTTTTTATATATAAATTTAAATATTCTTTAAAATAGATTTATGTAATATTATTAATTATAATAAAACTATAGATATTATGTCATAATAAATTAAATATTAATCACGGTAATTGTCTTATTTATAAAATATCAATAAATATACTTATACAAAATTTGTTATATTTGTTTTTTGCTTTGTTTATAGAATTTATCTGAAAATAATCATAATATATTTACGTGAATATTTTAATTTACAGATAGTGAGTTAGATATCTGATGCGATTCCTCTGTTAGAAGAGGGAGGGGTAAAGATGTCTAAAAGAGGGTATTTAATAAATCTAGAAACCAAGCACTATTATCATGAGAATTTTTAAAAGACTCTATAATAATTTATAAGAATGGCCTAAAGTTGAAATTATAACTTATCGATTTGGGGGATCTGCATTTAGATAGCAAAAATAAAGCAACAATAATTGGGGGAGAGGTTTTATCTTTGTATCAAGATAATGATGAGATATTGTTCACTTGTTTGAAATGCATTATTCAGCAAATTTTAGAATTATTTATAGGGTATATTATATCGTTTTAAAATAAAGTTTTCACTGTAAATTTCAACGGCTAAAAAGAGGAGACAAAGTTTATTATCTGGTAGATCTGATAGAAATAGGTGAATACGTCTATGATCTTGAGGTTTTCAAAGATTTTCCATTAAAGAATCTTACTTAAAACTCCATAAAATGCTTTATATATCAAAATATTTCTAAAACTTTATTGGGGACTATTGGGCATGCGTATAACAATGTTTTGAATTTTTGTTTGTGTGTATTACAGATATTTACAGTTAAAACTCCTATTCAGAAGTGATGATATGAGGGATTCTTATCAACAAAAGGTTCTTGTATTGGGAATTGATTCGAGAATACGACGTTTAATAATTTTAGCTCTTGCCGTGGGCAGTTTTGCTATTGGTACTGCAGAGTTTGTTGCAATGGGGCTACTGCCAGAGATGGCACGAAGTTCCTATGTTGATATTCCTACCGCTGGTCAATATATTTCTGCTTATGCATTAGGAGTTGTGATTGGAGCACCTCTTTTAGCTGTGGCAACAGCTCAGGTATCACGCAAAACTGTTTTGATGGGATTAATGCTTTTTTATGCCTTAGCAAATATTGCTAGTGCCTTTGTTTCTGATTTTAGCATATTAGTAGTATTACGCTTTCTCAGTGGACTTCCTCATGGAATCTATTTTGGACTTGCGGCTATGGTTGCCTCTTCAATGGTAGAAATGAAAGAACGTTCTAAAGCTGTTGGATATGTTATGCTTGGCTTAACAATTGCAACCGTTTTGGGAGCACCCAGTGCTACTTGGATTGGTCAACTTATTGGTTGGCAGATTGCTTTTGTCCTTGTGGGGATGATCGCTTTATTATGTTGTTTGCTTATTTGGAATTTTTTTCCTTGTGATTCAAGTTTTCCAAAAACGAATCCTTTGCAAGAAATGGGTGCATTAAAGCAAAAGCAGGTGTGGCTTCTTTTGTTGATGGTGTCGGTGGGAGCGTCAGGATTATTTTCTGTTTTCACTTATATCAAGCCAACATTAATGCATATTTCTGGTGTTTCACTTGAGTTGGTACCATTTATCATGCCGTTAGTTGGATTGGGTATGGTGGTAGGAAATCTCTTGGGGCCTAAATTGGCCGTTAAAATTGGTATTTCGCCGATGATATTTTTTTCTATGCTTTGGAGCGTATTTGTTTTTTTTCTTTTTTTCTTTTTATCCTATGCTCCGTTAACAGCGGCAATAGGATGCTTTTTTGTTGGAACTTCTTTTGCTGCTATGCCTTCTATACAAACAAAAATTATGGATGTTGCACTACAGGGACAGATTTTGGCAGGAGCATTAATGCAGTCTGCTTTTAATATTGCCAACGCTCTTGGTGCAGAATCTGGAGCATTAGTTTTAAAATTGGGCTATAGTTATGAATATACAGCTGTTTTAGGAAGTGTTCTAACTTTGTGTGGATTAATGGTTTTTTGCATCTCATGGTATATGGAGAAGCATGCTTAATATTTTTCATTTTTTTAATGAAGAAGGAATTTTTATATTTATTTTTAGTTATTGGAATGTCCTGTTGGGTTTTTCAATATGAAGTAAGAAATGCGCAGTGCTAATGGAATAGCAAGACAAAATAAAAGACCCATGAGCACTATAAGAAGAGTTTTTGCTGCTAAGATCATTCCTATTGTTCCTCCAGGATTAAAGAGGCCTGCAAGATTGGTGATGACTCCTGCTAGAGTTGCACTTAAGGCTGCTGAAAATAGTTGTACAGAGGTAAGGGATTCACTGGCACGGAGAGCATCTTCATCATTTGCACATTGTAAGATCCTTGTGAGCAAATGTGGCCATGCTATGCCCGCACTGATTCCAATAGAAAACAGTGCTAAGCAAATAATAAAAATATATTCAAGCGCGGAAACTTCTGTTGGGATGAGCCATAAAAGAATCATTATGCCTAACAGTTTTAATAGGGGCGAGTATACAATGATGTTGCGAATTTTTTTTGTGGAGAGACCAGCACTTGAGATGGCTCCACATGTCCACCCTAGGCTCATAAGTGCTGCTATATAACCAGCAATAAGTGGAGCTTGCCCATGAAGCTCTTGAAGAAAAAGTGGAAAATAAAGTTCTATACTGTATACGACTGTTGTCATAACGAGTATCAATGCGTAAACAGAAAAGATTTCAGAAGAGAAAGAAAAGGATTTGCGGGGCAACATAGGATGAGGGGTAGATGATTCGATTTTTGCTAGAACAAAAAGAAGACTAAGTCCGATAACTAATCCGCAAATTTTTGCTATTGTAGACTCCATAGCCCCTCCAACAGAAATAATAAAAATCAATAAGGTGAGTGTGAAAAGCTGGAGAAGAGGAAGAGGGGGTGTTGGAACATCGTTTTCATTCTTTTTTGGTAAAAATTTAAAGGCGATGAGTGAGAAAAATATAGCTAATACGCCAATGATCAAAAAGGATGCTCGCCATAGCCCATAATATACAGAAAGCCCCCCGATTGCTGGTCCTAACAAGGTTGATATTCCCCACATTCCAGAGATAATACTTAATGCATGTGACCATAAAGATGGGCTGAAAACAATCCGTACCATGGAATAGGATAGGGATAACAAAGAACCACTTCCAAATCCTTGAATAAAGCGTCCTATTAAAAACAATGGCATAGATGAAGAAATGCTGCACATAAAAGTGCCTAGGGTGAAGATAAGTCCAGAAATAACATACGCATTGCGAGGACCTAATTTCCCTAATATTTTTGTTGCAAGTGAAGTACCCACGAGTGAAGCTGTAATAAAGACAGTAGCCACCCAAGAATAATATATTTCACTGCCAATATGATTCATAAGAGAGGGTAAAATAGTAATAACAATATAAACGTTGGTGGCGTGTAACACAACTCCACCTGTAAACGTTAAAAAGCAAAGACCATTTTTACCCAATAAAAGCGCAGACCAGCCCTGTTTTTTCACTGTTGTTTGCTATTTAATAAAAATCTATCCTCTTTTTACTTATAAGGTACTTCTTTGAATTTGCCAAGAGAAATTCAAAGCTCTGTTTAGAGCTTTGAATTTTAATTTAAGTAATAACTTAATTGCCCATTGCTTTTTTGAGATTCTCATCAATTTTATCGAGGAAACCTGTTGTAGAAAGCCACTTTTGTTTAGGCCCAATCAAAAGTGCGAGATCTTTGGTCATAAAACCTTCTTCGACGGTTTTAATACAAACTTCTTCCAATGTCGTGGAAAAGTTTTTTAACTTCTCATTGTTATCTAGTTTAGCACGGTGCGCTAGTCCACGCGTCCATGCAAAAATAGATGCAATAGAGTTCGTTGATGTTTCTTCATTCTTTTGATGCTGACGATAATGGCGTGTTACAGTGCCGTGTGCTGCCTCTGCTTCAACAATTTTGCCGTCAGGTGTCATGAGAACAGAAGTCATGAGACCCAGAGAACCAAAGCCTTGGGCAACAATATCAGATTGGACATCACCATCATAGTTTTTACATGCCCATACGTATCCACCTGACCACTTTAATGCAGAAGCAACCATATCATCAATAAGACGGTGTTCGTAATATAATTTACGGTTTTCAAATTCAGTTTTAAATTCCGTATCGAATATTTCTTGAAAGATATCTTTAAAACGACCATCGTAAGTTTTTAGAATGGTATTTTTTGTTGAAAGATAAACTGGAACATTCCGTTGTAGTCCATAATTAAAGGATGCGCGGGCAAAATCACGAATTGACTCATCAAGGTTATACATAGCCATGGCAACCCCTGCGCTTGGAGCATCAAAAACATCATGTTCAATAACTTGATTATCATCACCGACAAATTTAATACTTAATTTCCCTTTTCCTGGAAATTTAAAATCTGTTGCCTTGTATTGATCACCAAAAGCGTGACGTCCGATAATAATTGGCTTTGTCCAGTTAGGAACAAGGCGAGGGACATTTTTACAGATAATGGGTTCGCGAAAAATGACTCCTCCTAAAATATTGCGGATTGTGCCATTAGGTGATTTCCACATTTTTTTTAGGTTAAATTCTTTAACGCGTGCCTCATCAGGTGTGATGGTTGCGCATTTTATACCAACCCCATATTTTTTGATAGCATTGGCAGAATCGATAGTTACCTGATCATTGGTTGCATCACGATTTACGACGGAAAGATCATAATATTTTAGATCAATGTCGAGGTAGGGATGGATTAATTTATCTTTGATATATTTCCAGATGATGCGGGTCATCTCATCCCCATCAAGTTCAACAACGGGGTTTTCTACTTTGATCTTTACCATTAGAAATCCTTTTTCTTTTAAGCGATACTACTTGTATAACACTTTCAAGTTTATAATGAAAAGTAAAAACAAGGGAAAAAAGCATTCAAATATGAGCTTTTAGAATATATTATCAATAGAGTGTAAAATTTTGTTGGAGGGTTTAATTTTTGAAAAGAAGTGATGTGTTTGCAAATCTATAATTATTCTATGATTGATGAAGAATCTGTTTAATAGATAAGGTAGTTAGATCACCGAGGGACGGGGATTATGCGTTTTTATTATCAGAGATTCCATTTAATAAGTTGATCGTATTCTGAATTATAGTTTCTTGATTTGTTGTGTTAGGTGAATAAGAAACTATTTTTATATTGCTATTTCAATTCTAAGCTTACGGTCTGTTTGTTTATAAAAAGTTTAATGTGATAACAAAGGCACTGTAATTAGAAATGCTTCATATAAAATGCGTTTGAGATAAACTTCAATTTTGAAGGTTGAAAAAAACGTATAAATGATGCGGCTGGTTTTAATTTAAAAATTAACAGCATACGCAAGAATATGACTTATAAAATTACCGTATCGCGAGCTAGAATCTTCTAATTCTTATGTTTTATCGATTCTTATTGTTATTAACTATGCGCAGTAAAGCACTATCCTCGAAATGCAACAAAGAAATTAATCACCTAATGATTCTTGTATCCTTTTTACGAAGAGATTCCTTTTAAAATCTTATTCCCTCATTTTTATTTATGCATCCCTCATTTTTAAAAACACAAATAAAATGAATATATTACACATAGAAAAAAGAAACATGGTACGCCCAAGGGGAATCGAACCCCTGTTTCCGCCGTGAAAGGGCGATGTCCTAACCGCTAGACGATGGGCGCAAACCAATGATGAGGCTTATAGAGAGGATCTTTTTACTTCGCAAGCCCTCTGTGTCATTTTTTTTGAAAAAAGTGTGTTTTATTGAATAATTTTTGAGCGATTCCTGTTTAGATCATTTTATTTTCTAAGATTTTTTGTAGAAAAAATATAAAGTTATCATGATTGATAGAAAATTTTGATGTGGGTATCATCTCAGGGAATGATATTTTCAGTTTTGAGGAGTAGGCAAAAATGATCAAAAACAGCATTTTTAATGTATTTATTTTTTGCATATTTTATCGCTTGTTATCTTTGCTCACCACATGAGAATATTATTTAACTTGCTTGAAAGAGCCTTTATACAGAAGATTTCTCATTTGAGTTTATCATAAAGCAAAAACTGTATAATTTATGAAGTAGAAAGAAAATATTTATTACCAAATTAACAAATAATACAAAAGTTTTTCTATGAACAATCCATAGATTATTTGCAGTTTAACAAAATATAAATAGATATCTGTATGCTAAAAATGAAAATATTAAATCAATTTTTATAGAATATATGAAGAAAATATTTTTTTATATTTACTTTTACATGTCTGTAAAATTTTTAAAATTAAAAACCATTCATTTGCTCTTTTACATATTGAGAAGGTTCTTGATTTGAAAATGAATTAGTGTGGATAAAGGGTAGATTGAGTTTTTTCTCATTTCAATTCGCTAGTTTTTTAAAGAGGTGCAATAAGTTGAGATAAAATATTCGAATTTTGCAAATTTATTCTCCATATTTATAATATTTCAGAATTAGGGTGTGCGCATATTAAGTCTTGTTTTTTACTTTAATGTAAGGTTCTATTTTGATATATGAGTGCGTTAAGATTTTTGCATTAAAGATTTATAGTTAAAGCTATGGAATGGTAGGAAGGAATGTGTTATCATTTACTGATCTACTTTCATTTTATCCATTCCCTAAGTTATCATATGAAAGAATGTTTTTTGTTCCATACTTGTTGATTTAGAAGAGATGTTTTTATTCTTTCTTACCAAGTCTTCAATATTCTTTAACTTGTTATTGATTATTTTTTAGAACTTTTTTTATGGAAACTTGCATTTATCTGTTTTACAGATTTTCATTCTGAATTAGATATTTTATAAAGATTCTGAAATCTTTGAAGACAATAAATATTATATTTTTAGGAATGTTGATTGAACAAGCGGGGATAATTCTATTAGAGAAAATGAAATAAATAGAGCAGGGTATTTCTTTTGTTCTTATGAACATAAGTACTTTTTGTGTTGATTGGCACATCATTTAAACGATTTTTCAATGAAGATAGGGATCAGTGGTTAATAATGGCAGAAGCTTTAAAGGTTGGTGTTGCGGGACTTGGTACAGTTGGTACTTCAGTTGTTCGAACTCTATGTGAAAAAGCGAATAGTTTAGCTTGTCAATGTGGGCGATTCATCAAAGTTGTTGCTGTTAGTGCGCGTGATAAAGGTCGCAATCGTGGAATTGATCTTAGTGGTATAAAATGGTTTGATTCACCTGTGGAGTTGGCTGCTTCTGATGAGATTGATGTTTTTGTAGAGTTAATTGGTGGTGAATTGGATGTGGTGTATACCGCTGTTAAGAGAGCGCTTGAGGCGGGACATCATGTTGTAACAGCCAATAAAGCTCTTCTTGCTCGACATGGAGTAGAGCTGGCTATAATTGCAGAAAAAAAAGGTGTTTTTCTTCATTTTGAAGCAGCTGTTGCAGGGGGGATTCCTGTTATCAAAGCGATGAGAGAATCACTTGTTAGTAATCGCATATCGCGAATTTATGGTATTCTCAATGGAACCTGTAATTATATATTAACACGTATGTTTACGGAAGGTCTTTCATTTAAAGATTGTTTAGCAGATGCACAGAGACTTGGGTATGCTGAAGCAGATCCAAGTTTTGATATTGAGGGAAATGATACTGCTCATAAATTAGCTTTGTTGACAAGCTTGGCATTTGGAACTGCTGTTTCGTTAGATGATGTTTATGTTGAAGGAATTCATAATATTTCGCAAATTGATATTCGAGCAGCTGATGAATTGGGGTATCGGATTAAGCTTTTAGGGGTTGCATTAAAAACGGATTCTGGAATAGAGCAACGCGTTCATCCAACAATGGTACCAACATCCTCAATGATTGCACAGATAAATGGTGTAACCAATGCTCTTTCTATTCAAAGTGATTTATTAGGTGAATTACTGTTTTCTGGTCCTGGCGCCGGAGGAAAGGCAACAGCATCAGCCGTTATTGGTGATTTGGCTGATATAGCAAAAGCACGTTCTGGTTTTCAGTATGCACCTGTTTTAAGACGTCCAGCATTAGAACTTGCTCCTCATAAAAAAGCACGTATTTCGCATCATGCAGGTGGTTATTTTATTCGTTTAAATGTTCATGATCGTACTGGCGTTTTTGCCGAGGTCGCAAGGCATATGGCTGATAATCACATCTCATTGGAGTCGATTGTTCAAAGATCTTTTGTAGAAGATCAAATTGAAAAAACAATTATTTTAATTACGCACGAAACAACAGAGGTGAATGTACGACAGGCACTTGCAGAAATTGAAAAAGATGGACATCTTGTTGCAAAATCTCAATTTATTCGTATTGAACCTATGGCAAAGAATTGATAACTTTCTTGATAATAAAAAAAGCACGCTTGAGTTCTTTTATCTCTTGTGGAAAATTTTCATCTTTGCCAAAAAACTTTATTCTTAGTATTTAATAAGGACTCATATTTTTTCTGGTATTCATTCGGTAGGATTTTTTCATATGCCCACAACTCAGAAGATTTTAAATGGACTTGATCGTATTTTGACGCTTGAATTGGTACGTGTTACTGAACGTGCTGCTGTTGCTGCTGCACGCTGGCGCGGACGTGGCGATGAAAAGGCAGCGGATCAAGCTGCTGTAGATGCAATGCGGCAGGAACTTAATCGATTGCCTATTGATGGTACAGTGGTGATTGGTGAAGGTGAGCGGGATGAAGCGCCTATGCTTTATATTGGAGAAAAAGTAGGTCTTCAAAGTGGATTGGCGATCGATATTGCACTTGATCCACTAGAGGGTACAACACTTTGTGCTAAAAATATTGCCAATTCTTTGGCAGTAGTTGCAATTGCTGAAAAGGGTAATCTCCTTTATGCCCCTGATGTTTATATGAACAAAATTGCTATTGGTCCTGGTTATCCAAAGGGAGTAGTCGATATAGATGCTTGTCCTACCGATAATATACATGCTCTTGCGAAGGCTAAAGGAGTGACTGTTAATCAGATTGTTGTTTGTATTATGGATAGACCTCGTCATGAAAAATTGGTTAATGAAGTACGAGCGACAGGGGCGTCGATTCGCTTGATTGGGGATGGAGATGTGGCTGCTGTTATTGATACAACTGATCCAGAAGAAACAGGTATTGATATCTATATGGGGATTGGTGGAGCACCTGAAGGTGTCTTAGCTTCTGCTGCTTTGCGCTGCATTGGAGGACAGATGCAAGGTCGTTTGCTGCTTGATACAGAAGAGAAAATTGCTCGTGCAGCTAAAATGGGGATTAGTGATCCCAATAAGGTTTATACAATGGAAGAAATGGCAAAGGGTGATGTTTTGTTTTCAGCAACAGGGGTGACAGATGGCAATATGCTTTCTGGTGTTAAATTTACATCTCGTTACATTCAAACGGAAACTCTCGTAATGCGCTCCCATACGGGTACAGTCCGTAATATTAAAGCAAAGCATAGAAATCATTCGAAATTTGATTAATGCTTTCTTTTTTGTCACTAAAAATAGAGGGAGTTTTTCTAGGAAAAACGCTTCCATGAATCTACTTTCATGGAAGCGTTTATAGATATGAGAATACCTTAAATATTATGAGATCTGGACAGAATGTACCCAGCCATTTTTATCTTCTATGTTCCCTTTTTGAATGCCAACCAATTGTGTACGAAGCTGCTTTGTAACTTCTCCAACTGTTTCATTTCCAATAATAAATTCTCCCCCTTTATATCTAAAACGACCAATTGATGTGATAACGGCAGCTGTACCACAAGCAAAGGCTTCTTTAAGGTGTCCACTCTTTGCATCTTCTTGAAGCGCTGTAAAAGAATAAGGACGCTCTTCTATTTTTAATCCCATTTGTTGAGCTAACCTTAAGATTGAATCACGGGTTATCCCTGGAAGGATAGTTCCATTAAGTGGGGGGGTTACAAGTGTATTATTGTCCATAATAAAGCAGACATTCATACCACCAAGTTCTTCAATCCATTTATGTTCAATCATATCAAGGAAGAGTACTTGGCTACAATTATTTTCAGTTGCAGTTTTTTGTGCCAGTAAGCTTGCTGCATAGTTTCCACCACATTTGGCAGCCCCTGTTCCTCTTGGACCGGCACGACTATAATCTGTTTCAATCCAGACGCTGACAGATTTTTCTTCTCCTTTGAAATAGGATTCAACTGGAGAGGCTATGACACAAAAAAGATATTCTTGAGAAGGGCGGACTCCCAAAAAGTTTTCATTGCCAAACATAAATGGACGGATATAGAGGCTAGCGTTGGGCTGATCAGAAACCCATTTTTGATCAATCTTTACTAATTGATGAACGGCATCCAGAAAAATATCTTTTGGCAATTCTGGCATAGCTAAACGCCTCGCTGATTCTATAAAGCGTTGTGCATTGGCATCAGGACGGAAGAGCAAGATGCGTCCATCTTTTGCACGATATGCTTTTAAACCCTCAAAAATTTCCTGTCCGTAATGTAAAACGGTACTTGCAGGGTTAATTTCTAAAGCTTTGTATTGAGAAATGACGGCATTGTGCCAGCCTTTGTCTTCAGTCCATTGAATAGTACACATGTGGTCTGTAAAAAATTGACCAAAACCGGGACTTTTTAAAATTTCTTCATATTTTTCTTCTGACAGAGGAGATGGGTGTTTTTCTATTTTAAAGGGAAGCGATGATATGGGAGATTTCATAAAAAACCTTTTGAGTATGTTTCATTTTTATTAATAAAAATAATGAAATATTTTGATTATAACTCTATTATTAACAAAACCTTTGTGTCAATGTTTTATTATAGAATACAAAGGGGTTTATTATAGAATTCAAAGGCTAGAGTAGGGTAGATATTTTAATTCTATCCTCGCTTCTTTTTCTCAACTTTATGAAGTAAACTGGAACTTTTGTTTATAATTATCGTTTTCTCACAATAAGTATCTGAATAATTGCATATATGCATATTTTCTAGAAATTTAAAGGTAAGGGAATTGAGAAAAGGAATCCACTATGATTGATAAAAATTATCACACATATGAAGAACGTATGGCCGCAGAAAGAAGAGGTCGTGAACAACCTGTTTCAATCGCTAAGGGTATTTTTGCTATTCTTCTTGCGATGGTTATTATCTGGTTTATTTTTGGTTTTTTAGGATCTTTTTTTGCAAAATCTCCTGAACATAGTTCGCGTTATAATACCCCAGAAACAAGCCAAAGTGTAACAACGCCCAAAAAAGATTTAAATTCGCTTCCTCCTGTACCTTATACCTATAAGGGTACGGAGTAATTTTTTCGTAAATATAATCTTTTAGATAGGGCGAAAATCGACGTAGATTAAGGAATAAAGTCAGCACAAAGACATAAAAAAGAGAGGAATGATTTTAATTTCTGAAGTTTTTGATAAGTAATTAAATGGTATGGAAATAAATAATGCAACGGTTGTTAAAACCGTTGCATTATTGGTTTAGCGTGTGATGAAGCAGCTTCCACCAGAACTTTTAATGGATTCACAAAGGATTATGGCTTCATTACGGTCTTGCGCTTGAATCCGAACACGGTAATAAGTACCTTTTCCTGGTATAAAAGCGGATTGAATATTTAAAGAACGGGCACCGATAAGGAATCCAAATTTAGATTTCATATTTTTTAAAGAATTTCTAGCGAGCTCATACGTTGGTTGAGATGCAAGTTGTACGTAATAACTTTCTGAATTTTGTGCTGCGACTCTGTTTGGTGATATGGGGCGAGACGCGGCTGGTGTTTCAACTTGTGTATTTCTTTCTGCATGGGAAGGGATAGGGATAAATTTTTCTTCAATATTTGAGCTAGAATTATTTTCTGCGATTATTTTATCAATATTATTTTTGAGATCATGATCTCTTTCTTGGTCGTTTATATCAGAATCATGCGACGAAACAAGGGACGAATCTTGAAGTTCATTAGAAGTTTGATCAATGCTTTCTTCAGATTGAGCAGCAGTTTTGCTGTTTGTTTGATGCGCGGGGGCTAGTGTAACTGTACCATCTTGATTGACAATAACAGTTTGTACTTCTCGCATTGGAATAGTATGATTTATGGCTTCTGTGACTGCATCTTCAACATCAGATTCATTTAAAGACGATGAGGAAACGCTTGAAGATTCTTCAGGGTTTAATTCTTTTAAATTTTCAGGTTGTTCAGAGTTATCAATAAGAAATTGTTGTGTATTTTCTTGTTTCTCATTTTGTTCAGTTGTTTGTTTATAAATATCTAAATTATGTGCAACATCATTTTTCGTTTCAGTTGTTTCTGGTTTGAATTTAAAAGGCGTATTATCAGCGTGGATAATGACCGTTTCTTCATTTTTTTGTGATGGCATAAAAAAATGAGAATAACCAGCAAACCCAAGTCCTATTAAAATAAGTATAAAAAAACCTTTAATGAAAGTTTTACCAAAAATAAAACTTTTTAAGGGAGGAGGAGCTGATGGAGGTGTGGGAACCTCATCTGAGTTTGTGTATGATGAATTCTCGCTAAAAGAGGGAAAATTATATTCCATATTGGCAGAAGAAAAATAGTCGGAATTTTGTTCTTTAGAGTTTATATAAACACCTTCTTTTGAATTTTGCATAGACTGATGAAAAACTTCACTAAAAACCTCGTTTTTCTGTTTTTTTTGAGAAAAATTATCCGTTGGGACATTCCCTACATTGAGTACATCAGCAAATTCTTCTTCTAAACCACCATTAGTTGGCACATCATATTCTGGCGCTTCATACGGGACTTCTGGAACCATAATAGGACCAGTTTTTTCTACGATTTCCTCTGAAAATTTATAAGTATCAACATTGGGAGGGGGAGTATCTCTGTGCGTATAGTTATGGGCAAAAAAGCCATCCGTTTGTTTTGTATTTAAAGAGGGGGATGAGGAAAGAAACTCATCTAAATTATTTTCATTATATGAAATTTCTCTATTTGGGTTAGAGGCACCTTCGGCGTTATTGATGTATTGGGCTCGAGCCTCATCATATATCGGAACTTTTTCGCCATAAGTTTCTTGTTGTGAGGGGGGGGCTGCAAAAAAATGGGGATAATTGGTTGTATGATCTTCTTGTGAAGCTCCCTTTAAATAAGATTGTCTATCAACTGGTGGAGAATCTAAAGGTGAGGAGAAGGTACTTGTTGTTTGATTTCTTGCAGTGTTTTGTCTTTCTGACACAAGATTAGAAGATGAGAAAAACTCATTTTCCTCTGTAGAAGAGGAGACATCAGGATAATCTTTTTTAATCCAATTTTCTTGATCAGCTGAAATTTTATAGGGATGGTTTATAGGAGTGTCATAGAGGTTTTGATTGTCCTCATAAGTTTTTTGTATATTCGTAGTCTCAGGTTGTTGTGAATTTATTTGTGAAAAACGATTGGTTTGTTCAACATCTTCTGGCGTCTCTCTCTTATTTTCGTGCCTTTCAGATTTATCAAAAAAGAAATTTTCTGATTCTGATTGTGACATAAGATTACTTTTTTCAAGAAAAGGATCAGCATTGGTTGCTGTTTTTTTCTGTTGATGTGATTGATTCTTTGGGATTGGTAATGGAGAAAGCTCATCTAAAATTTGTTCTTCATCATGACTGCTAGGTGAAGAATATTTCTCTTCAGATAAATTATTTTGTTTTGAATGGTTGAAAGAAGAAGATTGTGCAATATCTGAGGCTGTTGCGTTGCTGGTTGCATGCAAGTCCCATTGTTTTTTTTGATCATCAAACGGTAAGTCATGTGCTAAATTTTTTTCAAGTTCCTCTTCTAGAAAGGAGAAATCAAAATCATCATCATGGGATGATGTTTCGGGGTGAGATGTTGATCGTTCTGTTTTTAAAGACGATTGCTCATTTTGGTTTCCGCTTTGTTTGTGCGGATTAAAAATGCGCGTAAGCCTTTCTAAAGGATCATGGTGTTCATGATCGTGTTTTGTTTCGTGTAGATTTTTGCGATCGTTATCGCTCATAGCTTTTCTCACATGATGGTTTGCACTTACGTGCAATCAATGGTTGATTTTGATTTGTTATATTAAAATTATAAATTTTCCCCCTCTCATGCAAGGATACATGAAAAAGTTTATCAATAGAGTACCTATTGTATGTATTTATAGAACTTTTTCAACGCATTTCTATGGGTGCTTCGACTCCTATGATGGTAAGCCCTGATGATAAAATATTGATAACAGCTTGTATCAATCCTAATCTTGCAAAGGATAACTCTTTATCATCAGGTTGAATAAAGCGTAAATTGAGATTTTCACTCCCTTTATTCCAATGGGTGTGAAAGCTGGAGGCAAGGTCATAAAGGTAAAACGCTAATCGATGCGGTTCTTTATGAATTACGGCCTGTTCAATGATACGTGGATATTCAGAAAGTTTGCGTATTAACAATATTTCATGGTCATCTGTTAATCGATGAAGATGGGCAATCAATGTATTATTTGAAAAGCTTTTAATATGAAGCGCTTCTTGTGCTTGACGAAAGACTGAGTGACAACGTGCACTTGCATATTGTACGTAAAAGATGGGGTTATCTTTTGATTGTTCTGTTACTTTTGCAAAATCAAAATCAAGAGGTGCTTCACACTTACGGTATAGCATCATAAAACGCACAGGATCACGCCCAACCTCTTCGACAACATCCCGTAGAGTGACAAAAGATCCTGCTCTTTTTGACATGCGTACAGGATGACCGTTGCGAAAAAGTTTTACCAATTGACACAAGAAGACACTTAATTTAGCTTTATCCCCAGAAATTGCTTTTGCCATTGCCTCTAGCCGCTTTACATAGCCCGCATGGTCTGCGCCTAGAATATAAATCATTTCATCAAAATGACGATTAAATTTATCCCGAAAATAAGCAACATCAGCAGCAAAATAAGTGTAAGAACCGTCAGATTTGACTAAAACACGGTCTTGGTCATCACCGACATTTGTTGAACGGAACAAAGTTTGTTCGCTTGGTTCCCAGTCTTCTGTATTTTGTCCTTTGGGAGGGGGGAGTTTTCCTTTGTAGATATAACCATTTAAAGTGAGGTCGTTGATGGTGTTACGAATGGCGCGTGCATTATCTGCATAAAGCATTCGCTCAGAGAAAAAGATATCATGATAAATATTAAGAGCAGCCAAATCTTCGCGAATCATGGACATCATTGCATGAATTGCACGTTCTTTCACAAGAGATAAGGCTTCATCTTTATCCATCGTGAGGAGTTGGTCACCAAACTCTTGAGCAAGCGATTGACCCAATGGTATCAAGTATTCTCCAGGATAGAGTCCTTCTGGAATTTCATTAATTTCTTGCCCAAGAGCTTCACGATAGCGCAATAGTACCGAATGGGCGAGGACTTCGATTTGTTGACCCGCATCATTGATATAATACTCTTTTGTAATGTTATAGCCCGTAAATTGTAGCAAATTGGAGAGAACATCCCCAACAACTGCTCCGCGGCAGTGTCCTACATGCATTGGTCCAGTGGGATTTGCTGAGACATATTCAACATTGACGCATTTTCCTTGTCCCATTGGAATACGACCATAAGAAGTGCCTAATTCAAGCATAGATTTTATAGCATCTTGCCAAAATAATTTTGTAAGCTTTATGTTTATAAAACCAGGACCGGCAACATCTATATTTTCGATAGAGGAATCATTTTTAAGAAGTTCTATGATTTTATCTGCAAGTGCACGTGGATTGATTCCAATAGATTTTGCAAGCACCATAGCAGCATTGGTTGATAAATGACCGTGGGAGGAATCACGCGGAGGATCAACAGTGATTTTTGATAAATCTAGATCTTCTCCATTTTTTCCTTTTATATCAGATAATTCAATTGATCTCTTAATTTTTTTTTCGAAGTTTTTAAAGATATTCATATTTAGCTTCCATGATGATGCCAAAAGCCATTAAACGAAATTATCTGTATGGTCAAATAAACGCTGATATTCACGTAGAGCGTAGTGATCCGTCATGCCTGAAAGAAAGTCAGCAATCAAACGTGCTAACTCTTGATTTTTTAAGTGCACTGTTTTGCTCTGCCAACTTTCAGGCATTGTATTTGGATTTTCATAATAACAATTGAATAATTTTTGTACAATGCATTTTGCTGCATTGCGACGACTAAGAACTTGTTCATGGTAGTAAAGATTTTTAAATAAAAAGTTTTTTAGTTCTTTTTCATAAACGGTCATTGTCGGTGAAAAGGTGACAATGGTTTGTTTTGCTTGGTGAATATCGTTTATGCTTGTTGGTTTGATGCGTGCTAAATTTTCTTGTGATTGTTTGATAACATCTTCAACCATGGTTGTTATTTGTCTTCGTACAAGTGTGTAACCGCGACGCGCTTGGTCGAGGTGGGGATGCTCATCTGTTATATCTTTTAATATTGCTGCTGTTAGTGGAACATGTTCAAATTGATCGAGTGTTAAAAATTGCGAACGTAGACCATCATCAATATCATGCGCATTGTATGCGATATCATCTGCAATAGCAGCACATTGCGCTTCTAGCCCTGCAAAACAATCGAGTGCAAGGTCTTGCTTTGCATTGTATTGTAAAATATCGATAGGAACCTCCTTATTCTTTGCGTGAGGACCTAAAAGGGGACCATTATGCTTTACAAGTCCTTCGAGGGTTTCCCATGTAAGGTTAAGTCCATCAAAATTTGCATAGCGCTGTTCTAGTTTTGTTACAATGCGTAATGCTTGTGCATTATGATCAAAGCCGCCATAAAGTACCATGGCTTCATTAAGAGCATCTTCTCCTGCATGGCCAAAGGGTGTGTGTCCAAAGTCGTGAACAAGGGCAATGGCTTCGGCAAGGTCTTCATCAAGACACAGGGCACGGGCTAATGTTCTTGCAATTTGAGAAACCTCTATGGAATGGGTTAGGCGAGTACGGTAATGATCGCTTTCATCAGCAATAAACACTTGCGTTTTATGTTTAAGACGTCGAAATGCATTAGAATGGATAATACGATCTCTATCTCGTTGAAAAGGTGAGCGTGTGGTGCTCATCGTTTCATGGTATAATCGACCACGGCTTGTTTGTGGATGAGCACTGTATACTGCTCGAGATTGGTAATTGAAGTTGATATTGCCTATATCCATTGCAAGCTGTCTATTATCATCTTAAAATTGAGAGTGGTTTATGAGAAATAAACTGCTCTTTGAGTGTAGGATACTCTTTCTTGATGGTTTAATGCAAGGATATATAAAATGAATGTGAAAATTTCAGATGTTGCTGCCAAAAAAATTGCACAGATACTTTTGCGTGAACCCGATAAAATAGCATTACGTATTTCTGTTGAAGGTGGTGGGTGTTCTGGTTTTTCTTATAAATATGACTTGGTTTCTGAAATGTGTGAAGATGACCTCGTTCTCAAAAAAGACGGGGCAGTTGTGTTTATTGATTTACTATCACTTCCTTTTATGGAAGGAGCTGAGATTGATTTTGTTGATGATCTTATGGGGCAGTCTTTTCAAATCCACAATCCCAATGCTGTTTCATCATGTGGTTGTGGTGTAAGTTTCTCAATTTAAAATGATGGCTGTGTGATATTGTTTCTTGAAAAAAAGATCATGTTGATCAACAATGCAAAAATGGGTATTCTTATAAAAATAGTGCACCGATGTGTATGGTTGTGCGTGGCGCTTTCTTTATTGACTTGGAGCCACTGTGCTTTTTCTGAAGCAGGAGAAGGGCAAGATCAGCAGCAGAGACAATCAAGGAGTTTTATTGTAAAGACTCAAAAGCAGGAGAACGAAAACTTAGCATCTCAAACACAACTCATTTTGAATGCTCGATTAACAAATAGTCATCCGGATATTGAAAAAGGGCTTGTCTGGCGGGTTTATGCTCCTATTCTAGGGATTGATAATAAGTTACCATTAGTGGCAACCTATAAGGGGGGAAGTGCACGTTTTGATCTCGAACCAGGAAATTATCTTGTTCATGTCTCATTTGGTCATATGAGTGCTGTGCGCCATATTCGTTTAGAAAATGGGCAGAGTCTTGTAAAAAACTTTAATCTTGAGGCTGGTGGTGTCATTTTAAATGCAACACTGCTCAATGGCGTAATGAATGAAAAGGAACTCCGTTTTACCATTTATGAGGATGAAAAAGAAAATGATGATACGGGAGTAATTATATCAAATGTTAAACCCCAATCAGTTGTGCGTTTAAAAGCTGGCCGCTACCATGTTGCTTCCCATTATGGTTCTATTAATGCGACGGCTCGTTCGGATATTCAAGTGGATGCGGGTAAAATAACAGAAGTTACTCTTGAACATCAGGCCGCTCAGATTGTCTTAAAGCTGGTGCGACAAGAAAGAGGAGAAGCGCTTGCAGATACAAGTTGGTCTCTTGCCAATGATTCTGGTGATATCGTTTATGAAACAGTAGGTGCGTATGTTTCACTCGTGTTAGCGGAGGGAGAGTATATTGCAATTGCTAAAAATAAAGATAAAATCTATCAAAAAGTTTTTTCAGTCGTTTCTGGTCATGATGAAGATATAAGTGTGATAGCGAATGAAGAAAATATGCAGCGAGTTGATGAAGATGTGGATTGATTGTTGTTCATGGGGGGGTAAACTACGATGAAAGACGGGGTATGAATTTTGATTGAAATTTCAACAGTTGGTGTGTTTTTTGCTGGGGCACTCTCTTTTTTGTCACCATGCGTTTTGCCGTTAGTTCCTCCTTATTTGTGCTATATGGCAGGGGTTGGTATTGATGATTTTCGTTCAGAAAAGCCTGATGAGAAAGTCTTTATCCGGTGGGCTTTATTATCTTCTGTTATTGCTTTTGTTCTTGGGTTTACGACTGTTTTTGTTGCTTTAGGTGCCAGTGCTAGTACAATTGGGAAATTCATCGGTTATTATCGTGATTGGTTTGCTCTTGCTGCTGGAATTGTCATTATTATTTTTGGTTTAAATTTTTTGGGGATTTTCAAGATCGCTTTTTTATTTCGTGAGGCGCGTTTTCAGACCCAAAAAACACCTGCTGGTCCTTTAGGCGCGTATATTATCGGTTTAGCTTTTGCCTTTGGTTGGACACCGTGTATTGGCCCTATTTTAGGTCCTATTATAACGCTTGCTGGAACAAAAGAAACTGTGGGAGAGGGAGCTGTTCTCTTAGCGGTTTATGCATTAGGTCTTGCTATTCCTTTTATGTTAGCAGCTTTATTTTCGAGCAGTTTTATGCGATTTTTAGGAGCTTTTCGTATTCATTTAGGAAAAGTTGAAAAAATCATTGGTGTTTTTCTTATTCTTACAGGGATTTTGTTTTTAACAGGTTCTATGCAGGATCTTTCATTTTGGCTTTTAGAACATTATCCTTCGTTGAGTTATATTGAAGATATTCGTTGGCACAATATTATGATTTTTTTTGGATTTTCTCGTTAGTCTTATGTGTTTTTATGGTTAGAAGTTGTCTTTCTATTGTTCTTGCCGCAGGTGAGGGGACGCGCATGAAATCGTCTCTGCCTAAGGTACTTCATAAAATTGCTGGATTGCCTCTTATATGCCATGTTCTAAAAAAAATAGAATTGGCAGGCTCTTCACAATTAGCGGTTGTTGTGGGATATGGTGCTAAGGAGGTTACGCACGTTGTTCAGTCATTTGTAAAAGATGTAATGATTTTTGAACAAAAAGAGCGTTTAGGAACTGCTCATGCTGTTTTGTCTGCTCGTTTAGCTTTGCAAAAGGAGGTGGATGATGTGCTCATTGTTTTTGGGGATACTCCTCTCATTCAGCAAGATTCATTGCACCAAATGCGTGCACAGCTTGCTGATGGAGCAGATGTTGTTTTTGCAGGTTTTCATACCAAACATCCAACAGGTTATGGGCGTCTTCTCGAGAAAAATGGTCAATTGATTGCAATTGTAGAAGAAAAAGACGCTAGCGATGAAGAAAAAAAGATTTCTTTTTGTAACGGTGGAATACTCGCTATGCGTGGAAAACATGCACTTTCTCTTTTAGAGAAAGTTGGTAATAATAATGTGAAAAAAGAATATTACTTAACAGATATTGCTTCTCTTGCAACACGCGAAGGATTAGATGTGCGTGTTGTTGAAGTTCCTTTTGAAGATATTGTAGGAATTAACAACGGTCTTGAGCTTTCTGAGGCTGATTCTTTGTGGCAAAAACGTAAAGCGCGCGATTTAATGTTATCGGGTGTTACACTCTTAAAGCCAGAAACACTCTATTTTTCTTATGATACAGAAATTGCACCAGGGGTGGTGATAGAACCAAATGTTTATTTTGGGTTAAACGTAAAAGTACAATCTGGTGCGGTTATTCATGCATTTAGTTATCTCGAAGGTGCTGTGGTTGGTAGAGATGCACAGATTGGTCCCTATGCACGTTTGCGTCCTGGAACAGAGTTGGCAAAGTCCGTAAAGATTGGAAATTTTTGTGAAGTCAAACAAGCTAAGGTAGGAGAATCTTCTAAAATCAATCATTTAAGTTATATTGGTGATGCCGAAATTGGTGCACATACCAATATTGGAGCCGGTACGATTACTTGCAATTATGATGGATTTAACAAATATAAAACCATGATTGGTGATCATGCTTTTGTTGGGTCTAATACGGCACTTGTTTCCCCATTGGTAATAGGGGATGGCTCTTATGTTGCTTCAGGAAGTGTTATTACTGAAAATATTCCTATGAACAGTATGGCTTTTGGGCGTGCACGACAGGTTATAAAAGAGGGCTATGCGACAAAATTTCGAGAGCGTTTGTTAGAAAAAAAACAGAAAAAATGATTATTTTCAGCTTATTCTTTTGTTTCGTGTTAATCTAACGATGGATGGAAGATTTATTCTTAAAGATTGCCGTATTCCATGTTTGAATTATTTTTATTATTTATAGTTTTAAATAAAGGCTGTTGGATTGTTTTGTAAAATTTGAATCTTAAGATGTGGGTTGGAGCTTTTTAATGTGTGGAATTATTGGAGTTCTTGGAAAGAGGTGTGTTACGTCCTCTTTGGTTGAGGGGTTAAAACGTCTTGAATATAGAGGGTATGATTCATCTGGGGTGGCAACGGTCCATAATGGGCATCTTTATCGTGTACGTGCTGAGGGGAAGCTTGTTCATTTAGAAGAAAAATTAAAAAAAACACCTCTGGAGGGAAGTTTAGGGATTGGTCATACCCGTTGGGCTACGCATGGAATTGCTGTTGAACGCAATGCGCATCCCCATGTGACTGAAAAGCTTGCGATTGTTCATAATGGTATTATTGAAAATTTTGTAGAACTGCAAAAGGAACTCATAGAGGATGGTTGTATCTTTGAAACAGAGACGGATACGGAAGTTATTGCACATTTAATAACGCGTGCATTAAAAGATGGTCTTTCTCCGCAAGAAGCCATACGTACCAGTTGGAAAAGGCTGCAGGGGGCTTTTGCTATTGCTCTTATTTTCGAAGGTGAAGATAACCTTATGATTGCGGCTTGTTCTGGTCCACCTCTGGCAATTGGTTATGGAAAAGATGAATTTTTTGTGGGGTCAGATGCCATAGCTTTGGCACCATTCGTTGATTATATTAGCTATATGGAAGATGGGGATTGGGCTGTTCTCACACGGGAAGGTGTTACAATTTATGATGCTAATAATCAACCGGTAAAACGTCCTGTGACGACATTACTTGAAGGGGCTTTATTGATTTCTAAGGGTAATCATCGTCATTTTATGCACAAGGAAATGTTTGAACAACCTGAAGTGATTTCTCATAATTTGGCGCATTATCTTGATCTTGGAAATTATGCGGTTCGACCGCTTGAGAATTTGATTGATTGGAAAAATATTCATCGGCTTCTTTTTGCGAGTTGTGGAACGGCATATTATTCAACCTTAGTTGCGCGCTATTGGTTTGAGAAATTTGCCGCTTTAAGTGTTGATAATGATGTTGCTTCCGAGTTTCGTTATCGTGAACCTCCTATAACGTCTGATGTGTTATCGCTGTTTGTTTCTCAATCTGGTGAGACAGCTGATACATTGGCTTCTTTGCGTTATTGTCGTGAGCGGGGTGTAAAAACAGCAACAATTGTGAATGTAGAGCAATCAACAATGGCAAGGGAGGCTGATTTTATTCTCCCAACACTTGCCGGACCGGAAATAGGTGTTGCTTCAACAAAAGCTTTTACCTGTCAATTGGCAACGCTTGCTTCACTCGCTCTTAGTGCGGCTAAACAACGTGGCTATCTCTCGGCTCAAATAGAAAAGCAACTGGTTCGACAGTTGGCAGAAGTTCCACGTATTTTAAATGAGGTCTTAAAATTAGAGAGAAAAATTGAATGTATTTGTCGTGATTTGGTGAATGCAAAAAGTGTTCTTTATCTGGGACGTGGAACTTCTTATCCGATTGCTTTGGAGGGAGCTCTTAAACTGAAAGAGCTTTCTTATATTCATGCTGAAGGTTATGCGGCAGGTGAATTAAAGCATGGACCAATTGCTCTGGTGGATGAGACAATACCCGTTATTGTTGTTGCACCTTATGATCGGTGGTTTGAAAAAACTTTTTCTAATATGCAAGAAGTGGTAGCGCGTAATGGTCGTATTATTTTAATAACCGATAAAAAGGGAGCAGAAGTAGCTTGTCTTAAGACTTTATCAACGATCACTTTGCCAGATGTTCCAGAATTTATTTCTCCTATTATTTATGCACTCCCTGTTCAGTTAATCGCTTATCATACGGCTGTTTTATTAGGAACAGATGTTGATCAACCCCGTAATTTAGCAAAATCAGTCACGGTTGAATAAAAGTATATTTCTGAATCTTTTGGAGAATAATCAAGTGTAAGAAATTGATTTATAATGAAACTTATTTTTTCATTTTTCTCTGTTGAACGAGAATACTGAAGAAAGGTTTTTTATTCCTAAATCCTTTACGATAAAACGAAAAATATTTTCTTACCTATCAAAAAATAGATCAGTTATGTGAATATAATGGTAAAAAAAGACGCAATATTGCTTCTACTGTTTTAATGCAGTTGATTTGTTATTCGTTCATGAAGCATAAAGATGGTAAGAGACTGCGTAGATCATTTATGGGTAATTCTAAGAGAAAATCATATTTGAACAGAGAGGTATTTAAGTTTTTTATTAGAGGGTTTTTGTTATCCTGCTCGTAAGAGGCGTGCAGCATCGTTGTGTCCGAAAAGATAAAGGAGCAACCGTAAAGCTTGTCCTTGCTCAGAAGAAAGATGAGGATCGCGTTGTAAAAATAAACGAGCATCTTTTCTTGCCATTGACAAAAGATCGCTATGAACTGCAAGGTTTGCTATATGAAATTCAGGGACTCCGGATTGTTTTGTACCTAAAAGTTCTCCTTCGCCTCGTAGGCGCCAATCTTCTTCAGCAATTTCAAAACCATCTTCTGTATTGCGGATAATATTAAGGCGTGTTGCTGCTGTTTTAGTCAGTGGATCTTTATAGAGCAAAATGCAGGAAGATTTTTTATCGCCTCGTCCTACACGTCCACGTAATTGGTGCAATTGTGAAAGGCCAAAATGTTCCGCGTGTTCGATGATAATGATCGAAGCATCTGGAATATCTACTCCCACTTCAATGACGGTGGTTGCAACTAAAATACGTGTATTTCCACATTTAAAAGATGCCATAGCGGCTTCTTTTTCTGCTGTAGACATTTTTCCATGGATCATACCAACGTGTGCTCCAAAGCGCTCATGGAGAAATGCAAAGCGGTTTTCAATTGAAGTGAGATCAAGAGCTGTCGATTCCTCTACTAAAGGACAAATCCAATAGAGCTTTTCTCCTTTTTCTAATGCAATTGCGATTCTCGCTATAAGCTCATGAAGACGTTTCAAAGAAAGCGTTGCTGTTGTAATGGGTTGTCGTCCCATTGGTTTTTCGGTAATTTTAGAGACATCCATATCACCAAAAGCTGTTAAGACAAGTGTGCGCGGAATGGGCGTGGCGGTCATAACCAGCATATCAGCTTTATTGCCTTTTTCTGTAAGAGCGATACGTTGATGGACACCAAAACGGTGTTGTTCATCGATAATGGTTAAAGCGAGATTATTATAAGTAACGCTGTTTTGTATGAGAGCATGAGTTCCGATAACAATAGAAACTTGACCTGACAGAATATCATTCACGATATTTGTCCGCAATTTTCCTTTTTCTCGTCCTGTTAAAAGCGTTGTTTGTAATCCGACCTTTTCGGCAAGAGGAGCGATGGTGGCAAAATGTTGCCTAGCAAGCACTTCAGTTGGTGCCATTAAAGCTGATTGTCCTGAATTTTCAGCAATTTGTGCCATTGCCATCAATGCAACAACAGTTTTTCCTGTGCCTACATCACCTTGAAGTAGTCTTAGCATTGGTTCTGGTGAAGCAAGATCATTTGCGATATCTTCTACTGCTTTTTTTTGTCCGGTTGTGAGTTGAAAGGGGAGGATATTAAGCAATTTTTTAGTATAAATTCCTGTTGATGGTCGAGAAGTGCCAACAAGAGATTTAGTTTTCAAACGCACGAGTCCTAGTGCCAATTGACAAGCGAGCAATTCATCATAGGCAAGACGTTTGCGTGCTGTACTTTCTAAGGATAGATCATTGGGGTTAATGGGCGCATGGATACGGCGTAAAGCAACAGAAAAAGAAGGAAAATTTTGTTGCTTTTTTACATTTTCATCTATCCATTCTGGGAGGAGAGGAATAAAATCAAGAGTGTTTTGTATGGCGCGTCTTAGTGTCTTTACAGTTAGTCCTGCAGTAGAGGGATAGACAGGTTCGATGAGAGGTATCTGATTTGATTGTTCGCTTGGGGCAATATAGTCTGGATGCGCCATTGAAAGCTGTCCATTAAACCATTCAACTTTTCCTGATATAATGACTTTTTTTCCTTCGGGGAGTTGTTTTTTTAGCCAAAGAGGTTGAGCATGAAAAAAGACTAAATTTATTTTTCCTGTGTGATCATGGGCAATAACACGATAGGGAATTCGGTTGTGACCACGGGGTGGTGGTTGATGCTGATCGATGATAATTTCGAGCGTAACAGTATCTCCTTCTTTTGCACAAGTAATGTTGGGACGCATTCTGCGGTCTATAACGGAATGGGGCATTAATTGAAGAAGGTCAATAAGGGTTGCTTCGCGTTGTGTGGGATTAACATCTAAGAGTTTGGTCAATAAACCATAGACTTTAGGTGTAATACCAGAAAGAGTTCGGATAGAATTAAAAAGTGGGGTAAGAAGACTTGGAGGCATGAGCAAATTTAACCTGCCCTTTTTGTTTTTTCTAGACCTTTAGAAGAGCTTTTTGGGGATAAAGTCATAAAGACAAGGTTGCTTTATTTACACATTGAACTTTAGGAAGAGAAATTAATATTTAAAGAAAAATACAATTAAATGGTCAAAAATTAAAGTACTTAGATGAGGTATATTGTTTTTCTTTTTATTTTAGGTGTTTATTTGCTGTGAATAGAAGCATTTTCTTGATAGAACTCTCTTATAAATATTAATAAAATTGGGATATTGCTCCTATGTAGGATGATGAATTTATAGCTTTAAAGTTTGATGATGAACAGAAGTTTTTTCTTTTATAAGGGGTGCTGTTTAGCATTTATTTTGTAGTGGGAAATTGTGAGAGTGGTAAAAAATAAAATGCAAATGCAAGAGAACAAAAATTCTCTTCCTCGCTTTATTCATTTGAGAGTGCATTCAGCTTATTCCTTGCTCGAAGGGGCTTTAAAAATCCCCCAAATTATTCAACAGACGATTTTAGATCATGCACCAGCGGTTGCTATTACCGATACCAATAATTTATTTGGTGCTTTGGAATTTTCACAGCATTGTCTTTCTCATGGGGTCCAACCTATTATTGGTTGTCAGCTTACTGTTGATTTTTGTGATGAAAATGATCATTCACGTTTGGCTAAATGGCGTAATCCTTCTGATTTTTGCTCTATTGTTCTTTTGGCTGCTAGCGAAACCGGTTATGCTCATTTGGTTCGTCTTGTGAGCCGTGCTTATCTTGATAAGTGTGATACTGATCCTCCTCATATTAAAGCTGATTGGTTGTCAGAACACAGTGAAGGCATAATCGCTTTAACGGGTGGAAAGGGAGGACCTATTAATCTTTCTTTGGCAGAAGAGAAAAAAGAACATGCTGTTGAGCGCTTAATTTATTTGAAAAAATCTTTTGCTGATCGTCTTTATGTGGAGTTACAACGGCATGGCTCTTATGACCGGAGAGTAGAAGCTGATCTTATTGAATTGGCTTATGCGCATGAAATTCCTCTTGTAGCAACGAATGAAGCTTTTTTTCTGCAAAGAGAAGGGTATGAAGCGCATGATGCGCTGATGGCTGTTTCAGAAGGACAAATTGTCTCTAATCCAGATCGCAAACGTGTGACACCAGATCATTATTTGAAGTCACAAGATGAAATGGTTACACTGTTTTCTGATCTTCCAGAAGCTTTGGAAAATAGTGTTGAAATTGCATTGCGTTGTCATATTGCCTCGCCTCTTCGAAAACCGATATTGCCTCGTTTTATAGAACAATCTGTTAATTCAGAAACTACTTTAGAAATAGAAGATAGTGAGTTATTAAATCAGGCTAAAGATGGTTTGAAGATTCGGCTTGAAACAATAGGGTTGGCTGAAGGGTATACGATTGCAGATTATGAACAGCGGCTTGATTATGAAATTTCAGTTATTACGCGTATGCAATTTTCTGGATATTTTCTTATCGTTTCAGATTTCATAAAATGGGCAAAGGTTCATGACATTCCCGTTGGACCAGGCCGGGGTTCTGGTGCTGGTTCACTTGTTGCTTATGCATTGACGATTACTGATGTGGATCCCTTGCGGTTTTCTCTTCTCTTTGAACGTTTTCTGAATCCAGATCGTGTTTCGATGCCAGATTTTGATATCGACTTTTGTCAAGAGCGGCGCGAAGAAGTTATTCAATATGTTCAAAAAAAATATGGACGTGATCAAGTTGCTCAAATTATTACTTTTGGTAAGTTACAGGCACGTGCAGTTTTGCGTGATGTGGGGCGTGTTTTAGAAGTTCCTTATCGTCAGGTGGATTATCTTACAAAATTAATTCCTGCCACCCCAGGAAGTCAGGTAGAATTAGCAGATGCTATTAAGGATGAACCTAAATTTGAAGAAGAAAAGAAAAAAGATCCCGTTGTTGGACGCGCATTAGATATAGCGCTTCAGTTGGAGGGACTTTATCGTCATGCTTCAACTCATGCTGCTGGGATTGTTATCGGAGATCGTCCACTTTGGGAGCTTGTCCCGATGTATCGTGATCCTCGTTCTGATATGCCTGTTACACAATTTAACATGAAATATGTTGAACAAGCGGGGCTGGTAAAATTTGATTTTCTTGGATTAAAAACGCTTACTGTTTTGAAAATGGCAGTCGATTTTGTTGCCAGAAAGGGGATTAAAATAGATTTATCAAATATTCCTCTGAATGATGAAGCAACCTACGCTATGATGGCACGTGGTGAAACGGTTGGCGTGTTTCAGGTGGAAAGTTCTGGTATGCGCAAGGCGTTGATTGGAATGAAGCCAGACCGTATTGAAGATATTATTGCGCTGGTTGCACTTTATCGTCCAGGTCCAATGGAGAATATTCCAACCTATAATGCACGCAAACATGGGGAAGAGGAAATTGCTTCTATTCATCCTAAGATAGATCATCTGATCAAAGAAACACAAGGTGTTATTGTCTATCAAGAACAGGTGATGCAGATTGCTCAGGTTCTTGCTGGCTATTCGCTTGGAGAAGCTGATTTACTACGTCGTGCTATGGGGAAAAAAATTCATGCTGAAATGCAAAAACAGCGTACGCGTTTTGTCAATGGAGCTGTTGCAGGTGGCGTGGATAAAGATCAAGCTGATATTATCTTTGATCTTTTAGCAAAATTTGCCGATTATGGTTTTAATAAATCGCACGCTGCTGCTTATGCAATTGTTTCTTACCAAACGGCTTATATGAAAGCAAACTATCCCGTTGAGTTTTTAGCTGCTTCAATGACATATGACATGACGAATACAGATAAGCTCAATGATTTTCGGCGTGAAGCATTAAGGTTGGGTATTGAAGTTATTGCACCTTCTATACAAACATCTCATCGTGTTTTTGAGGTTGGTGATAATTGTATTTATTATTCTCTTGCTGCCATTAAAGGTGTGGGAGAAACTGTTGTAGATCATATTGTTTCTTGTCGTGGGAGTAAGATTTTTAAGGATTTGGAAGATTTTTGTGCGCGTGTTGATCCTCGTATTGTTAATAAGCGTGCGATGGAAAGTTTAGTTTGTGCTGGTGCTTTTGATTGTTTTAACATTGCACGTGAGGTTTTATTAGCCAATCTTGGAACCCTTCATGCGCGTGCACTTCGTATTCTCGATGACAATTCTAGCGGGCAGGTTGATATATTTGGAATGGCAGGCGGATTAAAAGAACCATTGATTTTATCGCAAACAACCCCTTGGTTGCCGGCTGAGAAACTTTATCGAGAATTTCAAGCTATAGGTTTTTACTTTTCTGCGCATCCTTTGGAGGAGTATCAAGCTATTCTGAACAAAAAACGCATTCAGACTTGGGGTAATTTTGCCAATGCCGTTAAAGGGGGAGCAACGGCTGCACGGCTTGCTGGAACTGTTGTGGCAAAAAACGTGCGCAAAACAAAATCTGGTAAAAAAATGGGAATTATTCATTTTTCTGATACAAGTGGACAATATGAAGCAGTTCTCTTTTCTGAGGCACTCTCGGATTATGAAGAGATGCTAGAACCCGGAAAATCTTTTATTATTACGGTGAGCGCTGAAAATCGTTCTGAAGGAGTTAGTTTGCGAATTGAAACAATTCAGTCTTTGGAAAATGAATCATTACAACAGCATAAAATGATGCGTCTCTTTATAAAAACAGTTGATATGCTTCCACAAATTGAACAAAATTTAAATCTTGGGGGGAATGGAGAGGTTGGGCTTATTTTAATTCAAGAGGATGGATTGCGAGAAGTCGAAATTGCACTTCCTAAGCGATATAAGGTAAATTCACATGTCGCAAATGCTATGAAATTAATTCAGGGTGTTGTTGATGTAGAATTGAGTTAAAGAAAGATTAAAGATGGGAGCTGATTTTGAGTGGTGTTTTTGCTTTTAGGAGAGCTAAAAATGGAGCTTTTAAAATCGGATTGTAGGTTTCGAAAAATATTGCTTTTATTAGAGTAAATTATGATATTTTTTAGTGTCATAAAATTAAAAAAATCTCGTTCTTTCGTAATATTCAAAGTGCCGGAAGAATTTTATAAGTTTTTATCATTATTTTTTATAGAATTCATCGCATCATACATGTAAAGCCAATTGAGATCTGACATAATGCTCTCTGGTGTACGAATTTTCATCATGAGATTGCGTGCAATTGCTATGGGACCGGTTGCGTGATAGGCTAATCTATTGAAATCTCCGCGTTTTTTTACTGCTGCAATACGCGGGGTGCGTGTTGTTTCGTAAAGCGAAAGTGCTTTCGTTAATGAAAAATCTTTCAATGAAAGTGCTTTTGCTAATGTGGCGGCATCTTCGATTGCCATAGCGGCACCTTGTGCTGCAAAAGGTAAGGCAGCATGTGCGCAATCGCCAACAAATACTTGTCTCTCTAAACCGATAAAACGATTTTGTTTCATTTGAAAAAGTGGCCAATAACTCCATTCATCAATATGATCGAAGATTTGTAAGATTTTTGAATTCCAATCTTTAAAAAGAGATTTGAGTTTTTCTTTATCTCCTTTATGGGCCCATCCTTCTTTTGAACTTTCTCCATGCGTAATGGCGACAAAATTAAAAATTTTTTCTGACGATTGAATGGGGTAGACAACAAGATGATTTTTTGGTCCCATCCAAGCCGTAATTGTCTTCATATTTTGCAATGAAGAACGAAAGTTTTGAGGAAGATTATCAGATGTTGTTGTTGCACGCCAAGCAATAAAGCCACTAAAATTTGCTTTTTCATGAAAAGGAGATTGTTGCCGTAATGTTGACCAAACGCCATCACATCCGATCAAGAGGGGCGTTGAATAAAGCTGTTCTGTTGCCGTATCTGTTTTTATTGTCGTGATTTTAATGTTGGTTGCCGATTGGGTAGAAGATACAATCGTTTCGCCTGCTTTGTATTTGATCAAAGGATTTTCAATCACTGCATTATATAAAATTTTTTGTAAAGCCGCGCGGTGAATCGTCATATAAGGGGCTTTCCAATATTTTTCTGTTAGATTAATAAGATGAGCCCGTAGATGTATTTTTAAAGATAATCCATCTTTTAACTCAAGAAAATATGGGATTGTCGCGACTTCAGTGAGTTTGTTAAGAAGTTTCCAGCGAGCAAGAATAGATGTTGCATTTGGTGTCAGTTGAATACCAGCGCCTATCGTTTCAAGTTGCTTACACTTTTCGATAATGGTGCTTGCAATTCCTTTATGAGCGAGTGCTAAAGCAGTGCTTAAACCAGCAATTCCTCCTCCAACGATGATGGGTGATTGTTCCACAAATGATTTCATATTAAACAAGCAGAATTAAAAGAGGGGTTATTAAGAAAGCCAAAAAACGCAATTATAATAGCTTTTCTGGATGATATAAGCATCCTGTTGGGTTTGTTTGATCGTATGATAGCGAGGGAACATAACGATAAAGGGTTGAGCAGTAAGGGCAAATTTTCTCATCTGCTGCTCCCATATCGATAAAGATATGAGGATGATCGAATGGGTGTGTAGCGCCTACACACATAAATTCTTTCACACCAATTTCGATTGTTTTATATCCAAGGTCATTTTGGAAATGAGGAATATTGTGATCAGCCATGGCATACAAACTCCAGAATAAATTTTCTCATCAGCTATGATTGGGCTCTTCTATTTTATAGGCGTGAGTTTGTAATAAAGCGTATAATAATGCAAGATGCTTTTTAAGACAAATTTCTCTTCTTTTATGCTATATTAGAATAGTTGTCTTACTTTTAGTGCTTTGCGCATAGCAATAATTCCAAGTACTTTTAAATATTAAATGGAAAAATGATGAGGGAAGTTAGGCATTGATATATTATTATGATGATAACATATTATCAAATGTTATGTGAGATATTTCGTCAAGGATTTTAGAAAATATAAAAGAAAATTATTTAGGATATATGGAACAGAGGGTGGTAGATAAAATTTCTATATCGAATATAACAATGAAAAATCCGGTACGATTTATTAATCGAGAGTTTTCATGGCTACAATTTAATAATCGTGTTTTGATGGAAGCGGCTAATTCGAAACATCCTTTATTAGAACGTCTACAATTTCTTTCTATTTCAGCTGCAAATCTTGATGAGTTTTTTATGGTTCGTGTTGCAGGACTAGCAGCTCAAATTCGTGCTCGCGTTACAGCGTGCAGTGCAGATGGGCACACTCCACAGGAACAACTTGATATTGTATTAGCTGAGATTTCAAAGCTGCAGGCTCACCAACTACGAGAATTGAATGTTTTACGTGATGAATTAAAAAAGAATGATATTGAAATTATTTGTTCTGATGATCTTTCAGAAATTGAAAAATCATGGCTTGAAAAATATTTTCTTGAGACAATTTTTCCTGTTTTAAAACCTTTACCTGTTGATTCTACTCATCCTTTTCCATTTATTCCTAATTTAGGGCTTTCTATTGGGCTTCAATTGTCTGGAGAAACTGATCAGAATTCACACACAGTGTTGTTATCTATTTCAATGCTTTTAAGGCGTTTTATTCTTCTTCCTCAAGAAGGCAATCATTTTCGTTTTATTGCATCTGAAGATGTTATTTGCCTTTTTATTAAATATGTATTTCCTAACTATGAGGTTAAAGAAATTGGTATATTTAGAATAATCCGAGATAGTGATATTGAAGTAGAAGAAGAAGCTGAGGATCTTGTTCATTTTTTTGAAACTGCTCTTAAAAGGCGGCGCCGTGGGCAGGTTATTCGAGTTGAGTTTGACGCAAAAATGCCAGAGAGTTTACGCCAATTTATAGCGAATAGTCTCGCTGTTCCTGATAATTGTATTAATGTCCTTGACGGATTTTTAGCGCTTAATACGGTATCAGAAATTGTTTCTATTCCCCGCGATGATCTTAAATTTATTCCTTATATTTCTCGTGTTCCAGAATGTATTCGTAAACATAAAGGGGATTGTTTTGCGGCTATTCGTGAAAATGATATTGTGATTCATCACCCCTATGAGACATTTGATGTTGTTGTCCAATTTTTACGTCAAGCTGCTTGCGATCCTGATGTTGTAGAAATAAAACAAACACTTTATCGTACATCAAATGATAGTCCAATTGTTGGCGCTTTGATTAAAGCAGCTGAACAGGGAAAGTCTGTGACTGCTTTGGTAGAACTTAAAGCACGTTTTGATGAGGAAGCAAATATTCGTTGGGCCAGGGATCTTGAATGTGCTGGGGTTCAAGTTATTTTTGGTTTTATTGCATTAAAAACGCATGCTAAGATGTCATTAGTTGTGAGACGTGAGGGAAAACGTCTTCGCTCTTATGTTCATCTTGGAACAGGAAATTATCATCCCATTAATGCTAAAACTTATACCGATCTTTCTTTTTTTTCCACGGATGATGATATCGCTCATGATGTTGCGTTATTATTCAATTATATTGCGCAATATGAGCGTCCAAATGAAACAATGAAGATTGCTTTTTCACCCTTAACACTGCGTGGTCGTATCTTAGAGCATATTGAGGGAGAAATTGTTCATGCACAACAGGGAAGGTTTGCTGCTATTTGGATGAAAGTTAATGCATTGGTTGATCCTGAAATTATTGATGCTTTATATCGTGCCAGTCAAGCAGGGGTGCAAATTGATTTGGTTGTGCGGGGGATATGTTGTTTACGTCCTGGTATTCTAGGAATTTCGGATAATATTCGTGTAAAATCAATTGTCGGGCGTTTTCTTGAACATAGTCGCATTTTTTGTTTTGGGAATGGTCAAGATTTGCCTAATGAAAATGCACTCGTTTACTTAGGCTCTGCTGATATGATGCCTCGTAATTTGGACTATCGTATTGAAATATTGGTTCCGGTTTTTAATAAAATAGTGCGTCAAAAAATTCTTTTACAGATTATGTTAGCTAATATCATTGATAATCAACAAAGCTTTGATATACTTAAGGATGGAACATCAAAACGTATTACACCGCAGATAGGTGAAAGTCTATTTAATGCGCAGGAGTATTTTATGGCCAATACAAGTTTTGCGGGGGAAAATGAGTCTTTTGAGTCTTCTGTTTCGCGCTTGGTTGCGTTGCATCGGCAACAAGCCGAAATACATAAAGACTAAAATCCAATGACATATAGAGATGCTCAAGGTCGGTTAAAAGGGCGTAAGCCTGTTGCTGTTATTGACATTGGCTCAAATTCTGTTCGGTTGGTTATTTATGAGGGGCTTGTTCGATCACCAACAGTTTTATTTAATGAAAAGATTCTTTGTGGTCTCGGTCATGGTGTGGCGAAAACAGGATTTTTAGAAGAAAAATCGATGAAAATGGCGTTGCAAACACTGAAACGGTTTCGTACGCTTTGTCGACAGATTGGGGCAGATGAGGTCTATACTTTAGCAACAGCAGCAGCACGAGATGCACAGAATGGCGTAGCATTTATTCAGCATGCTGAAGATATTTTGCAAAATAAAATATATCTTCTTTCAGGAAGTGAAGAAGCTATGTATTCAGCATATGGAGTTGTGTCTACTTTTTATCAACCAAAAGGTATTTCTGGGGATCTTGGTGGTGGAAGTCTTGAGCTGATTGATATTGATCATTCTGATGTTGGTGAAGGGATAACGCTCCCATTGGGTGGTTTAAGGCTACAGTATATGTCAAATAATGATAGTGCTGTAGCTACAAAAATTGTACATGAGCAATTTTATAAATCGTCTGTTGTTCGTACTCGTAAAGGTATAGCACGTTATTTTTATGCAGTAGGGGGGACATGGCGTAATTTGGCAAAACTCCATATGGCAATGAAACACTATCGGCTCCCTGTTATGCATGGCTATGAAGTTGATGCCGTTGAAATGGAGAACTTTTTACGTCTTGTAGCACGTGGCAATATTGATAATATGAGAGGGATTGCAGCGGTTTCTCAGAATCGTCGAAAACTTTTATCTTATGGGGCAATAGTTCTTATTGAACTCATTCAGTGTATGGAGTTTGAAAAGATAATCTTTTCTGGTGCTGGCGTTCGTGAAGGTTTTCTTTATTCACGTTTGCCGCAGGCGATTCGGCTTTCAGATCCTCTCATTGCAGCATGCACAGAAATGGCTATTTTACGGGCACGTTCACCAAAACAAGCAGAAGAACTCATTGATTTTACGACGAATGCTTTTGAAGTTTTTGGAATTTCAGAAACCGAAAATGAATGCCGTTATCGTCAAGCCGCTTGTCTTCTTGCGGATATTGGTTGGCGTATACATCCAGATTATCGAGGCAATGAAGCAGCAAATCAAATAGCTTTAGGATCTTATCCAGGAATTTCTCATGAAGGGCGCCTTTATGCGGCACTTGCTGTTTTTTTTCGCAATACGAGTTTATTGGTTGATAAAGAATCTCTTCCCATTTTTCAATTAGCAACTCAAAATATAATTGAAAAAGCACGTATTCTTGGCGAAACTATGCGTATTGCTCATCTTTTTAGTGCTTCTGTTGCAGGAATTTTACCTCATTTATTGTGGCATAAAAAAGCAGATCATATTATCCTGCAGATCCCAAAGAATTACGCTGGGTTATTAGGAGAACGTCCTCTTGGACGATTACAGAAGTTATCAAAAATAATAAAACAACCTCTCGCTTTTGAAATTTTTTGATTTTTTTCCTAATTTATTCGTGTTTTATGTCTTAATAATAGGGCCATTGACGAGGGATAAACTAGGTAGCCTATCATCATGAGCTGGACAATAGGACTTGTTCCATAACGCCCATGCTAGACACCACGCAAAGCATTTGTAATGCCTGAGCATTCATAAAAGAAAACATAATTTTTTATTCTGTTACTTGCATCACAGGATGGATTTTTCACTTCATAAGCTTCATGTGAAAATGAAAAGTTTTGTCCATTTTTACGTGAAAAGGTTTTCTTTTTATGCTGTGTCGTTATAACGTTTCTGTTTAGCTTGCTCGATTATCTTCATAAGATTACGATTGTAACCAACGCGATAAAAAACAAGTTTTAAAGATTTTGGGAGAGATCCATTGGTTACATGACGCTGGAATGTTGAAATACTCATATGAAACAGTTTTGCACTTTCACGGTCTGTCAAAAGAATATCATTTCAGTCATTATAAAATCCTTTCACTATAAAAAATAGAAATAAATCACAACTATTTATTAACCATGATTTTTGAATCCTTTGAAAGGTATTTAATTTATAAAAAAACAGCGCCTTATCATATAATTCTTATGTGAAACTTTATGAGTCTTATTGAGATGGAGTGAGAGAATCTTACGATATTCGGAGGTCTAATTCAATATAAATAACGCTAGATTATTTTTAGAAATCAATATATTGCTTTTGTTAGGTATTTTAGTTGTTATGCTGGCTCGTTTTTGATTGTTAGATTGCAATCTCGGTAGTTTTTTAATACGATATGGTGACGTGAGGCATTATATCTTTGTTTGTTCCTATTTCTAGGCTGCTATTTTTGTAATGAATGCGCTTTTATTATCAGAACTTTTTCTTTTCAAAACTTTTAAATAAGGAGCTGTTTGTTTTTTTAGATTATTTTTAATGGGATTGCTATTTGATTGACCTGATAAAGATTTAGCTATCATTTTAATAAGAGTTTACTATTTAATTTTTTAACTTTGTCAGAAGTAGGCTTTATTTATCCTGTTTGCGTTGGCCTATAAGGCATACCAATTGATGTAGATAATGAGTAGTGTAATGGATTTTTCAAAATGAAAATGTAAATTAAAGCTGTTTTGTGCTTATTTTTCCATCGTTAAAGTAAAACCCTATCTGGCCCTTTAGAAGTTGTTCGGCTTTTTGTCCAAATATTTCATAGCGCCAGCCATTCATAGCGGGAATATTTTTCTTTATTCCTCCATTGGCAATTTTTTCTAAATCATTAGATGTTGCAATAATTTTAGGGGCAATGCTGTTTTCATTTGCAACAATTTTTAATAACACTTTGAGCAGATCGATAACAGCGGCTGTCGTATCATTGAGTGGATTATGTTTAGGAATGGGGGGTAAAGTAGAAAGATCCACTTCTAAGCCTTCGTGGACAGCTTTGATTAATGATTGAGCAATTGAGAGTTTATCCCAATTCTTATTAAGACTGCGCAACCGTTTTAATGCAGATTCATCTTTTGGTTGTTGGGTTGCTATTTCTATAAGACATTCATCTTTTATGATATGACGACGTGGCATATTGTATTTTCGTGCTTCACGTTCCCGCCAAGCTGCTATCTTTTGTAATACAGCAAGTTCACGTGGCTTTTTAATTTTTCCTTTCACTTTTTTCCATGCTTCATCTTCTGGCATATCATAGGTTTTAGGATTTAAAAGGATTGTTATTTCATCATCCATCCAGTGAGCTCGTTGATTTTTCTCTAACCTTTTTTTCAATAACAAGTAAACATCTCTTAAGTAAGTTACATCGGAAAGTGCATAGAGCAGTTGTTTTTCAGACAAAGGGCGGAAACTCCAGTCTGTAAAGCGGGAGGATTTATCAAGATGATGCCCTGTACAGCGTTGTACAATTTGATCATAGGAGATAGAATCACCAAATCCACAAATTGATCCTGCTATTTGCGTATCAAAGAGAGGGGAAGGAATAACACCTCCAAGATGATAAATTGTTTCAATATCTTGGCGCGCAGCATGAAAAACTTTTACAACTTTTTTATCGATCATAAGGTCAAAAAAAGGTTGTAAATCAATATCTGGTGCTAGGGGATCAATCAAAACTGTGACATCTGGTGATGCAAGCTGGATTAAACACAGTTGAGGCCAAAAAGTTGTTTCGCGGATAAACTCAGTATCGACTGTTACAAAATCAGAGGTACGTAGAGCGTTAAGTGCAATTTCAAGATCTGTTGTTTGTGTAATAAGATTCATCATTTTATTATAATTCGATAAATTAAATTTGTGCTTTATTGACTTTATTTTTGAGTTTTTATTCTCATATCTTGACAAATGGTTATTAAAAAGCGTTTGTAGCGCATGTGAATATTATAATCAAAGGCAAAAAACATGCACCGTTATCGCAGTCATCATTGTGCGGCTCTTCGTAGATGTGATGTAGGAACACAAGTTCGTCTTTCGGGGTGGGTTCATCGTGTTCGTGATCATGGAGGGATTCTTTTTGTGGATTTACGTGATCATTTTGGAATCACACAAATTGTTGCTGACCCTGCTTCACCAGCTTTTAAAGTTATTGAAAAAGTGCGTTCTGAATGGGTTATTCGTGTGGATGGGGAGGTATGTGCTCGTTCTGATGAGGTTATTAATGCAACGCTTCCAACAGGTGAGATTGAAATTTTTGCACAAGAGGTAGAAATTCTTTCAAAATCTGATGAGCTTCCTTTACCGGTTTTTGGTGAGCCTGATTATCCAGAAGATATTCGATTAAAATATCGTTTTCTTGATTTGCGTCGGGAGACTATGCACAAAAATATCATGCGTCGGACTGAAATTATTGCGGCTATGAGACGAGCTATGCAAAATAATGGTTTTACGGAATTTACGACGCCACTTTTGACAGCTTCATCGCCGGAAGGCGCACGTGATTTTTTGGTTCCAAGTCGTGTTCATCAGGGAAAATTTTATGCGTTACCGCAAGCGCCACAGCAATATAAACAGTTGTTGATGATGTCAGGTTTTGATCGTTATTTTCAGATTGCTCCATGTTTTAGAGATGAAGATCCAAGGGCCGACCGTCTTCCTGGTGAATTTTATCAATTAGATGTTGAAATGAGTTTTGTTGAGCAAGAAGATGTTTTAGCAACTATGGAACCTATTATGCGTTCTATTTTTGAAGAATTTGCAGATGGAAAGACTGTGACACAAAGCTTTCCTCGCATTTCTTATGATGAAGCAATGCGAAAATATGGTTCTGATAAGCCTGATCTGCGTAATCCGATCATTATGGAAGATGTTTCTCAGCATTTTTATAATTCTGGTTTCAAAGTCTTTGCTCAAATTTTAGCGAATGATGAGAATGCACAAGTGTGGGCTATTCCAGCTAAAACGGGTGGAAGTCGTGCTTTTTGTGATCGTATGAATGTATGGGCACAAGGCGAGGGGCAACCAGGGCTCGGCTATATTTTCTGGCGTGAAGAAGAAGGAAAATTTGAAGGAGCAGGGCCTATCGCCAAAAATATTGGTGAACAGAGGACTGAAGCAATCCGTATACAGCTTGGTCTTGAAAGTGGGGATGCCTGTTTTTTTGTAGCTGGCGATCCAAAAAAGTTTTCATCTTTTGCCGGAGCAGCACGCACAAGGGTAGGGGAAGAATTAGATCTTCTTGATAGAGATAGTTTCTCTATGGCGTGGATTGTTGATTTTCCATTTTTTGAATGGAATGAAGATGAAAAAAAGATTGATTTTGGACATAATCCTTTTTCCATGCCTCAAGGGGGAGAAAATGCCCTTGCCTGCCAAGATCCTCTTACTATTAAAGCTTTTCAATATGATCTTGTTTGCAATGGTTATGAAATTGCATCAGGTGGAATTCGTAATCACTTACCAGAAATGATGCTTAAAGTTTTTGAACTTGTAGGACTTTCTAAGGAAGTTGTGAAAGATCGTTTCGGTGGTCTTTATCGTGCATTCCATTATGGGGCTCCGCCACATGGTGGCATGGCTGCAGGAATTGACCGCATTATTATGCTGTTACAAGGTGTTAAAAATTTGCGTGAAGTTGCTTTATTCCCTATGAACCAACAGGCGCTTGATCTTTTAATGAGCGCTCCGTCTGATGTTTCTCCTACACAATTACGTGATTTAGGAATCCGCATGGCTCCTACTCACAAAAATAGCTCATAAAGTTGATAATGGATTGGTTTCATCTTTTTCTACGTAGAGTGAAGTTTTGATGCCTTTCAAGAGTCAACGGTGTGTGCGTGTACTGTTTGTGAAATTTAGATAGGCAAAACGCTATTGTGTTGATTCTTTATGAGGCATTTTTATTCCTTGTTTCTATAGTGGCTTTTCCCCTTGTGATAGGTGAGGAAATAATTATAATTGCTTGATCATGAATAAATTAGAAATAAAAGAATTCTATAATATTCGGGAGCCTCATTTTAGTTGAAAAAAATTAATTATCTTTATATGTCAATATATTATTTATTTTTTATTGAAGTTTTTACAACGTTGTAGCAGAGAATTGTGTCTCTTCGTTTTTATGAGAATAATGTGGTTTTCCATTCTATGGACTTACTCTGAAAAGTTTAAATTTCATAAGCTTTGAACATTTTTTTGGTTTTTCGTAGAAAAACTGAATGGGGTTGTTATACAATTTATCTTTATAATAAAAGATGATGTTTGAAAGGTGCTTTTGTCATTTCAGAAAAGATGAAATAACTCTTTGTGGGCAGTTAAATTATCGTCGAATTTGACAAAGCTTTCAATAAATTACTTAAGACAAGGGGGGAAGGACATGTATAAATTTTTCAAATTGATATAATTTTCTGTTCATGTTCTAATTGCAGCGTTTGTTTTTATGTAATTGACTTTTAATAAAAAAGTCGACTCATAGAAGATTTCATTAAATAAATCCTATAAAATAATTTCTTATTATTGTGGGAATTGTTGTTTTAATACTATGTCTGATAAAATGAATTTACCTTTTGATAAAGAACATATTGAACCAATAGAATTACGTTCTGCTTTACAGGAACGTTATTTGGCTTATGCACTTTCTACGATTACACACCGTGCATTGCCTGATGTACGTGATGGATTGAAGCCGGTCCACCGGCGGATTGTTCATGCGATGCGTCTTCTCAAACTAAATCCTGGACAGTCTTATGCGAAATGTGCGCGGATTGTTGGTGATGTCATGGGAAAATTTCATCCTCATGGGGATGCGTCTATTTATGATGCCTTGGTGCGCTTGGCTCAAAGTTTTGCTGTTCGTTATCCGTTGGTTGATGGGCAAGGCAATTTTGGTAATATTGATGGTGATAATGCTGCTGCCATGCGTTATACGGAAGCACGTATGACTGAAGTGGCTGCATTGTTACTTGAAGGAATTAATGAGAATGCTATTGATTTTCGTTTAACCTATAATGAGGAAGATGAAGAGCCTGTTGTTTTACCAGGAGCTTTCCCTAATCTTTTAGCAAATGGTTCTTCTGGTATTGCTGTTGGTATGGCAACATCTATTCCCCCCCATAATGTTGCTGAGCTTTGTGATGCAGCACTCCATTTGATTGCGCATCCCGATGTAAATGATGAGGAATTAAATCAATTTGTTCTTGGTCCTGATTTTCCGACGGGGGGAATTTTAGTTGAACCTAAAAAAAGTATTGAGGAATCCTATCGTGTTGGGCGTGGATTCTTTCGCTTGCGTTCACGTTGGCATCAGGAATCTGGTAGCCGTGGTTCTTATGTGATTGTTGTAACTGAAATTCCCTATCAGATTCAAAAGTCACGTCTTATTGAAAAAACAGCAGAGTTATTGCTTGCACGCCGATTGCCAATGCTTGAGGATATCCAAGATGAATCAGCAGAAGATATCAGAATCGTGCTGGTTCCTAAAAATCGGTCGGTTGATCCGGAGCTCCTTATGGAGTCTCTTTTTAAATTGACTGACTTTGAAGTAAGATTTCCCCTTAATCTGAATGTTTTGTCTTTGGGAAAAATACCCAATGTCCTTTCTTTGCGAGAAAGTTTGCAGCAATGGCTTGAACATCGTCAAGAAGTGCTTATTCGTCGCTCTCATTATCGGCTTGATCAAATTGATAGCCGATTGGAAATTCTTCATGGATATCTTATTGCCTATTTAAATCTCGATGAGGTCATTCAGATTATTCGTGAAGAGGATGAACCGAAAAAGAAGCTGATTAATCGGTTTGAATTAACAGAAAATCAAGCTGAAGCTATTCTTAATATGCGCTTGCGTTCTTTGCGTAAGCTTGAGGAATTTGAAATTCGTAAAGAATTTGAAAGTTTGAAAGCTGAAAAAGAAAAGCTACAGAATTTGTTAGCTTCTCCTATAAAACAGTGGAAAATAATTTCAGAAGAAATCAAAAAAGTTCGAAACACTTTTGGGCCTGAAACACTCTTGGGGAAAAGACGTACTACGTTTGAAGAGGCACCAAGACATGATCTTGATGATATTCAACAAGCAATGATCGAAAAAGAACCGATTACTATTGTTATTTCTGAAAAGGGGTGGATGCGTGCTTTGAAGGGACACTTGAACGATTATAAAGCACTTTCTTTTAAAGAAGGAGACAGTTTAAAGTTAGCCTTTCCAGCATTTACGACCGACAAGATTGTGCTGATCAGTACGGGGGGGAAGTTTTTTGCTATTGGTGCAAATAATTTACCTGGAGGGCGGGGACATGGTGAACCTATTCGTCTCTTAGTTGATATGGATGATGAGCACGATGTTCTCACAGCTTTTGTGCATCACGCCGAGGAAAAATTTCTCTTGGTTTCATCTCACGGTAATGGTTTTATTGTTTCTTCTGCAGAAGTGATCGCCAATACACGAAAAGGAAAGCAAGTGATGAATGTGAAAGCTCCTGATAAGGTAAAGCTTTGTGTTCCGGTAAATGGTGATCATGTTGCTGTAGTCGGTGAAAACCGTAAAATGCTTATTTTTTCTATTGAACAAATACCAGAAATGAATCGCGGTAAAGGTGTTCGTTTACAGCGTTATAAAGAAGGTGGTGTTGTTGATGCCAAGACTTTTAATTTATCAGAAGGCTTAAGTTGGCAAGATACAGCTGAACGAATCTTTAACCGTCAAGCTGATGATCTCATTGAATGGATGGGAATGCGTGCGGGCGTCGGGCGTTTGGTTCCAAGAGGATTTCCAAAATCAGGAAAATTTATCAATTAAATGTATTTTATAAATGGGAAAATTCCCTATGGTTTTATGATTATGTAAGATATTAATTTATAAAGATAATTTATTATTTTTTATATTGAACGAAAGACCTAAAGCGTAAGTTTTTCTCTTATTTCGATCTTGTTCAGGTTAAATCAATCAAAACTGTTTGTTTGCCTATCATGAGATGAGAGACCAGCCCGTCTTCATAAAAACTATTGAAGAAAAGAATAAAAATATTTTTTAATAAACCGTTTCACAGACAAGAGTTGTTGCAACAATAGTATGTTTGTTTTTTTACATTATACCATTTATGGGTGCTGTCGTGAAATGATTTGATATTTCGAGAGCTGTACCTTTAAACAAACAATGTGAATGTTTAACACAAGAATGTTCTATTTGGAGATGTTTTATTTTGTCTGATAGGTTTATTTTCTTATTGTTCAAGAGAGATGTTATTAATCTTTCGTAGTAATATTTATTCGTTAGGATTACTATGATATTGTCTAAAAAGATGACCACGTTCAGCCCATAAGACGAGAAGTATGGCAGTGAGACTCAGAAAGAAAAATCCTGCTGAGTTTGGGATGGTTGTTTCATCAAATTGTTGGGCAATAAAAAAGCTAAGTCCTGCACCGATAGATGTTTGAAGAAAGCCGGATACAGAAGAAGCTGTTCCAGCTATTTCTCCTACAGGTTCAAGAGCGAGTGTATTGAAATTGGCCATAATACCACCGCAGGTAAACATTAATATACAATATAACGTCATATAAAAAGGAAAAGGGATAACACCACCTGCTAAGATGGACCCAATAAACCAAATGCATGAAGTGGCACAAAAGAGCAAAAGCATAGTATGAGCAATACGCCGCATTCCAAGGCGTCCAACGAGTTGAGAGTTAAAGAATGATGATAGAGCTTGAAATGCAGCACCAACTGCAAAAGCAATAGGGAACCAAAGTCCTAGATTATAGATCCCTTCATATGTTTGTTGTGATGTATTAACGGCGGTAAAGATACAGCCTAAAATAATGGAAGTTGCAAGTGTATAGCAAAGTGTTGTACGATTGGTTATTACAATCCATAAGTTGTGTTTAACTGAAGAAAAGGAAAGAGAGCGTTGCGCATAAAGAGTTTCAGGCAAGCGCAGTTGAATCCAAATCATCAGTCCTAAACCAATCATTGCCATGAAAATAAAAATATATTGCCAATGTCCAAGCAGTAAAATGATCTGTCCTGTTGCGGGACCAACCATTGGTGCAACAAGAAAAACCATCATAACAATAGACATAACTTCTGCCATTTTTCGACCACTGTAGAGATCACGTACGACGGAAACTGTAAGAACTCGCATAGCAGCCCCTCCAATTCCTTGCAAGATACGTAAAATAAGTAAGAGAGAAAAATCAGTTACAAAGGCACAGCCAATCGCCGTAAATGAATAAAAAGCAAGCCCGAGAAGAATAAGTTTACGTCGTCCATACCTATCGCTTATTGGACCGAAAAATATTTGAGCAATACCATAGCTAATAAGATAACTCGAAATGATATAATGTTGATCATTTTCATTGAGAACATTTAAGCCGTCTAAAATATCGGGCATAGCTGGCAGCATAATATCAACAGCTATAGCGTTAATAGCCATGAGCGAAGCAATAAGAATAACAAATTCTTTATAGCCAATTTTGTTTCTAATCGCATCTCTATGCGTTTGTTCATCGACTGAATATGACATATGGCATCCTTGAAATAAAAATTTCGTCTGAAAACAGCTCTTTTTAAGAGTCTGAATAAAATGAAAGATACCTATGATTGATTACATGGAATATTTTTTTCTTTCAAAAGTTCCTGTAACTCATTGTTTTGAAACATCTCTTTAACAATATCACAGCCTCCGATAAATTCACCTTTGATATAAAGCTGTGGAATTGTTGGCCAATTTGAGTAATCTTTAATCCCTTGACGCAATTCGTTAGAAGTTAAGATATTAATCCCTTTATAATTCAATCCTAAATAATCAAGAATTTGAACAACTTGTCCTGAAAACCCGCATTGCGGAGCGTCAGGTGTTCCTTTCATGAATAAAATGACGTCGTTTGTTTTAATTTCGTTGTCAATAAAATTATGAACAGTGGTCATTTTTATCCCTCGATATTTCAGATTTTTATCAGTGTGTAATTTATATTCATACTGCTTTTAATCGTATTAAATGTGTGAATGCAAGAAGAAATTTTAGATTATTTTGGGACATTTGTTTGCAACATTAAGGCGTGAAGGTCATTTCCCATATTGCCTTTAAGGGCATCATAGACCATTTTATGTTGTTGAACACGGGTTTTACCACGAAAACTTTCAGAAATAACTTCTGCAGCATAATGTTCCCCATCTCCAGCAAGATCACGAATTCTTACAGTAGCATCAGGAATGCCTTCACGAATAAGCGTTTCAATTGCATGGGCACTCATTGCCATCATTATTCTCCTATGTTGTTCATTTTTTATAAAGGCTGTTTAAGAGAAAAAACAATTTTTATTCTTCACCCATAAATTGTGGAAACCAGTTTTCATAGGCTTTTGTGAGTTTGTCTACTGAAAGTGTTAATATCCCATCTATATTAAGAGAAGTACCCTCGACTTGACCTAGCTCTGTTAAAGAAACTGTATTGATTTGTGCACGCTCTTTAAGACTATTAAGAGAGTGAGGTTTGACGGCTAAAAGATAACGTCCTTGGTCTTCTCCAAAAAGTTCTGCATGATGGGGTGATTTATTGCTTAATTTTACTTTGATTCCTTTACCTGCTTTAATGACCATTTCAGCAAGTGCTATCGCTAATCCTCCGTCAGAAAGGTCATGGGCGGCGTGAATAAAACCACGATGTATGACATCTCGAACAAATTGACCATGCTTTTTTTCAAGTTGTAAATCTACAGGGGGGGGGGGGCCTGCATCAATATTTAAAATGTTACGTGCATAGATTGATTGTCCTAAATGGGAGCCGCAATTTCCTACTAAAACAAGAATATCTCCATTTTGCATACCACTTATTGTTACCATTTTAGACCAATCATTAAGAAGGCCTACCCCAGCAATTGTGGGGGTTGGAAGAATGGCTTCTCCATTTGTTTCGTTGTAAAGAGAAACATTGCCTGAAACGATAGGAAAATCAAGGATTCTACAAGCTTCTCCTATACCTTTAATAGCAAAAACCAGCTGTCCCATAATTTCAGGTTTTTCAGGGTTACCAAAATTGAGATTATCTGTAGCAGCCAGTGGTGTTGCACCTGTCGTACTAATGTTTCGCCAGCATTCTGCGACAGCTTGTTTCCCCCCTTCATAAGGGTCTGCTTCACAATAGCGAGGTGTTACATCAGAAGAAAAAGCAAGAGCACGTTTGCTGTTGTTTCCTACACGGATAACGCCTGCATCACCTCCTGGACAAACAAGGCTATTTCCTTGGATAAGGGTATCATATTGTTCATAAACCCATCGCCGAGAACTTTGATCAGCAGAATTCAATAAGCTCAGAAGCGCATCACCAAGATTTTCAACTTTTTTGACGTCTTCTGCTTTCAAGGGTGTTTTTTTTGCCGGCTCACTCCAAGGACGATCATAAACAGGCGCTTCATCACCAAGCTCTTTGATGGGAAGATTGACAACTTCTTCCCCTTGATGAAATACACGAAAACGTAAATCATCGGTTGTTTTTCCAATGATAGAAAAATGTAGTCCCCACTTATGAAAAATTGCTTCTGCTTGCTTTTCTAGTTCTGGTTTAAGGACCATGAGCATACGCTCTTGACTTTCAGAAAGCATCATTTCATAGGCTGTCATGTTTTCTTCTCGAACAGGAACTGTATCAAGATTAAGCTGTATCCCCAGATTTCCTTTTGCTCCCATTTCAACGGCAGAAGAGGTGAGTCCTGCTGCCCCCATATCTTGAATAGCAACCACGGCTCCAAGTTTCATGAGCTCTAAACATGCTTCAAGGAGACATTTTTCTGTAAAAGGATCACCGACTTGAACAGTTGGGCGTTTTTCACTGATTGAAGAATCAAATTCAGCAGAAGCCATTGTTGCTCCACCGACACCATCACGTCCTGTTTTTGCACCCAGATAAACAACAGGGAGTCCAATACCTTGTGCTTTAGAATAAAAAAGGGCGTCTGTCTTTGCAATACCGGCGACAAAAGCGTTAACAAGGATATTGCCATTATAACGCTCATCAAAATTTACTTCTCCACCAACCGTTGGAACACCAAAAGAATTGCTGTAACCACCTATTCCAGAAACAACACCAGAAACAAGATGGCGTGTTCGTGGGTGATCAGGAGCACCAAATCGCAATGCATTCATAGCAGCAACAGGACGGGCTCCCATTGTAAAGACATCACGTAAAATACCACCAACACCTGTCGCTGCACCTTGATAAGGTTCAATATAAGAAGGGTGGTTATGGCTTTCCATTTTGAAAACAACACATTGTCCTTCGCCAATATCGACAACACCAGCATTTTCACCAGGTCCTTGGATGACACATTTTCCTTCTGTCGGAAGAGTTTTTAGCCATTTTTTAGATGATTTATAGGAACAATGTTCGTTCCACATTGCAGAAAAAATTCCTAGTTCAGTAAATGTTGGTTCTCTACCAATTAACGTTAGGATACGTTGATATTCATCTTCTTTTAGCCCGTGTTGTGCAATGAGTTCTGATGTAATAGTGATGTTATTGCAAGGCTTCATGAGTATTTATCCGTCAAATTAATCGAAATTTAGTATTTTTATTTTTTTAACCTAGCAGCTTATATTATAAACAATAATGTTGTTTAATAATAAAAATATTTATAGACAGTAAGCTGAAGATTTTGTCCGTTTGTTTGGTGGGATTTAAGACTAAAAATGGTCTTAAATAATTATGTGTTTAGAAAATAATATCCATTGTTGTTTGTGAAGAGCTTTGTTGATAGATTTACGATGCGAGAAATGGTATAAATCCTTGTTTTTTTAAATTATGGAGCGCGAGTATTTTTGCAGCATTATCCATTTACTAACTCTAAAGCACTTTGAAAAAGTAAACGACCGTCAGTACCTCCGTGGGCGGGTTCAATAAAGTTTTCAGGATGGGGCATCATACCAAGAATATTACCAGCTTTATTAACAATACCAGCAATATCTTTCATTGAGCCGTTCGGGTTTGTATTTTCTGCATAGCGAAAAACAATTTGTTCATTGTCTTCCATTTGTTTCAATGTTTCACTATCAACAAAATAATTTCCGTCATGATGGGCAACAGGACAACGAATAATTTGTCCTTTAGAATAATATCGAGAAAATTTTGTCTTGGCGTTGACGACTTCAAGCTTGATTTCACGACAAACAAATTTTAAAGAAGCGTTACGCATTAAAGTACCGGGTAATAATCCTGCTTCCAACAAAATTTGAAATCCATTACAGATACCTATAATTGTCGTACCTTCTTGTGCTTTTTCACGAATGGCTTTTAAGACGGGAGTTCGCGCTCCAATCGCACCACATCTTAAGTAGTCGCCATAGGAAAAACCACCAGGAATAATAATAACATCTACATCTGGAATTGTTGTTTCTGTTTGCCAAATTTTTAGTGGCTCAACTCCCGTTATATGATGTAATGCTGCAACCATATCTCGATCACGATTTAATCCAGGAAGTTGAATGATGGCAGTTTTCATGAGCATTTCACTTACAGAAGTTCGATTGTATAATTTTCAATGACAGTATTTGCGAGTAACTCTTCACACATTTGTTCAAGTTTTTTCTTTGCAGTTTCAGAAGGTAGTTCATCAAGAACAATATCAAAAACCTTTCCTTGACGAATAGATTGAATGCCTTCGAAAGCCAAACTTTTTAAAGCACCGACAATTGCTTCTCCTTGTGGATCAAGAACGCTTTCTCTTAAAGTAACCGTAATGCGTGCTTTCATTTTTTGCTTCCTGCTTGTTAAAAGAACCTCTCCTTTGAAGAGGGGTGTTTGTATAAGGTGATGTTTTTTACCTTGTTTTTACTTTACGAGAACGGGACCACTTGGTCGTGTTGGTTCGTTTTCATTCATAATACCAAGACGTTTGGCAACTTCTTGATAGGCATTAATAAGCCCTCCCATATCACGACGAAAACGGTCTTTATCCATTTTTTCTTGTGTGTGCATATCCCATAGTCGTGCAGAATCAGGAGAGATTTCATCAGCAAGAACAATGCGCATTGTTTCATCTTCCCACAGGCGACCAAATTCCATTTTAAAATCAATTAATTGGATGTTAACACCGGCAAAAAGCCCAGAAAGAAAATCATTAATACGAATTGAAAGTTGCATCATATCTTCTATCTCTTGTGGGACAGCCCACCCAAAAGCTGTGATATGTTCTTCCGTTACCATAGGATCATCGAGAGAATCATTTTTATAGTAGAATTCAATGATGGATTGCGGAAGCGGGGTTCCTTCTTCCAGTCCTAAACGTTTAGCAAGAGAGCCGGCAGCAACATTGCGAACAACAACTTCCAACGGAATGATTTCCACCGCTTTAATAAGCTGTTCGCGCATGTTTATACGTTTGATAAAATGTGTTGGGATGCCCAAACGTCCAAGATGGCTAAAAATATGTTCCGAAATTCGGTTGTTTAAAACCCCCTTTCCGTCGATAATTTCATGTTTTTTTGCATTAAAGGCAGTTGCATCATCTTTAAAAAATTGAATGTAAGTCCCTGGTTCAGGTCCTTCATATAAAATTTTAGCCTTGCCTTCATAAATACGGTGGCGACGATTCATCATGATTCTCTATTTATCTTGAGAGGTTTTTAATAACATTGATAAATGATACTATCCTAATTGATAGAATTTCTCAATGATATTGCTATGATACTTTTATAATTTTTATCATTACACGTTTACCCAAAGGTGAAGATACATAAGCGATGAGAAAGAAGATCACCTCTTTTGGATCAAATTTTTGCAAGAAAGTGAGAGAGGACCATAAGCCCTTCAGGCCAAGGTCCGTGTCCGGATTCTGCGTTAATATGGCCAGAATACCCAGCATCAACAAAGAGTGATCCCCAATCATTGGCAATTTTTTCTGCTACTGAAAATTGACAAAACTCATCGTTGCGACTGGCTATGACAATAGAAGGAAAAGGAAGCTTTTGGCGATGATAGGGGCCAAATGTCATTAAATGTTTGGGACGTATTTTTTCATTGGCGACATCTGGAGGTGCAACAAAGAAAGCGCCACAAATTTTTTCTGTATTTTGTACAGTTGCATGAATAACACTGGGAACTCCTAATGAATGAGCAATAAGCATAACAGGCCTTTGAGCTTTTGCGATGGCGGTTTTAACTTTGTTAACCCACTCTTCACAAACAGGCTTTGACCAATGGAGTTGTTCAATGCGGCTGGCTGTCGACAATTTTTTTTCCCAGCGTGTTTGCCAATGATCTGGACCAGATCCTTTGTAGCCAGGAACAATAAGAATATCGAGTTGATTTGCTTTCATGAATTGTTTTCTTTGTTACAACAGATTTTTGATCATAGGTTGAATGGATTTTGGTTTTCTATGTCGCTTTATTGTTCTTCAAAAACACGTTTAAAAATCGTATTGATATGTTTGGTGTGGTAAGAAAGATCAAATTTTTCGCGAAGTTCTTCTTCACTTAAAGCTTTGGTAACATCTTTGTCGTTGAGGAGTTCTTCTAAAAAATCTTTTCCTTGTTCCCAAACTTTCATCGCATTTCGTTGTACAATCCGATAAGAATCTTCACGACTAATCCCTGCTTGTGTGAGTGCTAAAAGAACCCGTTGTGAGTGAACAAGACCGCGGAATTTATTGAGATTTTTTTGCATATTTTCTGGATAGACAATGAGATTTTCAATGACAGATGTGAGGCGAGAAAGAGCAAAATCAAGTGTAATCGTCGCATCTGGAGCAATATAACGCTCAACAGATGAATGGGAAATATCACGTTCATGCCAAAGAGCTACATTTTCCATGGCTGGGAGTGCAAATGCACGTACCATACGGGCTAATCCAGTTAAATTTTCTGTTAAAACTGGATTACGTTTATGAGGCATTGCCGATGAACCTTTTTGCCCAGGTGAGAAATGTTCCTCTGCTTCAAGAACTTCTGTTCGTTGTAAGTGGCGTATTTCTATTGCTAGCCTTTCAATAGAGGAAGCAATAACACCAAGTGTTGCAAAAAACATAGCATGACGATCTCTTGGTATTACTTGGGTGGAAACCGGTTCAGTACGCATCTTCAAGGCTTTTGCTACATGTTCTTCAACGCGTGGATCGATATTAGCAAAAGTTCCTACAGCTCCTGAAATCGCGCAAGTAGAAATTTCTTCTCGTGCAGCAAGAAGACGTTTGCGACAACGGGAAAATTCAGCGTATGCAAGAGCAAACTTGATTCCAAATGTTGTCGGTTCAGCATGAATGCCATGACTCCGCCCAATGGTGATTGTCTCTTTATGCTCAAAAGCACGTCTTTTTAATGCTTCAAGAAGTTGATCTATATCCTCTAGCAAAATATCACTCGCACGCATCAATTGAATGTTCAGCGTTGTATCGAGAACATCAGATGATGTCATGCCTTGGTGGATAAAACGTGCCTCTGGTCCAATGAATTCAGCTAGGTGGGTTAGAAATGCGATAACATCATGTTTGGTAATTGCTTCAATTTCATCAATGCGATTGACATCAAATTTAGCTGCTGCCCCTTTTTCCCAAATGACTTTGGCGGCTTCTTTCGGAATAATCCCTAAGTGAGCAAGGGCATCACAGGCATGGGCTTCAATTTCAAACCAAATACGATATTTTGTTTCGGGAGACCAAATTGTTACCATTGCAGGGCGGGAATAACGTGCGATCATCATTTTTTTCCTTGTTGTGAGAGGATTGCGGCTTGGCGCAATGCACTAATACGTGTTTTGTAAAGCTCTTTATTTCCATCTTTATAAATTGCAGAGCCTGCGACAAATACATTTGCACCAGCTTTTGCAGCTATCTCAATTGTATCAACGGTGATACCACCATCAACTTCAAGATCAATAGGGCGGTTTGCAATCATGCTTTTAACGCGCTTAATTTTATTTTTTATTTCTGGAATAAAACTTTGTCCACCAAAACCGGGATTGACCGTCATGATGAGAATGAGATCTAATTGATCAAGCAAATATTCAAGTACATGTTCAGGGGTGCTTGGATTGAGTGCGATTCCTGCTTTTTTCCCCATTTTTTTGATTGTTTGTAATGAACGATGAAGATGTGGACCTGCTTCAGCATGAATAGTTATAATATCTGAACCTGCTTTTGCAAAAGCTTCTAAATAAGGGTCTACTGGTGCGATCATCAGGTGGACATCAAATATTGCTTTTGTTAATGGGCGCAGAGCTTTGACGATTTCAGGACCAAAGGTGATGTTAGGAACAAAGTGCCCATCCATAATATCAAGATGAAGCCAATCTGCACCAGCATCAACAACATCTAACATTTCTTGTCCAAGTTTAGAAAAATCAGAAGCCAAGAGAGAAGGCGAAATGAGATGAAAATGAGGCATTAAAATCTCCTTAGATTGGCAGTTTTTATCATATCGCTGTGTATACACAAATATTTTTTGTGTTATGACGGAAAAGAAAAAATATGTATTATAGGTCTTTTTATGGAAAGATTGCTTGAAATTTTAAAGCTTTATAAGTGAAAGATATGTCGAATCATAAAACATATTTGATGCCTGAACTTCAACATAAACATACTATTGCGGTTTCTTCTCAAGAATATCGAGATGCCATGAGTCTTTTTGCAGGAGCTGTGCATATTGTGACAACAAATGGTATTAAGGGAAGACGTGGGGTGACTGTTTCGGCGTGTTGTTCTTTATCTGATGATCCTCCAACCCTTCTTGTTTGTCTCATGCGCCATAATTTAAAGAATCAGGTGTTTATGGAGAATGGAAATTTTTGTGTTAATAGCTTGGCAGGAAAACATCGCTCATTAGCGGATGTTTTTTCGAGGCGTTGCAATTCTACACAAAATGAGCGTTTTGATGTTGCTCAATGGGGAGCTTTGCAAACGGGGGCGCCTAGTCTTTCAGACGCTCTAGCGTCGTTTGATTGTCGTTTGATTTGTTGGCACGAACACGCAACCCATTGTGTTTTGATTGGTGAGGTTGTTGCAATCAACTGTAATAAAGAAAAAGATGCTTTGATGTATTTGAAACGTGAATATCACACTTTGCCTTTATAAAGATTTTATTTTTTTGCATTGATGAAATGATTTATTGTTGCTTCATTTAGATTTTAAACAATGTAGAGAGTAGGGGAGGGATGGCTCTGATATCTGATATTAGATTTCCTTCTTTTTAAAGTTTTTCAATAAGCGAAAAAAATGATTCTGGATGAGATTTGATCAAGAATTCAATCTACATAAAAAAGCGATCAAACCTAAACAGTGCATTTAGATATATTCGTCGATTGTTATGAAAAAACATTTTACTCTTGTGTTGATGGGTATTGCACAATATATAGACCGCACATAGCATATGTGGAGGTTTTTTATTGCATGAGCGAAGAGATTGATGGTCAATATCGCCCTAGTGAAGATGAGCCTTTTATGAATGAGCGGCAAAAGGCGTATTTTCGTGCTAAATTGGTTTCTTGGAAGAATGATATATTAAAAGAAGCTCGTGAGACTTTGGAAAATTTGCAGGAAGAGAATGTTGGTCAGCCCGATTTGACTGATCGGGCTTCTTGTGAAACTGATCGTACAATCGAATTACGTGCTCGTGATCGTCAGAGGAAACTTATTTCAAAAATAGATGCTGCTTTAGAGCGCATTGATAATGGGACATACGGTTTTTGTGAAGAAACCGGCGAACCCATTAGTATCAAGCGTCTTGAGGCTCGGCCGATAGCCGTTTTGTCATTGGAAGCGCAAGAACGTCACGAACGACGTGAAAGAGTTTATCGCGATGATTAAGGTTATTGAGATGATAAACAAACGAAATTCGTGGTGATGAAATTGTATATTTTTATTTTTGAGGGGTAGGAATGAATAAAGATGGTTCTTGCCGCCCCTCAATTTCGGCGGTGATGGCTGAATCTTTTACCGCTTGATTCGTAAAAGGAGAGGGACTTTTATCCGATACATCGTTTCTTTCTGGAGGGGCGGAATTTAGATGTGTGTGTGTTTCTCTTTTTTGTATTTTTGATGTACCAGTAATATCGGATTCTACAACCACATCTGTTAATCCGCCAATAAGGAGCAAATGTTCTTTATTATCGCAACGGACTAAAACAAGGCGGCGTGCTCGATCTATAGAAATTACTTCACATAATGCTAATCGTGATAGACTTTTTTTTCTATTAATGCTGTATCTTCCTGTACTTAAGCGACGTAAAAACACGATAATTACGGTAATAGCTGCGATTGTTATTATAAAAAGCAAAAAGCTTATCGTTATGTTTGCAGCAGATACACCTATCTGCTCTGATAACCAGATATACATAGATTTTCTCCCATTTTGGATGGAAATATTATTTTTTATTGAGATAAATTTATAAACATACCCTCAAAAGGTTCACTTATAATGTAAGAAATAAACTTTTGAATATTAAGCGAGCTTATCTTAGATAATATCATAGTATATACTTTATAACAACATAACAACGAATATAAAGGAAGTTTTGTGACATAAGAAATAGCTATAAGCTAAGGCAAAGAGAGATGGATAAAGATTTTGAGAATAATGAAAGATCAGCGTCTTCGTTTCATCGGAGAGTTGTGATTTTTGGTGTTGTTTTTGTATTAGGTTTTCTTTTCATTGTGGGTATTTTAGGTTTTTTTTATCCACAAAACTATTTGCAACAGGCGATATCAATATCTTTTTTGATTCTAGCAATGATCGGTGTTGCAACACTCGTTTTGTGTGGAATGGGAATTTTAAGATATCATGTGTGGTCGCATGAAGATTTTGATTTTAGCATCTTTAATAGGAGCGATGATGCAATTGTAATCTCTGATCTTTCTGGTTTTGTTTATTATTCTAATCAAAACTATCGAAAAATTCTGACCTATAAGCCTGAAGTGTCTTGTTATAGGGTTATTGCGGATCTTCCAGGAGCTGGTGCACTCTCGTACCGCTTAAAGGTTGCAGCCTGTAATAATCTTGCAGCGCAAGAGGAATTGAGAGTAGAACAACCAATTTTTACCGATTCTACACCAAAAAAATCTGTTTGGTATAATATTTCCGTTCAACCTATCACAAAACAGAAAAAAAAGCTTTTATTTTGGCGTATTACTGATATTTCGCACTTACAACAAACGCGAGAAGTTTTTTTCTCGAACCTTCAAGAGGCTATCAATCACTTGGATCAAGCTTCTATTGGTTTTGTATCCGTTAATAGACAAGGAACTATTCTTTATGCCAATGCGACTTTTGCCGAATGGTTTTCAATTGATTTAGCGAATTTCTCAATTGGTCAATATAATTTTGATTCGTTATTTGATAGCGTTGGCGCTAAGAGCTCATGGAGTGATATCTGTTTACAAACCAACAGATATCAAAGTTCAGGTTACTTTTTACCTTATAGGTTTTCGTTATGTTTAAATTCACACACGACTTGTGAGAAAATATTCCATTGTCTTATATCTGTTTCTTCTCTCTTAGAAGAGGAAGCCATTTATCGTGTTGTGATCATTCCACAACAAATACAAAAAGAAGAGGATGATCAATTAAAATTACCCAGCATATTAGGAGAATATTTTGATGCAAGTCCTTTTGCAATAGCCGTGGTGGATCATGCAGGGCAATTGGTTCATATGAATAATGCTTTTTCATCACTCACGGGATGCATGGATAAAACGATCAATTTTTATGATGTTATTTCTCGTCGTGATTGTGTGCAGTTAGAGCGTGCCTTTCAGAAAATTGCGACAAATAAAAATTATTTTGTTTCTCTAGAAACTGTTTTAGAAAAAAATGAAGAACGCCATTTACGTCTCCATGTTATGTCTGTACCACCATATCATGGTGATGCATTGCAAGATTTGGTCATTCTCTCTGTCATTGAAACAACAGAACAAAAAACGCTTGAAGATAAAATGATGCAAAGTCAGAAGATGCAAGCTGTTGGACAATTGGCAGGCGGTATTGCTCATGATTTTAATAATGTTTTAACAGCAATTTTAATGTCATGTGATCTTCTTTTAAATACCCATCGTAGTTCTGATCCTGCTCATGCTGATCTTATCAATATTAAAAATAATGCTAATCGTGCAGCGGCTCTTGTACAACAATTATTAGCTTTTTCTAGAAAGCAAACACTTCGACCTGAAGAAGTTGATTTTACAGAGTTTTTATCAGACATTCGCAATCTTATTTTACCACTTTTGGGGAATAATATTCAGTTAAAAATTATCCATGGAAGAGATTTGTGGAGCGTTGAAGTTGATCAAGCATCTTTTCAGCGTGTTATTATGAATTTGGTTATTAATGCGCGTGATGCCATGTTAGATGGAGGTATTGTTACGATTGCGACAAATAATATTACAAAGCAACAAAGTGCTGAATTTAATCATCTTGGATTAGCAATTGGTGAGTATGTGCAATTGACTATCTCAGATACAGGGGCTGGTATATCTGCTGCTATACAAGAAAAAATGTTTGAGCCATTTTTTACAACAAAAGAAGTTGGAAAAGGAACAGGACTTGGTTTATCAATGGTTTATGGAATTATCAAGCAGAGCGGTGGGTATATTTATTGTGAAAGTAAAGAAGGTGAAGGAGCAACATTTCATATTTTTCTTCCCCGTTATATCCCCAATATAAAAGGAGAAATTTCTCAAAAGATTGAAAAAGATGAAGAGAAAGATAAAAATATAGACTTAACAGGATCTGCGACTGTTTTATTAGTTGAAGATGAAGATGCGGTCAGAATGGGGGGGGTAAGAGCTCTTCAAATGAGAGGATATACGGTTTTAGAGGCAGCAAGTGGGGTGGAAGCACTCTCTATTCTTGAGGAACAAAAAGGAGAAGTTGATATTATTGTTTCCGATGTGGTGATGCCAGAAATGGATGGGCCAACTTTATTGAAGGAAGTCCGTAAAAACTATCCTGATATCAAATTTCTTTTCGTTTCTGGATATGCAAAAGATGCCTTTGCTAAAAATCTTCCACAAGATGCTGTTTTTGGTTTTTTATCTAAGCCTTTTACACTCAAACAGTTAGCTGTAACAGTTAAAGAAACACTTTCGTCATAAACAAAAATTTATGCAATAGAAAATTGCGTATTTTAAGATTTTTTAGGCGAAATACGAGAGTATTTTGATAAATAGAGCTTATGATAATGTCATAGAATTGAATAAAGAAGAAAAATTTTAAAAATGAACTAAAATTCAAAAAATTACATATTTTGTGCAAAAATTTATGAAGAGATGGACTCTATTATGTCAATATTTCATAGAGATTTTCAATTGTAGATACTGAGCAAAAACTATGTGTAAAGCATTGAAATATGCTGATTAATAGATTGTTGATACACTCAAAAAGATAAAAGCTGTTGTTGCGTATCGACCATTTTGCTCTTCCCTTCAATAAATGCTTTTAAGGCTTCGGGATAGAGTTTATGCTCTGCTTTAAGAACTCTTTGTGCTAAGCACTCAGCAGTATCATGGGGATAGACTGGAACGGCTGCTTGGGCAAGGATTTTTCCTGCATCCATGTCTTCTGTAACAAGGTGAACAGTGCAACCCGTGATTTTTACACCTGCTTGTAAAGCTTTTTCATGTGTGTTTAAGCCTTTAAATGAAGGCAAAAGAGAAGGATGAATATTTAGAATTCGTCCTTCATAAAGTTTTACAAAACGTGGTGAGATAAGGCGCATATACCCTGCAAAGCAGAGAAAATCCGGTTTATATTGATTTAAAATTGTAAAAATATTTTCTTCATGCTCTTCTTTTGTTTTGTAAATTTTACGATCAACAATATGAATAGGTAAGTTATGGTTTTGCGCTTTTTCAATACCGTTGGCACGCGGATTATCGCAAATAACCGCGACGATTTCAGCAGGATATGCCGTTTGTTGGCTAGCTTGAGCAAGGGCGACCATATTGGATCCATTACCAGAAATGAAAACGACGATTTGTTTTTTCATAAATGCAGTACCCCTTTATAAAGTATTCCTTTATTTTGATCTTGGCATTTTGTTAAAATGCCAAGGGGAGTTACAGTCTCTCCTTTTCTTTCAAGAGCTTGTGTAATTGTTTCAGCTGCATGCTGTGCTACGATAATGATCATGCCAATACCACAATTAAATGTTCTTAACATTTCTGTTTCTTCTATTTTACCTTGTTTGGCAATCCATGAAAATACTGCTGGAACATTGATGCTAGAAAGATTAATTTCAGCGCAGAGAGAGGATGGAAGGACACGTGGAATATTTTCAGGAAAACCTCCACCCGTAATATGAGCAAGAGCTTTAATCCCTTCATATTTTCGCATGATGGGAAGAAGCGATTTTACATAAATGCGTGTTGGTGTAAGAAGTGCTATACCAAGGCTGCTTTCGGGGGAAAAAGGGGCAGGGTCATTCCATTTGAGATAATTTTGCTGGATGATTCGTCGAACAAGCGAAAAGCCATTGGAATGAATTCCAGAGGCGCTTAGACCTAATATAATATCACCTTCTGTCAAATCTTTTGAAGGGAGTAGCTTGCTACGTTCGCATGCTCCAACAGCAAAACCAGCTAGATCATAATCTCCCTCTGCATACATTCCTGGCATTTCTGCAGTTTCTCCTCCAATAAGGGCAGCACCGGCTTGTTTACATCCTTCTGCAATACCGGAAACAATCGCAGTTCCTTGTTCAGGGTCAAGCTTTCCAGTTGCAAAATAATCCAGAAAAAAGAGAGGTTCAGCCCCTTGTACGAGTAAATCATTGACACACATAGCTACAAGATCAATACCTACAGTGTTATGGTGACCTACTTCAATGGCAATTTTTAATTTTGTTCCCACACCATCATTGGCTGCTACTAGGATAGGATCCGTAAAGCCTGCTGCTTTTAAATCAAAAAGTCCACCAAAACCGCCAATTTCTGCATCTGTTCCGGCTCGTTTTGTTGCGCGTATAAAGGGTTTAATTTTTTCTACCATGGCATTACCCATATCGATGTTTACACCGGCTTTTGCGTAGGTAAGACCAGCTTTGGATTTATCCCCAGCCTTGGATTTATTATTTGTAAGATCTTGATTGCTCATTGGAGCCTTCCTTTAATGGAAAATCAGGTTTTGATATTATGCAATGCCATGATAGAGTTCTCTCTGCAAGAGATATTGATAAGAAAATAAGCAACTTTTCTTGTACCTTATTTTGAAGTTGTTTATAATTTTTTGTGAAGAATTTTTTAGGATATTTTATGAGCAAGATATCAGATAATCACGGACAGTCCTCTTGGCAGCTTATGAGAAAGAAAGTGAGTGAGAATACATCTCGTGATCGTTATAAGACTTATGTGCCAGCGTATACTCAATTACCTTTGCCGAATAATATGAAAAGACAAATCTTTTTTTGGCTTGGTACGCTGATTTTTTTCATTCTTTTTATGTTTGTTTTTGGATCAATTTTGCTTCCTTTTGTGGCAGGGATTGTGTTGGCTTATTTTCTCAATCCCATTGTTCAATTACTTGAAAAATTTGGTATTCGTCGTGTGTTTGGGACTGTCCTTATCACCCTATTTATTGTTATTACCTTTGTTGCTGCTTTAATTATTTTGATTCCTGTTATTAGTTGGCAAATACAGCAATTTATGAGTGATGGTTTACCTGTTTACATTAATCGTATTCAAACCTTTTTTGTTGAGCATGATTTTGATTGGTTAAGGCGCTATTTTGGAAGTGATCCAAATGAATTACGGAATAATATTAAAGGATTTTTGGGAGAAGGTTCGGATTTTATTACGTCTCTTTTGAATTCACTTTTAAAGTCAGGAAAATCAATCGTTAATATCGTTAGCCTATTTGTTGTGGCACCTGTGGTGGCATTTTATATGTTATTAGATTGGCCACGTATGGTAACAGCAATCGATTCGTTAATACCGCGTGATCATCTTGAAACTGTTCGTAGTATTTTTCATGAAATGGATAGAGCTATTGCAGGCTTTGTTCGTGGACAAGGAACAGTTTGTCTCATATTGGGAGGCTATTATGCTATTGGTTTAACGATTGCAGGACTCAATTTTAGTCTTTTGATTGGTATGTTTATTGGTCTTATTAGCTTTGTTCCTTATATCGGCACAATGAGTGGCTTGGTCCTTTCTGTTGGTATTGCATGGGTCCAGTTTTATCCCAATAATTGGGGGGGAATCATCGTTGTGATGGCACTTTTTTTAATTGGTCAGTTTATTGAAGGTTATATCCTTCAACCCAAGCTTGTAGGTTCATCAGTGGGATTACATCCCGTATGGTTGATGTTTTCACTTTTTGCTTTTTCTTCACTCTTTGGTTTTACTGGTATGCTTGTTGCTGTTCCTGCGGCAGCGGCTGTTGGCGTTTTAGTTCGTTTTGCTCTTCATACTTATCTGAGTTCTCAGATGTATTCGAGAAGCGGAAATTCGGAGCCGCTAAAATGAATGGGCGTGAAACGCAATTATCTTTAAATTTTCCTTATGATCCGATTTTTCAATTTGAGGATTTAGTGGTAACGGAAAGCAATCGTATGGCTTTTCAGCTTATTGATCACTGGCCCAATTGGAGCTTACCTATTGCAGTTTTGGTTGGTAAAGAAGGCTCTGGAAAAACGCACTTTTCTAATATATGGCTCCAAAAAGCAGATGCTTTCAGGATTCAGCACAATGAAATTGATCAGGCTATTACTATGGCTTCTTTAGGCAGATCATTTTTAATAGAGGATATTGATGCAGGTGAAATCAATGAGACAGAACTTTTTCATTTAATTAACAGTATTAAGCAAGCAAATCTTGATGCACGACAAGCTACTTTATTGATGACGGCACGAACACTTCCTTCCGCTTGGAATTTAATGTTAAATGATCTAAAAAGTCGTCTTAATTCGGTAATGTTCGTTGAAATTAATCAGCCTGATGATGCATTGTTAACAGCTGTTGCATTTAAGCTTTTTTCAGATAGGCAACTTATTGTACATCCAGATACGGTTTATTATCTTGTAAGTCGTTGTGAACGTTCTTTATTTTCATTGAAGCGTGTTATTGATTCTGTTGATCAGTTGGCATTACAAAGAAAAAGAAAAATAACACGTGCTGTTATTGCTGAAGTTTTAAATAGAAGAAATCCGTAAATACTCCTTATCATGGCTTAATTATTCTGTCCTTCTATTATCGTTTCAATATGTGGAAGACAAGTCATTTAAATTTTCTTCTTTTTGGATATCTATATAAGAGTAAAAAATAATATTTTTTACTTTTGTCATGTGTTTATTTTAAATAGCTTTGAGATTTTATTGTATGATGTTGAATTCTTTCCATCTTCGCATTTGAAAATTTTTCTAAAAAGAGCGCTTTATTTTATTTATAATGAAATCTTTGTGCTTTGAAAAAATGTTTGTTGTTTATGGATTTGGATTGTAGAAGATTCTAGAATTTTTAATAAAAGAGTCCTTGGGAAGATAGAAAAAGAGAGGAAAAAGCTTAATACAGCTGAATTTTTTGGCTTATGTGCTCTTTGGAAAAGTTTTTCTATGATATTTAAGTCGTTTTTTTCTAAAATTGTATCTGTGGAATGCATTTTGATACAGTGAGAGCTTGCTTAAAAAAGGACAAAAATTATGAAGTCCTTATAGAGAAATTCATTCTTTTTTAATATAGATTGGATTTTCTACGGAGGTTATTTTCTACTACTTGTTAATAAATCTGTTATTGAGTAGGGAAAAAAATTTAAAAATGTGCTTTTTTGTAAAGAAATGCAACAAAATTAAAAAAAAGTGTGTTTTTCTCTTGCACTTCTGTTGTGAAAATTTTAGGAAATGTGCATCAAGTAAATGTAAATGGCGGAGCGTAGCGCAGCCTGGTAGCGCACCTGATTTGGGATCAGGGGGTCGTAGGTTCGAATCCTATCGCTCCGACCATATTTGATTGAGTATGTGAGAATGACCCAATTGGGTACGTGTGGTGAGAAACTATCATTCAAGCGTTGTGTAATCTGAAGGAAAAAGGCATGATCGCACGTATTTATAGTCCTGCTAAGACAGCTATGCAGTCAGGTAAGGCGAATACAGGTTTTTGGATTCTAGAGTATGAGCCGGTGAAAGCGAAAATGCTTGAACCTCTTATGGGGTACACGGCAACGTCTGATATGAATAATCAGGTAAGAATCCGATTTAATAGGAAGGAAGAAGCGATTGCTTTTGCGCGTAAGAATGCTATCTCTTACCGTGTAGAAAAGAAACATACGTCGATTCGACGTGCTATTTCTTATTCTGATAATTTTCGCAGTGATCGGCAGCATTCTTGGACACATTGAATTAAAGATGCTATTTTGAATTGAGAAAATAATCAGTTGGGTCCCGTAGCTCAGCTGGATAGAGCAACGGCCTTCTAAGCCGTGGGTCACAGGTTCGAATCCTGTCGGGATCACCATGTTTAAATGATATTAATAGGCTATAAAAAGTTAGAGAGTTTTCCTTTTATTCTATTAGCTTATTTTTCTGTAAACTCCCGAACCTTTTTGATGTTTTTTGGTTGATTTTGTTGCTAAACGTTTTCTGTTGACTGTTTTAGTATAAAATGATGCTGTTTTCTCTTTTTTCAGTAAAAATTGCTTTTGATTGCTGAAACTTTAGCATTGCATATTCTTGCCGCGTGTTGCTACTATATCACATGCTTTAGGAAACAGATTACAAAAACTCTTTTTTATGAGCTTCTTTTCATCTTTCTGAAAATGAATATTTTATTTCTTAGATTAGATTTAAGCATTGCGGCTAGTGCTGGTGAAATTGCCAAAAAACATCTATTGTGATTTTTTTATTTTTTATGAATAATATTATTACGTTTTTTAGCATGATCTTTGGTAAGATCGATTTTGATTAGATACAAGGCATGATGGATTCGATTTAGAACAGTTTATGAAACATTGAAGAATAAAAACGATATCTGTTTATGATGAGAATTTACAGATGGCACAAGAGGTGGAAAATATCTTCTTGTCTTGGAAGCTGTGATTCATAACGAATTACTTCTTTATAGTTTTTTCGTATAAAAAGATGTTATATGTGCCGTCCAGATAAGATATTGTTTTTTCAATGAGAGACACTTGCGGACAATTTGATTTAACATGATTGTCACTGTTTCTCAGGTAGGGTTATAGGTTTCATCAATGTTTAGGTTTTCTTAGTCTTATAGGTTTAAGAATGTATACTGTATATTTATATGAATGAAGATAGATTGTATCTTAGAGTTAAATTTTTAGATTTCATATTTACATTTTCAAATGTTTTTTCTTATTTCTTTATAGTTTATACATCATGTGAAAAGTATTTTAATATTGGATAACAATCACATTAAAATGTTATGCAGATGAGCTCTGAAGATCTAAACTCATACGGTTCAAGGTGATCATTATTTCAATAAGAATACAGTGTGAGGAGAATGCCATTTTACAGGCTTTGTTTTAAGAGATATCTCTTAAAGCTCACTTCACGCTGGCGCTCATAAATGGTATAATGATAAATCCATTGAGCTCCATCATATTTACATTTATGAAGAAACAAACTGACATTATCATACACTTTGCCTATTTTCCAGCCCCCGATGTTGCGATAGATCTTAGCACTTGAGGTAGTTATCGGCATTTTTGTGCTTTTTTATACAATTTTTACTTAATACTAATTCCTCTTATGACGTGTAAGAGAGACGGCTTTGTTTAATTCAATATAAATAGGTTTGAAATGAGAAAACATTGCGATATTCGGATTTCTCATTCAACATGGCAAACAATAAAACATGATTATAAATCAAATGTATTTTTAGAATGAAAAAATTTGCTTTTATCGTGTTTTTTACTCTTTTTAATATTTTATTATAATCTGTAATTGGTAAACTCAAAATACAGCTCTAAGGTTAAGTGTTTTATATCTATCGAAGTGACTGTGGTTATATCTAACTGTTTGGACAACAAGTTGTATACCAATAGACATGAAAGAATTAAGAAAAACAGGGGATAGATCAGGAAACAAACAATATTTTTTAGAACGGAAGCCTATGCTTGTGGAAAGAATTTTAAAATCAAACTTCTAATCTGTTGCAAAATGAGGCTGTTATTACGTTTGTGATACTTTTAGATGGCTTCCCCTAAGAGGCGCTATCAGAACGTAAAAAATATTAGAAACACTCCGTAAAGTATGCCCTTTGTAGAGGCATATTGCAAAATCTTATTTCCGAATCTTTATTTACGCATCCCGTACCTTGGAAGAATACGATAATTCGATAATTTATTTATACTATAAAGTTGAATGGTGGGCGTGACAGGGATTGAACCTGTGACCCCTACGATGTCAACGTAGTGCTCTCCCGCTGAGCTACACGCCCATTCATTGATGTTGCATACACCATATAGAATGCCAAACGTCAATGCCTAATTTCATTTTCTCTTTCAACAGATGCAAATAACTTTAAAAAATACTTTTTAAGCAGCAATAAGGATTTTTTCAACCTCATTGACGAGTTCACGTAAGTGAAATGGCTTAGAGAGAACCTTTGCATCAGGAGGGGTATCACTATTTGAATTGAGTGCTACTGCTGCAAAACCCGTAATGAACATTACTCGTAAATCAGGGTCAATCTCAGTAGCACGTCGTGCGAGTTCGATTCCGTCCATCTCTGGCATCACAATATCAGTCAGGAGAAGGGAAAATGGCTCTTCTTGTAAACGTTCATATGCGCTAATACCATTATCGAAATCGGCGACTTCGTAGCCTGCACGTTCTAGGGCTTTTACGAGAAAGCGACGCATATCGTTATCATCTTCTGCGAGCAGGATTCGTTTCATGATTATGTTCCAATGGCTCCATTTGTCAGAGTTTTGCCGCATCAATTATACAATATAGAGTATTTAGAAAAAAGATGGTAAAATGCTCATAATTGAAATGAATGGCAAAATGGTTAATTCTTACATTCTTATTCAGAATACAGCATATTCGTTGTGAGTTGGTTAAATTCGAAATATATGTGATTTTGAAAAAAGAAGGGGGGCTCTAAAACTTCTAAGATGATTCATTGCTATCTTTTCTTTTAAATTTGCTGATTATTATCAGAATTCCATTAAAAAACTTATGAAAACCATTATTGTAGGGACTTCCTATATCGAGAAATTAAAAGAATATTATGTTAATTTATTGTTTTTAAAAAGTTCTCCTAAGAAATAGAAATTTTATAGTTATTTGTTTTTATAGAGATTTGTAATAAATATTATAAATGCGCTTTATTTCCAGTTTTTTTCCTTAAATAGATGAAAAATATTGTTTTCCTAGATATAATATTAAATTATCACTTAATAACAGATCAAAAATAGTATTTTGATGCTTTATTTATAAATATGTATCATGTTATATTAAGATAGATTTATTATTTTTATTTATATAAATAGTTTTTTATTAAGTTATTTTTTATGATGTAAAATAATATTGTTTAATGTAATGATATACTTTGTATATTAGTTTTTTTATTAGAATGCATGGTGAATATTTAGGTCATGGCTTGTCTGTAGAGGCTAGAAAACGAATCATATGAGTGGTTGGAAAGAAAAATCTATTATATTTAAAAGTTTTTGTAGATCCAATGCTCGTAGAAAAATTCTTTTTTGATGGGGCGGAGCGGAAATTAAGGTTTAGTGCTATTTTACAGATACATTATCGGGAATAAATGCATCGAATGCAGCCCAAAATTGCTTTTTATAATCTTCGTTAACCATAATTGTATCCAGTTTAGCGCCTGTAATAGTAATACTTTCTGTTAGACGTGTGTGTTGGCATAATTGCCGCACTTCAATGTTGTTTGCAATATTGTTTTGATTGGCAAGAATAAAGAGTGTTGGGATTCGTAAATCTCCATGAAGTACATTTCTCTTCATAGAATCAATCGCATTAAATACTGAAGCCATCCATTGGGATGTTGGGGGCTTAATGGAAGGGAGCGGCACTTTATCTATGTATCCCAATTGTATATTTTTTTGTTTTGTCTTGTTTAATTTTTTCCCATCTTTCACTGGTATAAAGCCAAGACCTATATCAGAAAGAAATTGTGTTAATTTATGTTGAAAACTATTCGTTTTATTGCCGAATGGAGCAAAAAGGGGAGAAACACAGAGCAATCTATTAAACTGATGATTAATGAGATCTAATCCGCTAAGTGCTATCAATCCACCTATGCCATAGGCGAGCATAGAATAAGGCGGCGGACAATTAGGATAAACAATACTTTTAAGAAATTTATATAAGTCATTAATATCATTATTTATATCAAAACAATGATGTCGGCTTTGTTTTCTTATCTTGAAGGATGTTTTTTCTTGATCAAAGCAGTCAAATATTGCTGTATGAAAACCGCGTTTAGAAATTTCATTTATTAATAAAAAATATTTTTCTAAAGTATTTGCGTAGCTTTTGAGAATAACAATTGTTCCCTTAGATTTTTCCACCTCAGGATATGTTATAGCAAAACGAATTTCGTGATCTATTGCTATTTTAAGAGTATCATGATGGATATTAAGAAAAGTGGAACCCCAGTCTATGGGATAAAGAGGTGTTTCCAATTGAAATCCTTTACAGTGTATTTGCCGCTTAGTGCTTTGACATTTATGTAATGAAGAAAGAGGATTAAAAAAGGGGTATATTGCTTTTTAGATAGTTTTTATCAATTTAGGTCCCAAAGAGTTGAAATAAAGAAAAACGATTACTAGATAATATAATGCGGTTGCCATGATGGGGCCGCAGGTTCACAAGTAAGTTTGCCATATGGGAACTTTGTGAATTAATTATAAATTATAGTCGCTCTAGAGGAGGGCAATATTATGCGTCAAGTAGATTTTTCACCATTTTATCGTTCCACAGTAGGTTTTGATCATCTTTTTAACTGGTTTGATTCTAGAACACAACCAGACGAAGTTTCTTCTTATCCCCCTTATAATATCGAGCGTTTAACTGAAGATTCTTATAGAATTTCTATGGCGGTTGCTGGTTTTTCTCAAGATGAAATTGATATTGAAACGCATTGTAACCAGCTGATCGTTAAGGGAGACAGAAAGTCTAAAAATGATGATGAAGAGCGAGAATTCCTTTATCGAGGCATTGCTTCGCGTGCTTTTGAACGGCGTTTTCATTTGGCTGATCATGTTAAGGTTATTGGGGCAGAACTTGGAGATGGGCTTCTTCATATTCAGCTTAAAAGGGAAATGCCAGCTGAATTAAAACCCAAAAAGATAACCGTACAGATGTCACCATCCATTACAAAAAATGATAACAGCGACGTTATCGTGTAAAGAAAATTTAGAAAATATGAGATCGGATAATTATAAATTTTTCTGAAAAATAAAAAACGCGAGGCAAAAGGTCTCGCGTTTCGTATGTGTTTTCCTAAGAACGAAGCGCATTTTAATAAAAAAGCTTATCTCGAATTTATGATAAAATATCATTGCACATTATTCTACGTTGAAGAAAAAGTTCATGTGTGTGCAATTGAAATGCATAATGATTCACTTTTTAAGTAAGCTTATTTATAGCATTTTAAAAATGGTCGGAGCGGCGGGATTTGAACCCACGACCCCTTGACCCCCAGTCAAGTGCGCTACCAAGCTGCGCTACGCTCCGAGTTCGTGTAAAACGATTAAATGACTGTTTCTTTAAAGGCAAGAGAAAAAATAAACAGAATAAAATCTAAAATGCTCTTGCACTTAGAGCTTTTGAAAGTAAAAATTTTGGACATCAATATTTTGTTGTTAATTCAAGATAAATAACGAATTTGTAAAATTCTTTGTGATCATTAAATTTTTAGCTCTATAGTTAATAGATGTATGCATTTAATTACTTTTGAGATTGTGAGGAGGGGGTAAGATTGGTGTAGAGGTATGAATTGGAGCAAATGAGTGCTGAAGGTATATTTTTTTCTTACCTAATCGTTACTTTTCTAAAAAGATAAAGATTTTCAAAAGAAGAGGAGTGAATGTATGGTTTTGAAAAGTTTTCGTTTTTTAGAGTTTTATAGACGAGGTATTTTCATTTTATATGGATAAAAAATTGTAAGTTCTGGATTGTATAATCACAAATCTCATTTTACGGGTATGTATTTTTATCCAAATAAACAAGATCAGAATGCTTTAATTTATGTTTTGTTGTTTTTTTTCTAAAATATCAGATAAAATATTATAGAGGAAAAACTTTCAAAGTGTCTATTGAACTAAGAAAAGAGTAAAGGATGAGCCGTTTTTCGGTAATAAACTTGACGCAAGCAGCAGTGGATCGTGTTAAAGCGATTATGGATGCAAAAGATGCACAGGGTATTCTTGTTGGTATCAAAAAAGGTGGTTGTGCAGGGATGGAGTATACAATTACTCTTGTCAAAGAAAAGGGGATAGATGCGGATGTTGTTGAAGTGAATGGTGCCCGTGTTTTTGTAGCACATGATGCGGTATTATTTTTATTAGGGACGCAGATGGATTATGAAGTGACAACGCTTCAGTCTGGTTTTGTCTTTAAAAACCCTAATCAAGTTTCAGCATGCGGGTGTGGCGAATCGGTGGAACTTCGTCCTGCTACGCAGGATCAATATAAAACAAATTGAGCTGAGCTAAATTATAATTTAGTAATTTTAGAGGGGCTTGTTCTTTTAGGTAGAAGAAATCTACTATTTTTTATCGTTCATTTTTAGCTTGCTTCCAAAGTGCTTCCATTTCATTCAAGGATGCGTCAGTGAGTGTTTTAGATTGAGTGGATAGCTTTTCTTCAATATAGGCGAAACGATTTCGAAATTTTATATTCGTTTTTTTTAATGCTTTTTGTGAATCAATCGCTAAGTGGCGCGCGAGATTAAGAAGTATAAAGTAGAGATCTCCAAACTCTGCTTCTATCTCTGAGTTTTGTTTATTTTTGATGGCTTCTTTGAGCTCTTCCAGTTCTTCTTCTATTTTTTCAAAAACTTTATCACTTTTTTGCCAATCAAAACCTACTTTAGCTGCTGTTTCTTGTAAAGCAAGTGCCTCTTGGTTTGCTGGCTGGATTTGTTTTACTGTTGCGAGTATGCTTATGGAGGAATTGTTGTTTTTTTCTTCGCACATTCTTTTTTGTTCAACCTGTTCTCTTTTTTTTATATATTCCCACTCCTCTTTTATAAATCCTCGTTTTTTTTGCTCGGCATTTCCAAAAACATGAGGATGGCGTCGAATCATTTTTTCCGTGATTGCATAAACAACATCTTCAAAAGTAAAGCTGCCTTCTTCTTGTGCTATGGTAGCATGATAGACAACTTGTAAAAGAAGATCCCCAAGTTCTTCACAGAGATCCTTTCGATTCTTTCGTTCAATGGCATCGATGACTTCGTAAACTTCTTCGAGCATATAGGGTATGAGGGATTCAAAAGTTTGTTTTTTATGCCAGATACAACCATTATCAGAGTTTCGTAATGCAGTGATAATTGCAGTGAGATCTTTGATATCTTTTGAGGCTAACATTTTGCACTTCCTTTGTAAGCAATAGAGCTTATGTTAGATGTCCCAACGTCTATGTAACCACATCCATTGTCCAGGATATTCACGGACCCAAGATTCAACAATATCATTTAATTTTTGCGTAGAAGCAGCTATATCGATATCATTTTTTTCATCACGTGGAAGTTCTACATGTTCATATAACTCTAAACGATGACGTCCACTAGGCAAACGAATACAACGTGCTGGATAAATATCACAGTCATATTGTCGAGCAAGTTTTATAATTAAGGGGTTTGTTTTAAGAGGTCTGTTAAAAAATGTTCCCATGATACCGCGGCGAAATTTTTGATCAACGAGCATACCAACATTTTCACCTTCTTCTAATTTGGCTGCTAATGCCCATGCTGCTCCGGCCTTGGAGGGAACAAGGTGTCCCATAGAAGTTTGTCGTGCTTTAAGGATTCGTTTGGCAACATAGGGATTATTGGGTGGTCTAAATAATACCGTAACATTAAGATCAAAACTTTGTGCACAAATAGGCAGAAGTTCAAAATTTCCAGTATGTGCGGTGAAAAAAATATGTGGTTTTTTTTCATTTTTTAATCGCTCAAATATTTCAGTGCCTTTAACCTCAATGAAACCTGGCTCGTCTGCATGAGGATCAAAATCAAAAATTTTATCAAGAAAAATATATTCGGCTAGGAAACGTCCTATATTTTCCCACATTTCTATTGCAATCGCACGGAGTTCTTGCTCTGTTTTTTCTGGATATGCACTCCTAAGGTTTGCGAGTGTGATTTGATGACGATGTACAAGGGGACCAATTTTTTTTGCTAACCAAGCAAAAAAAGAAATTCCCATTTTGGCTGGAAAACATTTTAGAATAAATAAAGAACCAAAGAGTAGATATGCCCATAACAAGTAGGATATTTTTTTAGCTATAATTTTAATACGATATATGAGATTTTTAAGAGAAAGCTTCATCATGATTTAATCGATTTTAAGGATAATTTTACCAAAAACATCACGACTCTCCATTCGTTTTAAAGCTGTATCAATTTCATCCAGCCCAACAATTGTATCAATGACAGGGTGTATGGCTTTTTGTGCCATTTTTTGCATGGCATTTTTCATATTTTCCATACGGCAGCCAAATGAACCGAATATTTTAAGCTGTTGCTGGAATAATTGCATGAGATTTATTGGTGCTGAAACACCAGAGGTAGAACCGCAAGTCACTAAGCGTGCTCCTTTTTTCATACATAACAGAGAACCGTTCCATGTATCGACACCAACATGCTCAAAAACAACGTCAACACCTTTTTTTTGGGTTAATTTACGCACTACACCTTCAAAACGATCTTTACGATAATTAATCACATGATCTGCCCCAAGAGAGTGCGCTTTTGCAATTTTTTCATCTGAACCTACAGTTGTGATAACTGTACAGCCCATGTGTTTTGCAAGTTGAATGGCTGCAGAACCAATACCTGAGCCACCAGCCTGTACCAGGATTGTTTCTCCTGCTTGTAGTTTTGCGTTATCGAAAAGCATATGTTCTACGGTACCAAAAGTAATTGGAGCAACTGCTGCTTGCAATTCATCACATTGGGGAGGTGATGGAACTAATAAACGTGCTGGCAAATTGACAAGCTCACACGCAAATCCATCAAGGTGAAAACCATAGACTCCCTTTACATTACTGCAAAGATTATCCCGTCCTTCATGACAAGCTTGGCATACTCCGCAGGTTTGTGCACCATAAATTGAGACAATCTGTCCAAGTTGGAGATGTTCAACGCCATCTCCTATTTGTATAACCTCACCAGAGGCTTCTGCACCAATGATGAGTGGCATTTTTCTTTTCGCAAAAGCCATGCCACGCCATCCCCATACATCAATATGATTAAGAGCAACGGCTTTTATCCGCACAGTTACTTCACCTATACTAGGTGAAGATGGCGGGGAAATATTGGTGATTTCAAGCCGACGATCATCGAAGAGTTTCAGTGCACGCATTATCATCCCCCTTAAATATATTATTGGTTAGCGTTATAAAATTTTATTATTAAAGGATTATCCTTTATATGCAGTGATAACAAGACTCATATTTTGACCACCAAATCCAAATGAGTTTGACAAAACCGCATTGACACAGGACTTACGGCTATGATGAGGAACAACATCTAAAGGGATAGTAGGGTCAGGATTATCATAATTTATTGTCGGTGGAAGTATTCCCGATTGAATGGTTAAAAGCGAAAAAACCGCTTCTATTGCACCAGCAGCAGTTAATGTATGCCCAATCATTGATTTATTAGAAGAGACAGGAATATGCTCTAAAAGACCACCGAATACTGTTGATAATGCAAGATATTCCATTTTCTCATTTTCAGGTGTTGAAGTTCCGTGGGCATTAATATAGTCAATTTCATTGATGGTTATTTTTGCATCGTCTAAAGCTTTGCGAACGGATTCAATTGCTGGTGATGCATCGGGTTTTGAACGTGTACGGTGAAAGTCATCGGCGGTTTCTCCACAGCCAGCTAAAATTCCTAAAACTGTAGCATTACGGTTTAATGCGCTTTGAAGAGATTCAAGAACAAGAGCGCCTGAGCCTTCTGCCATAACAAAACCATCTCGATCACGGCTAAAGGGTTTTGCTGCTTTTTCTGGAGGCTCATTCTGAGTTGAAAGAGCAGATAGTAGCGAAAAACGAATAAGAGATTCTGCTGAAACTGATCCATCTGTCGCAATTATGAGAGCTCTATTTGTCTCTCTCCGTCTAATAGACTCAACACCTAATTGAATTGCTGTTGCACCAGATGCACAGGCAGTGGAAAGTGTAACAGGAAGTCCTTTTGTGCCAAATGTTTTTTGAAGTTTTTCTGCAATTGCACCAAATTGTGTGGATTCAAAAAGCGTCTCATGGAGTTTATCCTTACAGACTTTAAGAAGATGTGCATAAGAAGGCTCATTATTGAATTCTTCCTCTTGATCAAGACTAAAACGTGCTTTCCATTCAAGTTCAACAGGAGGAGCAGCTAGAAAGAGTGGTCCATTAAAGTTTTTTTTATCAATAGCAGCTTGTTCTAAAGCTTCTTCAGCAGAAAGATGTGCAAGCTTCTCAGAGAGAGCTGAAGCACCAAGTGTACTTTCTTTAAGAAAATCAATTGTTCCAGCAATATGTGTATTTAATCCCTCAACGGGAAAACGTGTTATTTTGTGGATACCACTTACACCGCTTGTTAATTTTTGCCAATTTTCATGTTTCCCTTGTCCCAGTGATGTGACAATGCCTGCACCAGTTATTGCTACAAGTGGACGCCCAAAATGATCATGATATTTCACTATAGAAATTCCCCTTCAAACAGCAGTAAGACGCACAATACCTTCAGCTCTTTTTATACCAATCGTTGTAACAAATATTTCACGTACTTCTTTAGAAAAAGGTTTTTCATGAGGACTTAACGCTGGAAAACCGCGTTTTTTTTCAATTGAAAGTGCTGCAAGAGCTAGAGCTAGAGGAAATTGTGCTTCCCGCATATAACCAAATAATGTTGTAATGCCACGGTAAGATAGATCAGCATTATCAAGAGCATTTTGTTCTGCTTTTGTTGCTTCGTGAGCTCCTGAGGCTGCTGAAATGGCTAAGGCAGATTTAGCGCCCGCAGTTTTTAACATTGTTGCAATTGAATCTCTAAGTGAAGTTTTGGTTCTATCTATTTGGTCTGTAACAATTTGACTAATTTCAGCATAAGCACGTGCGTTACGTTTTTTCGCATGTTCTCCACTTTCAAGAACGAAGAAAATACCACCAGAACCGGTTATAATACCGCCGCCAGGGTAAACTTTACGACCCCACACTGGGCTCCATCCATTATGGGTTAAAAGACCACCAAGCTCATGCGCCAACAACATATCATAACTTTGTGCATTATAGGAACTTCCTACAAGAGCATGGGTACTTTGACCTGATTTAATACGAGCTACAGCAATTTGAAGTGCAGAAAGACCACTGCCTTCTTCTCCCATAAATGTACGAGATGATCCAGTGACTTTATGAACAATTGAAATGTTTCCTGCCAAAAGGTTTGAAAGTTGTGCCAAAAATAATGTTGGACGAAGTTCAGTTGAAAGAGCAACATTTAACATAGAAGCATGATCGGCAACTGCGCGCGCTTTAGAAAGAATCTGTGTATCAACAGTAATATCACGTTCTCCCCCACTTGCCGCTACGATCATATCCATTGTTGAAGTGAGTTGTTCATTATTTTTCATGCCAGCATCATCAAGAGCAAGACCAGCCGCATAGGTACCAAGACGCTGCCATGTTCCCATTTGCCGTTGATCACTTTTTTTAGGAATTTGTAAACTCCAATCAATTTCGGGCAATTTATGAACCGTGTAAGGTGAAAAAGTTGTATAATCTAGGTTTGGTGTACGGATTGGATCATTTAAGAGATTCCAATGTTGATCAGTTCCTTCCCCCAGAGAGCTTATGAGACCTATACCAGTGATGAATACAGATTGATCATGCATGGCGAAAAAACTACTCCGCCTGTTTTAAGGCAACGAGATCATCAATTTTTGCACAAAGGTTTTTAAGAACAAAGTATTCTTCTGTTGCAACGGTACCTTCGTTGACTTCTTGTGTCCATTGTTCTAGAGGGACTTTTATTCCAAAAGCTTTATCAATAGCGAAAACAATATCAAGAAAATCAAGACTGTCGATTCCTAAATCGTCAATTGTATGACTCTCAGGTGTAATTGTATTGCGATCAATTTCACTGATTTCTGCAATGATATCAGCAACTTTATCAAACGTGGAAGGCAATGTACGGATTCCTTATTATAGAGTTAGTAAATTCAAAATACATTTAATATTGTTCTTCTAGCCTTTTTTCTCTTTAAAAAAAAGACTTAATCCAGAATATAGCTGTCTTTATCTATAGAGAAAAGAGGTTTACAGTACATGAAATACTATATCTCAATATTTAAAAAACTTTGAAATTTTATTACGCATTTATTTTACGAGACTATTTTTTCTATTGGCAGCAAGGACAGCAAGGGCTGTTATATTAACAACTCCCCGGGAAGTTACTGAAGGTGTTAAGATATGGGCGGGACGTGCTGCCCCGATTAGAATAGGACCAACATGGAGTGCATTTGTGAGGCTTTTAACAGTGTTGAGCGTGATATTGGCTGAATCAAGTGTTGGAAAGACAAGCAAATTAGCTTCACTTTTAAGACGAGAATTAGGAAAAACACGATCACGAAAAACTTTGGAAAGGGCAGCATCAGCATGCATTTCACCATCTGCTTCTAAATCAGGGTGTAATTTGGCAAGAATTTCTGTTGCACGTCGCATTTTACGCGCACTTTCTGTGTTTTTAGAACCAAAGTTTGAGTGTGATAATAAGGCTGCTTTTGGTGTTATTCCAAATGCTTCAACTTCTTGAGCTGCCAACACAGTCATTTCAGCGATTTCTTCTGCAGAAGGATTTTCATTGACGTAAGTATCTGTAAGGAAAAGAGTACGTTGTTGAGAGATAAGCAAACTCATAGCAGAAAAACGGTGAACATGAGGATCAAGACCGATAATTTGTTCAATCAATTCAAGTTGACGTTCAAAGCGTCCTTCTAAGCCGCAAATCATTGCATCTGCTTCTTCACGCATAACGGCAAGGGCAGCAATAGCCGTTGTTGATGTTCTCACTACTGTTTTTGCCATTTCAGGCGTAACACCACGCCTTCCTGTATAATGAAAAAATAAATTAACATAATCACGAAAACGTGGATCATCTTCAGGGTTTGTTAATTCAAAATCTATACCGGGACGAATTCTTAAACCAAAGCGTTTTAATCTTGCTTCTACGACATGTGGACGGCCGATAAGGAGGGGCGTTGCTGTTTGTTCTTCAATGACAACTTGTGCCGCACGAAGGACGCGTTCATCTTCACCATTGGCATAGATGACGCGTTTACGTTTTGCTGTTTTTGCTGCAGCAAAAACAGGTTTCATTGTTAAACCAGAAAGAAAGACAAATCGATTGAGGATATCATAGTAGGCCTCCATATCTTCAATGGGACGAATGGCAACACCAGTTGTCATTGCTGCTTTAGCAACAGCGGGGGCAATACGCAGTATTAAACGCGGATCAAAAGGAGAGGGGATTAGATAGTCTGGTCCAAAATTGGGTGGTTCTTTTGAGTATGCACGTGCTACAACATCTGAAGTTTCTTCACGTGCAAGGGCAGCAATCGCATGAACAGCGGCCATTTTCATTTCTTCATTAATTGCACTAGCACCTACGTCTAATGCACCACGGAAGATATAGGGAAAACAAAGGACATTATTAACTTGATTGGGATAATCAGAGCGTCCTGTGCAGATCATTGCATCTGGTCGTATAGAGCGTGCTTCTTCAGGCATAATTTCTGGTACTGGATTAGCCAGTGCTAAAATGAGTGGATTTTGAGCCATTCTTTTAAGATATTCAGGCTTTAAAACACCACCTGCAGATAGGCCTAGAAAAATATCCGCATCATCAATAATATCAGATAAAGTTCGTGCGTCCGTTTTTTGTGCGTAATTGATTTTCCAACGATCCATAAGGGTCTTGCGACCTTCATAAACAACTCCCTCTAAGTCACTAAGCCAAATATTTTCAACTTTTGCCCCAAGACGAACCAAAAGATTAAGGCAAGCGAGGGCAGCAGCACCTGCACCTGAGGTAACTATTTTTGCATTTTCAATTTTTTTTCCTGAAAGATTTAAGGCATTTAATACAGCCGCAGAAACAATAATGGCAGTTCCATGTTGGTCATCATGAAAAACTGGAATTTTCATTTTAGCACGAAGCTTTTCTTCGATGTCAAAACATTCAGGAGCCTTAATGTCTTCAAGATTAATACCACCAAATGTAGGTTCTAAAGTCGATACCGTTTGTACCATTTGTTCTATATCGGATGCATCAATTTCAATATCAAAGACATCAATATTCGCAAATTTTTTGAATAAAACGGCTTTACCTTCCATAACTGGCTTTGAAGCAAGAGGGCCAATATTTCCTAAACCAAGAACAGCAGTTCCATTGGATATAACAGCGACTAAATTAGAACGGGAGGTATATTGAGCAGCAAGATTAGGATCTTCATGAATTGCAAGACATGGTGCAGCAACACCTGGAGAATAAGCAAGAGCTAAATCACGTTGGTTATCAAGAGGTTTTGTTGCTTGTATTTCCAATTTTCCAGGTTTAGGGTACTGGTGATAAAAAAGTGCGGCACTGTCAAGTTCAGCTTTTGGTGAACTGAAATCACTATTTCGTTCTCTAGACATTTTTATGATATCCAAGTTAGCGTATGTGTATATGAGATGTTCCATCTACGATAAGGTTTTGTCCACTAATAGATCCTCATTTCTCTGAATATCAAAATGCATGAGTATGAGAAAACTCTTCTGGATCGTAAAACCAGTTTGATGATTCTTTTTGTTTGTGTGCATGAATAATTTCATTGATAGAAGCACGATTAGTTTTTTCTTTCCTTAATAAAACGCGTAAAAATTGATTAGTCTACAAACGAATAAAATATTACTAATAATTACATTACCAAGCCATTATTTTTTTTGCAATGCTTACAACTTAAGGAAAGAAAAGAAGAGTGTTTTCTATTAACTTCATCTTCTTTATTTAAATTTCTATAGGGAGGTAGAAGAAATTTTAAATAACAATTTGCAATTTATAAATTATTTTTGCAGCTATTTAAAAGGAAATTGGAACTTTAAAAATGGGAGTTGTTTTGTTTATTATTCAATTGAACTCTTAATAATGCAAACTTTATAATTTATAATGAATCATCTCGTATGTTGAATGAGAAATTTGAATACAATAAGATTCTTTTAGCTCAAACTCATCTAATATAATAAAAAATATTTACTTACATAATTCAAACGAGAGTAATATGTGGATAAAAAACATTAAAAAAAAATAAATAGAAGTGTTTCTATGAGCTATTTTAATACAAAAGCATGAATTTTTTTCACAATTAATAAAAATAATTATTACCGATTTTGTACCTTTATGAAACTATGAAAAATAAAGGAGTTAAGAAAAAGATAAGGAAATAGAAAACATGCTTGATCATTCTTAGAATGATACGTTGTTTGATAAGCCATTACGCTTCTTTAGGGTTATTGCTTAGGATATCAAAGAAAACCGCATGCCAATTATCCCAACCTTTGAAGTACAAAGCTACAGTTGAAAAAAAAGCATTCTATGATGAGCCATTAAAACAACTGGAGAGAGAAAGTGGAAAAAATATCTTTTTCCACTTTCTTATTTGTTATTGGATTCGACCACTTGCATGAGCAAGCATAGTATAAACTTTTCCGGTATCTGATATCAAGTACTTGCGAACTGAGTTGGAAGAGCCAGAACTGCGCGATATATCACGTAAGAGCTTTTCGAAATCTGTAACATATTGATTCACTGAACGTTTAAACCCAAAATCGCTCATATATTTTTTCTTAATCATTTCAAATATTTTTTGTCCATTTAAGGTATAAAGGCGTTCTGTTACGATGTTTTTTTGTCCACGTTGATAATGATCCCATAGCTCAACAATGGCATTGTGATTAATAGCTTGCACTATACCAGAAGCTAATGAATTAAGAGAGCAGTTTGCAGGAGATGGTTTTGTTTGCACTGATGTTAAAACATCATCACTAGGGGGAGCATCATAAAATGTTTCTTCACGTGAAGCTCTTTCTAAGAGATTTGATACCCATTTATTTGGTCTTTTTTTGCTTTGATCTTGTTGCAAAATAGGCTTAGGTGGCACAATCTTTTTAACAGACTCAGTGGAACTGTCACTTTTTTGATTAAACATTGATGATGTAGGAAATGCTGACATTAGCTGTTTTTGTGCGCTCTTTTGATCATTTTGTATAACACTGACTAAATCTTGTAACGCTGTAATCTGTTCATTCAAAGCTGTGCGAATTGTTTGCGTTGTTTCTTTTGTTTTTTCTGGAAGTTTTTTTACATTTTCATTGATATCATTATTAATCTTTGAAAGCTCTAAACGAACTTCATCAGCGGAGCGACGTATATCTTCTGCTGCTTCTGAAAAACGCGTTGATGCTTCACTAACAAGCTTATTAAGTGATTGTTGGAATGAATTTGTGGAGTTACGCGCATTCTTATCAGAGCGTTCAAGTGCTAAGTTGAAGATTTTTTCATAATGCCCAATCATTTGATTAATTTCATGAGACTTTGAAACAAGAGCATCGCTTAATACAGAAAGCGTATTATGTTTTTCTTCAAGTGTTGCACTAAGTGAATTTTCAGACTGTTCAAGAACATGAATAGTTTGGGAAAGTGTCTTTGCATGTTCACCAAAACTGCTCGTTATATGATTAATTTGTTCAAAGGTACTCTTTGAAAGTCCTTGCAGAATTTCAACATTAGTATTGAGCGCTTGATTTGAAGCTGACAAACGCTCTGCTACTTGGTCCGTGTTGCGGAAAAAATTATTCGTACTCTCATTAAACTGCCCATCAATATTTTGAACAGCCGATAATAAAACATTACTATTTTCGTGAAAATTGTAAATTGATTGATTCAACTGTGTTAAGATGGATGAGACATTATTAACAAGCTCTTCCTTCATAATCGTTATTGTTTGAAGTGTTTCAGAGTTAGCTTTGGTTAAGCTATTCACTAAAGATTCATTATGTGCATAAATTCTTTGTTCAGCATCTTGTGTGGAAAGAGAGAGTTGTTCACCGATATGCTGTGTTAAAGAATCAATTGATTCTGTCGTATTTTGCGCTGCTTGATTTAAGTGATTTGTAAGCTCTGTTATTTTTCCAACATGTTGTGAAATTTGTGTTGTTGTTTGATTTCCAGCATCTTCCAGACGGCTCGTTACATCAGAGAGCTGATATCCTAAATTATTTTTAAGATTTTGCATAGAGTGATGAAGAACATCACAGCGTTCATTAAGAACTTGTTCTATTGCTGTTGTTGATGTGTGAATAGTTTCATTCAATAATGCTTGTGCATTATGGCTGGCTGTTGCGAAAGCTTCGACAGTATGCGCTGTTTGTTCAGACAGAACTGACAGAACTTTTTCACTGGTATCATAAACAGTTTTTTTGACATTTGATACAATGCGATTGCCTGATTCTAAGAGAATATTTTCTGCTTGTGCAGTAACATTTGTAACAGATGAAAGAATTTGTTCACTCGTAGAAGAAAGAATATCAGAAGCTTTTATAATCTTATTATGCAGGTTATCTGTCACTGTATTAACAGAGTCTTCTAAGGTTACACGCATATTGTCAACACTGCTTTCCAGCGCTTGTTGAATTATCTGACTTTGCTCATTACTAATCATGAGAGACGTTTTTAATGTGTCAGAACGTTCCTCAATAACAGATGTTTGCATATCAATGGCTTCACAGATTTGGCTAAATTTTTCAGATAATGTTTCCTCTAGCGTTGTTGTCCGTTCAAAAATTTTGTGTGCACGATCTTCTAGATCTGTATCGAATGATTCCATACGTGTTTCAAGGGTTTCAAAGAAAACACCACTCGATTGAGAGAGAGTATTCTTTAAAATTTCGGCATGGCTTTCAAGGTTTTTGATATGATCTTGAACCGTTTCAGTAATGTTTTTATTATTGGCGACAATTGCACTCTCAACTAAATCTATTTGTTGTTTCAATGCAACATCGACACGTATATCACTTTTTGCAATGAGATTATGGATTGTTTCCATGCGTTGTTCAAGTGTGCGTGCTTGATCGGCAAGAACTTCATTGAGAGAAAAACTATTAATCGCTAAAGAATCGCGCAGAGCATCGGCACGGATATCAATATTTCTCGCTTGTGCTTCTAAAGCATCTTGGGTTGTATTACAACTTTGTACAATGACATCTTGTAACTTTTCAGTGCATTGAATGATGTTTGTAATATGATTTTCAGCTTGTTTATCAACGACTTGAACATTATCAGCCAAAACTTTTTCAATATGAGAAGTATTTTGGGACAAAACATCAATTTGATTTCTTAATGTATCCGCAATTTTATTTTTCTCGTTATCGAGCATGTCTGCCATAAGAGCTCGTTGATCAGAAAGTTGTACTTTAAAATCTTGTGAACGTTCTTGTATGATATCAACAATGGCATTGTCGACATATTGAATTTCTTCTCTCAGACTTTCCTTACTTTTATCAATTGCAGAAAGAATAGCTTCACGTCCATTTGTAAATGCATGGGTAATGTCTGCTGTTTTTTCTTGGAGGTTCTCATTTATTTTCAAGACATGAGCTTCCAAGAAGTTACCAAGTTTTTCAGCATTATCCTCTAAAGCCTGACTGCGTTCTATAAAGGAATCAATGATGGAATCACTATGTTCTTTAAGAGAAAGATCAACAGTTGCTAAACGTTGTTCAAAGGCTCCAATTGCTTGCGAGGTTACGTTATCAAATTTAGAAGAGAGTTTATGTGCTTGGTCGTCGAGCTTTAAGATCTTCTCATCAAAATTCTGTAGAGATTGATTATTACGATCAATAAGAGCTTTATCCAAGGCTTTAAACTTTTCATCAACAGCGTGCAAAGTTTGATCTGTTACTGCTTGTATATGTGTTGCAATTTTAGCAACATGTACTTCTGCTTTTTCAGCTGTTTCATTAAAAGTTTTTTCTATTTGTTTTTCATTATAATCAAATCGTTTTGCAAAACCATCAAAGTTTTTTCCTAATTCATGAAAAAATTCCGTGTTTTTCTGCTGAATTTGTGTTGTTGTTTTGTTAAATTTTTCAACAAGTTGATTTGTTACGCCATCACCGGCATAGGAAAGTTTTTCAACAAGGTCTTCACCTTGTTTTTGTAAAGTTTGAGAAAGGGTTTGTGCAAGCTTTTCAACATTGGTCACAATGTTAGAGGTAACCAAACCAAATTCATCACTCAGTTGTTCTTGGGTTCCTTTAATTGTTGATTGTACGCGATCTGCGTGATTCAAAATGGCTATGCGTTCATTACTCAATTCTTTGATTAATGTGTGAATGCGTGATTCATTCTCAGCATAGGCTTGTTCTAGATTGTGAACTTCACCTTGTATGATTGCTTCAAGTTCAACAGCACGTCCGAGGGTACGTTCAATACCTTCGTTCATTGCCGCTACTTCTTCACGAATGGTTTGCCCTATAGCAATAGCTTGTTTTTCAGATAGATGTTGTGGTTCACTAAGGCGCTGTGCAGCATTGGTCATAAGAAGCGCAATATTATGCAAGTCGTTTGAACGTTTTGTTAATTGAGCAACGCCCCAAGATATAAGGATAGGAATTGCTGTTCCGGCTGCTACAGCAAGTCCTGTTGGGGATGTAACAAAAGTGCTGATATTGGATAAGGAGCTGAGTCCGGTAGGTGCGAGTTTATGCGCAATAAAAGCTCCTCCCGTTGCCCATAAAGCACTAAGCGCTGTTGTATACCAGTAGACTCGAGAGGAAGAACGCTGCTTGAATGGTCCAAAATTTACAGGGGTTGTTATATCATCATTTGCAGGAAGAAGTTTTGTAGGCAATAATGTATTATGAACAGTTCCACCTGAAATATCAGGTGAAGGTTTTGGAGCAAAAAGCTGTTCAACAACGGATTTATCAACAACAGCTTCATCATGAATATTAGAAACAAAAGTTGACGTACCGTTTTCAGCAAAAAATTCTTCTTCTGCCATTGCAATTTTTTGAATCAGATCATCGACATTAACAACATTTTCAGAATTATTGGATGATATCGTTTCAAATCCTGTGTCATCGAAATCAAAGTTCATAGCTTTTGTGAGGGCTTCTTCAACTTCAACTTCAAATGTTTGCAATTTTGTTCTGCGTGCCATACTCGCCTCGTACTCTTACAGCCGGAAAAGGGATACGTTCTCTTCCACATAATTTCTACATACTAGCTGTTAATTATTTAGAAAGGAATATGCTTAGGGAAAAATTTTAAAAACTTATCAAGATAAAGTTAACGCGGTTTCTTGTACCCTGTTTAAAAATGTTATAAAATATAGTAAAAACAATTTATTATTTAAATCTAACTAAAACAAAAATACTGTTTACAACTTGTGTTTATAGAAAGCTTTATAAGCCGGCAGTCTTTGAAATAAGGACAATTTAATAGCGGTTATATATACAGTAAGGTGCGAATGTCTCTCTTTAATATCGACAATCGTTAATAAATGTTGTTGTCCGCTTACTTTTATTGATTCTAAACGAAGCAGATTTATCATCACATATAGTCTGTAATAGCTTAGGATGTATAAAAGTATGCCTTTGAATTGTAAGCTCATAAAAAAGTAAACGTGGAAAAATTTTTAATTTAATATAGCTTTTCGTAAGTTGTACTTTATTATTGTCTTAAAGAGCTGTTTTTTCTCTAATTTCAGTTGTTTGTTGCTGAATTTTTAAGCTTCTACGTTGACAATTGGATATTTTTCAGTCGATATGCATGCACGAATATTTTATGCAATCTAGATAAAGGTGTAAGAATAATGGCAGAGCGATCACAACACCTGCAAGATGTGTTTTTAAATACGGTGCGTAAGCAAAAAATTTCCCTTACAATTTTTCTTGTCAATGGCGTTAAACTCACGGGTATTGTAACTTCATTTGATAATTTTTGTGTTCTTTTGCGCCGAGATGGACACGCGCAATTGGTTTATAAGCATGCTATTTCTACGATTATGCCTGGACAGCCTGTACAGATGTTTGAGGGTGAAAGTCCTGAGTAAACATATCATTTTAAGATAGACCTCTTATCCCATTTAAAAGTACTTAGATTGCTATGATAAATGAAAATGAGAGATTAGGAGGGGTATTTTCGCAGAATACAGGACAGGTGCGCGCACTTGTTTTGATACCGATTTTTCAAGAAAATAGAAGTGAAAGCTCTTTGAGAGAGTGTTCTATATCTTCTCGTGTTAAAGAATCATTGGGGTTAGCACGTGCTATAAGGTTAGAAGTTGTTAATTATGAAACGATTAATATTGCAACGCCTCGCTCTGCGACTCTCTTTGGAAAAGGTAAAGTAGATGCGTTAACCTGTTATATAGATGAATATTCTATTGAGCTTGCGATTGTAGATCACTTTTTAACGCCAGTACAGCAGCGTAATTTAGAAAAATTGTGGAATTGCAAAGTTATCGATAGAACGGCTTTGATTCTTGAAATTTTTGGGGACCGTGCACGAACAAAAGAAGGAGTTTTGCAAGTAGAGTTAGCGCACTTGTCCTATCAAAAAGGGAGGCTTGTGCGGAGTTGGACGCACTTGGAAAGGCAACGGGGGGGGCGTGGCTTCCTAGGTGGACCTGGTGAGACGCAAATTGAAGCAGATAGGCGTCTTTTACAAGAAAAAATTATTCGTATTCGCCGCGAATTGCAAACGGTTATTAAAACACGTGCACTTCATAGAGCAAAAAGGAAAAAAACATCTTATCCTGTTGTGGCACTGGTAGGATATACGAATACAGGAAAGTCAACTCTCTTTAACCGTTTAAGCGGTGCAGATGTTTTAGCAAAGAATATGTTATTTGCAACGCTTGACCCGACTTTGCGCAAAGTTGTGCTTCCCCATGGAAAAACTGTTCTTTTGTCTGATACTGTAGGGTTTATTTCTAACTTGCCAACGAATTTGATTGCAGCTTTTAGAGCAACCCTTGAAGAAGTGGTTGAAGCGGATCTCATTCTTCATATAAGAGATATGTCAGATCTTGATCATCGAGCACATGCCCAAGATGTTTTAGAAGTGCTTTCAAGTCTTGATATCGATATTGATGATATGGAGCATATCATAGAAGTTTGGAATAAGATTGATATGTTAGATGAGCAAGCATTGAATGTTTTACAAACAAGCGCAAAGACGCGATTAAATCCTGCTCTCATGGTATCAGCACTTAAGGGGGATGGACTCGATCAATTATTAAGAGCCATTGAAAAGCGAATTTTTGGAGAGGTGCAAAGCATTGAATATCTTTTACAACCTCATGAAATGTCGCTTATTGATTGGTTTTATGAAAACTCTGCGGAAATAGTGCAAGAAGGGCATGATGATGGGTCTATTACCATTAGAGCGGTTGTTACTTCTGAAGCAAAAAAACAACTAGAGAGCCTCAAAAAAAATATGAATTAAGTTCTTTAAAGCTATTTTTGAACATTTGTTCTTAAATTTTATATTTTTATTATCTCAAAATAATATGACAGCAAGTTAAGAGGATAGTTACTACTTTCTCTTAATAAAACAATATGAAGAAGTATTTTGCTGGTTAAAATAAAGATGAGTCTTACATGTAATAAAAGACTATTCGTACGTACCGTATGGCGAAGCATTTTGATTGTTTTGCTATTACAAATGCTATGTGTATCTTTGATTTGGTTGTATTATTTTGTCCAGCCTCGTGGTTACCAAGCAACTTTAACATTTTCATTATCTGATTCTGTAGGAAAGCCATTACCAATTAAAAAGAAAGACAATGTTATCGCCTTTTTGTTTTCACAGCCTATGTTCTTCAATGATTCGAATTTTTCTTTAAGTGCTTCTTATAAGAAAAAAAATCATGAAAATATCCGTTTATCGCGTCATGGTGATTTTATCGATCTTACTTTTGAAGCCGAGACACTTGAAGCAGCTCAACGTGGGTTGGAAACTTGGTTTTCCGCATTTTCACAAGCAATCATAAAACAGAAACAATTCTTGTTAAATGATAAATTAGAAGACAAACAATATGATAATATTGCAATCCTTAATATCGTGCAGGAATTTCGTAAATCTATTGATTCTTTTATTCAGCGTGGTGTAAAACAAACAGAGCTTCATGATCTTTCGATGCAATTAACGCAAGCAACTTTAAAGCGTATTCATTTAACAAGTTTGAATTCAACGATTAACATGATGCGTGAAAATGGGCAGTCTTTACTGTCTTTATCGTTTATTGCAGGCAATTCAGCAATTGCTGCTCTGGAATCTAAACGTGATCTCTTGGAAACACAAAGAGCACATATGGCTGTGCAATTAGGGTGGACACATCCTCAAATTAAAGCGATGACTGCAGAATTAGAGACAGTTTCTCATCAATTAAAAAATAAAATTTTACAAATCGTTTATCAAGTTCATTCAGATGAGGTTATTGCAACGGAATTAGAAAAACAGCTCAAAAAAAGAATGAACTTTTTTGTAAAAGATCAATCCCAATCTTTGAATGAAATATTTAACGAGTTTGAAAATAAAATAAAAGTAGCAGTCGATGCCCAAAATGAAGCGATGAGCAAGTCTGCTCAACGAAGAGAAAAAATTATTGATTCATATCGGAGATTGAGTGATGATCCTCTTCTCTTACAAAATACAAATATCCACGTGGTCACGCCAACAACGTTAGCACCAATTTCTTTTATGGCTCTTTATGGAAAAAATATTCTTGTGAGTGCATTGGTCAGTTTCCTTACTCTTTTGCTAGGAATATTGTTATTCTATCCGTGCTTTAAAAGGAAAAAAGACCAAATCTCAGAAGAGGATTTGAGATCAAAAGAAAATGATCTTAAGAAGAATGAGAGTATTTTAGTCTCTCAAGAAATGAAAAATTTTGAAGCTTTTATTACGATAGAGGGATTATCTGATGTTTTGAAATGGCGTGCTTCAACCATTATTTCAATCATTGGACCAGAAGCTGCACGGACAGCGGCAAAGCTTTCACTTCATCTCACAAAAGAGAACAAAACAATTTTGTTGGTCGATATTTCTGGTCAACAAATAGAGAAAGTCATAGGCCCACATCGCGGACTGAGTGATATTTTAACGGGCAATGCCAAGTTGCATGATGTTATTTACCGTGATTATGATACGGGGGTTGATATTCTTCCTCAGGGGTTAACAAGTGCTATTTCAGCACAAGATTTTTCAAATGATATTTTTCATATATTACAAGAATTTAAAAAAGAATATGATTTTATCATCCTAGAGATGGCAAGCGAACCCAAATATGGGTTTGAGCAATTTGCAGAGCTAACAGACTATTATATTTGTAATACTGTTCTTAATAAACAAGAATGGATGATGCGTATGGTAGACAGCTTTCCAAAGACTGTTTATCGCGTTGTAGCATCATAAGCTTCGTAAAAAAGAAATATGTATCGCATGTTATAGTGGTACGCTTGTTTTTTGCTAAAGTTGTAGTACATACTAAAATAGACAAAGAGTTAATGTTTAAATTTTAAAATGCATTTTAGTTGGAGAGAAGCGTGGGGCAATCAGAGATGGCAGTAAAGAGATTAAACAATAGCATTTTAACGCCTGTGCAAAAGGAAAATAGAAAACATATACAGGTGTGGCTTTACTCTATTTTATTGCTTTGTTTGGCAATTGTCTTAGTAGGTGGCGCTACTCGTTTGACGGGATCAGGATTATCTATAACGGAATGGAAGCCAATACACGGCGTTATTCCACCGATTGGTGAGGATCAATGGCAAGAGGAATTTTTAAAATATCAACAAATAGCACAATATAAGCTGCTTAATCCTGATATGACCTTAAGTGCTTTTAAGGTCATTTTTTGGTGGGAATGGGCGCATCGTGTTCTTGGGCGTCTTGTTGGTCTTGTCGCTTTATTGGGGCTCATTTGGTTTTGGGCGACTAAGCGTGTTGAAAAAAATATCTTACTCCCGCTTATTGTTGTACCTATTCTTATCGCCTTTCAAGGCTTTATTGGTTGGTGGATGGTTGCTTCAGGGATTGGGCAAAGTAATTTAACAAGTGTGAGCCAATATCGTTTGGCATTTCATCTTATAACGGCATGTTTTGTTATTGTTTTTGTTACTTATTTATCTCGAGGGCTTGCAGAATATTCAGAAAAACCAGCAAATAAAAAGGTGCAATATTTTGCGGCATGGCTTGTTATTCTCGTCTTGATAGAGATTTATTTCGGAGCTTTGGTTGCAGGGCTTCATGCTGGAAAAGTCTATAATACATGGCCCCTTATGGATGGGCAGATTATTCCTGATGGATTGTTGCAGCATCGTCCTGTTTGGCTCAATTTATTCGAAAATTCCTTAATGGTTCAATTTATTCATCGGTTTTTTGCTTATTTTTTATTGATTGCCTCGGCTATTCATGCTTTCTATGTACAAAAAAATGCTCCACATTCAACTCATTCTCGTCGTGCATTTCTTATCTGTGTTATGATTATTATCCAAGCAGTCTTGGGTATCTTAACACTGTTACATGAGGTTCCGATAAGTTTGGGGCTCATTCATCAAAGTATGGCATTAGTCGTGTTGTGTTTTGTTGTTGCACATTGGCGAGCAACAAAAGGGGCTTATCGCGTTGTTGAATAAAAGTTTGTGGGTAGGGAGGTTTAGTCGCTTGAAAGCATTAAATCGAGGTTTTGGATAGCTGCAGCTGATGCGCCTTTTCCTAAATTATCGAATATGGCGCTGAGATTAAAAATACCTTCACGATCATTTCCAAATACGAACAGTTTCATACCATCTTTATTGGCTAAACACTCTGGATTAAGTCTTTGAAGTGAAGCAGTTTCTTCTTGTGATGCAACTAAAATGGTATTTTGTCCATCGTAATGGTTTGCGAGAATTTCGCGCAAATCAGAACAGTTTGCTGATTTTGTGAATAAATGGCGATGCAGAGGAAGATTCACAATCATTCCTTGGGGAAAACGACCCACACTTGGTATAAAAACTGGGGGTTGATTGATTTGTCCATAGATTTTAATTTCTGGCACATGTTTGTGTTCAAGATTAAGACCATAGATAAAATAATTGTCCTGAATATTTTGTTGAGATTGATTTTCCATTTGTAAAATCAACTGTTTTCCACCACCGGTATAGCCGGAGATTGCATTAATCGAGATGGGATAATCGGCGTCTAGCAGTCCTGCTTCACGGAGTGGGCGAATCAAACTAATGGCACCGGTAGGATAGCATCCGGGATTGGTTATATAATATGCTGCTTGGATGCGCTTTCTTTGTCCTGCTGTCATTTCAGGAAAACCGTAAACCCAGTCTGGTGCAACACGGTGGGCTGTCGAGCTATCAATAATCCTAATGTTTTTATTTTTTTGAAGCCAATGAACCGTTTCGCGTGCAGCATCATCTGGAAGACACAAAATAGCAATATCGGCTTGATTAAGATAGTCTTGTCGCAGATGAACATTATGGCGATCTTTATGAGCAAGAGAGAGTAGTTTTAAATCTGTACGCCTTTCTAAGCGTTTTTGTATTTGTAGTCCGGTTGTGCCATGTTCACCATCAATAAAAACTTTGGTTAGCATTTTTATTTGCCTTCGTATTAACTTTGCCTATTATATTCAGCTTTTCACATTATAAATTATTTTTAATCATTAAATTATTGAATTTCTTTAGATTATAGATATTTTTTGTAAAAGGTGTAAACAAATAAGAGTGTAAAAAAAGAAATGTAATCTCATTTTTTACTATTCTCGAGAGGAAAGTTTTTCGCTGTTTTTATAACAAAGAATAAGATAAATATTTGCCTCATTATTTTTGAGTGTAAGTAGTTTAAAATGTTTGGTTTGCATGGTTTGCTGTGTTATCGTTCTTTGACTTTATTTTTTTATGTTAGGAATGTGTTTTATGACTCAGCAAGAAAATGACGCACAAAAGCGCTTTTTTAATGATAATTTACAAACTGTTGATGGTGCAATTTTTGACGCAATTAGAGGGGAGTTTGAGCGTCAACAACATGAAATTGAGCTGATTGCTTCAGAGAATATTGTTTCAAGAGCGGTCCTTGAAGCGCAAGGGTCTGTTTTAACCAATAAGTATGCAGAAGGTTATCCAAGAAAGCGCTACTATGGTGGGTGTCAATTTGTTGATGTCGTTGAAGATTTAGCTATTGAAAGGGCAAAACAGCTTTTCGGTGCTGCGTTTGCGAATGTACAGCCTAATTCTGGTAGCCAAATGAATCAAGCTGTCTTTTTAGCTTTACTTCAGCCTGGTGACACATTTATGGGGTTGGATTTAAATGCTGGAGGTCACCTTACGCATGGTTCACCTGTTAATATGTCAGGAAAATGGTTTGATGTTGTTTCCTATGGTGTGCGTCAAGAAGATCAGATTATTGATATGGATGAGGTTGAGCAGCTTGCAAAAGAACGTAAGCCAAAACTTATTATAGCAGGGGGCTCATCTTATCCACGGCTATGGGATTGGAAACGATTCCGTGAAATTGCAGATGAAATCGGTGCTCATTTACTTGTTGATATGTCTCATATTGCTGGTCTTGTTGCTGGTGGCGTGCATCCTTCACCTGTTCCACATGCGCATATTGTAACAACAACAACACATAAGTCGCTTCGAGGTCCTCGTGGTGGTTTAATATTGACAAATGATGAGGCTTTATCCAGAAAAATTAATTCTGCAATTTTTCCTGGTCTTCAGGGTGGTCCTTTAATGCATGTGATTGCCGCAAAGGCTGTTGCGTTTGAGGAGGCTTTGCGTCCCTCTTTCAAGAGTTACAGTGCCAATGTTGTCGCTAATGCGAAAACTTTAGCAAAAACATTACAGGGTAATGGTTTTAATATTGTTTCTGGTGGTACAGATAATCATTTGTTGTTGGTTGATTTACGTTCCAAAAATCTAACAGGTAAATGTGCTGAATTGGCTTTGGGACGCGCTCATATTACCTGCAATAAAAATGGCATTCCTTTTGATTCTGAAACGCCATCTATAACATCGGGAATTCGTTTGGGATCACCTGCTGCCACGACGCGTGGTTTTTTAGAAAAAGAGTTTATTCAAGTTGGTCATCTGATTTCAGAAGTTCTTGATGGTCTTCGGAGTGCAAAAAGTGATGAAGATAATCATGCCGTTGAAATGGCTGTTGAGAAAAAGGTAAAAGATATAACGAATCAATTTCCTCTTTACTCTTATCTTACCACTCGTTAAGGATACAAAGGATGCGCTGTCCTTACTGCCAATATGAGGATACACAGGTCAAAGACTCTCGTCCAGCAGAAGAGGGGGCAGTGATTCGCCGCCGCCGTGTGTGTTCCGTTTGTGGTGGTCGTTTTACAACTTTTGAACGTGTTCAGTTGCGTGAGCTCTTGGTTGCTAAAAAAAGTGGACGATGTGAACCCTTCGATCGTGATAAGTTAATGCGATCAGTTGATGTGGCTGTACGTAAGCGCAATATTGATCCCGATCATATTGAACGAGCAATTTCTGGCATTGTACGCCAGCTTGAAAGTTTGGGAGAACCAGAGATTTCTTCAGAAAAAATTGGGCATCTTGTGATGGAAGCATTGAAAAGAATTGATGATATTGCTTATATTCGTTTTGCTTCTGTGTATCGAGATTTTCGTAATGCAAGCGATTTTCACGATGTTATAGATGAATTGTCAAAGGGTATCGCGGATACAGAATCTCGTTTTGATGAATAAAAAAGTGCAAGATGAACGGTTTATGGCTGCAGCTATTCGTTTAGCAGAACGTCATGTCGGTCTTACAGGTGAGAATCCTTCCGTTGGTACGTTAATTGTGCGAAACGATAATGGTGCTGTGGGGGCTTTTATTGTTGGCTATGGCGTAACAGCTATTCATGGGAGTCCTCATGCGGAAGTGCAAGCTTTACACATGGCAGGTTCTTTGGCTCAAGGAGCGACTGCTTATGTTACTTTAGAACCTTGTGCGCATTATGGAAAAACTTCGCCGTGTGTGAATGCGCTTATTGATTCAGGTGTTTCTCGAGTTGTTATTGCGCTGACTGATTGTGACAAGCGTGTTGATGGTCATGGTATTGCTCTTTTGCGAGCGGCGGGTATTGAAGTGGTTGAGGGCATTTTAGCTGAAGAGGCTTTTGAATCCTTATGGACGCATTGGTGCATAAGGAAGATACAACGCTGTGCGGTCACTTTTAAAATGGCAATTTCTGCCGATAATGGTGTTGGAAAAAGAGAGAAGGGCAGCGTAAAAATTAGTGGAACACTTTCTCATGCCCATACGCATATTCTACGTGCTCAAAATAATGCTATCCTCGTTGGTATTGGTACTATATTAGCAGATGATCCACAACTCAATTGCCGCTTGCCAGGGATGGAGATGCGCTCACCAATTCGTATTATTTTGGATGCAGATTTATCTATCCCCCTTGATGCAAAAGTTGTCCAAACAGCCATAAAAATTCCTACATGGGTTATTTGTGATGTGGATATTTCAAAGAAAAGCAAAAAAAATGCATTGGAGCAATATGGTGTGTCTGTTTATTCGGTCGAGATGAACAATGGTTGTGTAGAACCCTTTGCTCTTTTACAGATGCTTTATAAACATGGGATTAATAGTGTTTTATTGGAAGGGGGTGTCAAGACAGGGGAAAAATTTTTGAATGCTGGTTGTGTTGATCATTTGATATGTTTTCATACCCCCATTGTTTTAGGCAAAAATCGTATTGAAGCCCCTCATTTTGGAAATTATCTCTCGCAGTTTCATGAGATTGAGACAAGAATGTTTGGAAATGACCGTTTTTATAAGTGGAGACGTAAGACATTATGTTCACAGGAATTATAACGGATATTGGTTGTGTTGAAGATGTTCAACCTTTAAAGCAGGGGATGCGTTTAAAGATTTCTACCCGCTATGCTATAGAAAGCTTAGCAATTGGGGCGTCAATTGCTTGTTCAGGAATTTGTCTGACAATTGTAGAGCGAGGATTAAAGCAAGAAGATTCCAATTGGTTTGTTGTCGAGGCGTGGGAAGAAACATTACGTTTAACGAATCTTGCACAATGGATAAAAGGAACTTTTGTTAATTTGGAACGTTCGCTTCGATTGGGTGATGAAATGGGAGGACATTTAGTTTCTGGTCATATTGATGGTTTGGCTGAAATCATTGATCAAAAAAATGAAGGGGATGCAATTCGCTTTTATTTAAAAGTTTCAAGACAATTTATGCCTTTCATTGTTAATAAGGGATCTATTGCACTTAATGGGACATCTTTGACTGTTAATGGTGTTGAGGATTGTGTTTTTGATGTTCTTATTATTCGCCATACACTTGAAATGACAACGTGGGGACAAGCTAAAATTGGAGATCGGGTCAATTTGGAAATTGATCAACTTGCTCGTTATGCTGCAAAACTTTTTGCTTTAAAAAGAGAAGATGAATAAACCAACACTCTATTGATCGTTTTCAGAATTTTATACTTTATAACTTTGATTTTTTTGATTCGTTTTTTGTGGAATTCCATTATGATGAAAGAGATAGGTAAAAAGCCTCACGTATTGATTGTTGAGGCACGTTTTTATGAGGGGATTTCTGATGCACTTTTGAGAGGTGCAGTGAATACTTTGCAAAAAGCTGAAGCAAGTTATGATGTTGTAACGGTTCCTGGAGCATTAGAAATACCAAGTGCAATAGCTTTTGCTGAACAAAACAAGATATCGTATGATGGTTATGTTGCTCTTGGTTGTGTTATTCGGGGTGAAACATATCACTTTGAAATTGTTGCTAATGATTCTTGTCGTGCATTGATGGATTTAACTGTTCATCAGCACTTGGCTATTGGAAATGGTATTTTGACTGTTGAAAACGAAGAACAAGCATGGGTGCGTGCAAAACTAGATGATAAAAATAAAGGTGGTTTTGCGGCTGAAGCTGCTTTATGTATGATCGCTCTAAAAAAGAGATTTGGAGATAATCGTTAAATATGGCTGATATAAAAAGCAGACATTTTCCGCGTTCAGCCAATAAACGTGGAGCAGCAAGACTCGCTGCAGTTCAAGCACTCTATCAAATGGATATCGTGGGTTCGGGGGTGATGGAAACGGCAGCTGAGTATGAGGCTTATCGTTTGGGAAAAGATATTGATGGAGATCAATATCTTGAAGCTGATTTTCAATGGTTTTTGGCTATTATAACGGGTGTTGTAAAAGATCAAAAGCAGCTTGATCCGCTGCTTCATCAACAGCTTTCTGCAGAGTGGTCTCTTTCACGTCTTGATTCTATATTGCGAGCAATTTTACGAGCAGGTTTATGGGAGTTGATCAACCGTAAAGATGTTCCCGTTGCGGTTGTCATGAATGAGTATGTTGACATAGCAAAGGCGTTTTTTGAAGGTGATGAGCCAAAACTTGTTAATGCAGTTCTTGACAGTATGGCAAAAAAAGTTCGCCTCTAAGAGTTACAAATCCCCCTATTATAGATCTGATATTATCAGACCTATAATATTGAAACGGTATGCAGACTATATAATTTAGTTATGGGGTGGCAAATTCGCAGGGCCTTTTATAATTTGAATTAAGAAAGGATGTTCTTTCGTTACAGTTGGCGTTGTTTGTGTAATAAAATCAAATACTTGACCGTCTTGTAATCCGTAATTTGCAACTTTTGCAACCTGATTATTTTTATTGAAGTAAATGGCTAAAACTTTGCGATCAATAATCTTTGTTTTCATAAACTGCATCCCACGATAACGTGTCTGTGAGATGTAATAAAAAACTTCATTATCATATTTTGTTTTTAATGAAGGGGTCCCTAAAGTTAAAAGAACTTGCTCTTGACTTGAGCCAATAGAGATAGAACTTAGAGCATTTTTATCAAGAACATAGCCCTCTCTATAAATTTGGCTCGAACCTGAAGAATCAAGAAGGCTACACCCAGCAAGCATTCCTATGCTTGCTATTGATAGACCAATCAATAATTTACGTTTGATTAAGGCTATTATGTGAGGCATTTGAAACAATGGTATCTCCTTTTTATACTGAGATGTAGGACAAGAAGGCAACCTCAAGTTTTTTCTAATTTTAACTTAATCTACCGTAGCTTACACTGAGTTTCCCTGTTATAAAGCAAATTATGCCATATAGAATTTCTTTAGAAAAGAAAAAAATGCATAAATACTTGAGATAAATAAAAACATAGTGCTTTACGCGTTTTTATGTTTGGGAGTTGTCAATGAATGTTCAAAATGTTCCTCAAATGACATTTGCTTTGGCTTATCCAATATCTGTACGTTCTCTACCTGCTAAAGGTATAAGGGTTCATTTTTGTGCAAACAAAAAAGAATGTACACATTTAGCCCAGAACCATGATTTAATTGAAGTAAAATCTTGTGAGGGAAAATTCCATATTTTCCCGTGGAAAAAACGCGGAGTGCGTATAAAAGGTCTGTTGCAAGCGCGTATACTACAGTTATGTGTTGTTACATTGGAACCATTAGAAAATATCCTTTGTGAAAATATTGAGGTTGTTTTTGTTCCTGAAGATTCAAATTTGATGAAGCCCCAAATATCAGAGGATACAGGGGAATTGTTTTTAGATGTGGGGGGGCTTGATACTCCTGAAGTGTTTTATGATGATAAAATTGATATTGGCGCAATCATGGAAGAGTTTTTTGAGTTGTCTATTAATCATTATCCACGTAAAGAAGGGATAAAGATGAATATGGGTGAAAATTTAGAAGAAGCAGAGCGAAAATTCTCTCCATTTTCTGTTTTGAAAAATTGGAAGTGATTGTAGAAACATACAAAAAATATCTATTGTATGCTAAACGGTATTTTCTGCGGAGCGATTTTCGCAAGATGTGCTGTGTGAGTATTCAGGAGCCAAAAATCATAATATGTATTTAAAGATGTAAATGAAAAGATGTGGGATATGCAAGCGTGATTAGAATTTCTGTGGATGTCATGGGCGGTGATTACGGTCCAGAAGCAGCTATTGCAGGAGCAGCAATTGTACAAAAATATTTATCAAATATTTATTTTCTATTTTATGGAGTAGAGGAGGCTGTTCGTCCGGTTTTAAAAAAATATCCCTGTTTGGATTCTGTATCGCGCTTTTGCCCTACAGAAAGTTATACACGCATGGATGAAAAGCCAAGCCAAGCACTTCGTAATGGACGTGGTAAATCATCAATGTGGTACGCCATTGAAGCGGTAAAAAATGGTGAAGCTGATGCTTGCATTTCTGCTGGTAATACGGGTGCACTCATGGCCATGTCTTATTTTTGTTTGAAAATGCTTGCAGAGGCTGAACGTCCTGGTATTGCGGGTATCTGGCCAACACTGCGCAGTGAGAGTATTGTTTTAGATATTGGAGCAACAATTGGTGCCTCTGCTAGTCAGTTGGTTGATTTGGCGGTTATGGGAGCAGGTATGTTTCGCGCTTTATATCACACTGAAAGACCAAGTGTTGGGCTTTTAAATGTGGGGGTGGAAGAGGTTAAAGGACTTTATGAAATAAAAAAAGCAGGAATGATATTGCGTGAAGTGCAATTAGAAGGATTGGAATATAAAGGATTTGTTGAGGGCAATGACATTGGAAAAGGAACAGTCGATGTTGTTGTGACAGAGGGGTTTTCTGGTAATATTGCTTTAAAAACCGCAGAAGGAACCGCGCGACAGATAGGAGAGATTTTAAACTCTGCAATGCGCAGTTCTTTTTTAACATCTCTTGGTTATTTTTTATCACGGGGTGCTTTTCGTATACTGAAACATAAAATGGATCCTGATAGGGTGAATGGAGGAGTTCTTTTAGGTTTGAATGGTGTTGTTATAAAAAGTCATGGCAGTGCTAATGCTAATGGCTTTGCTTCTGCTATCCGCGTTGGTTATAAAATGGTTAATAATGGACTTTTACAAAAAATAACGGCTGATTTACGGCGATTTCATGAAAATAAAGCAACACTTTTTGACCAAGAAGATGAAGCGGTGATGAATGGAGAGTCCTTATGATAAGCTCTTATAATAGAAATAAAAAATTTGAAGAAAAGGTAAGAGCTGAATGATTCGGTCAATTATACGTGGTGTAGGAAGTGCTTTGCCGAAAAGAAGTTTATCAAATGATGAGATTGCAAAGTTTGTTGAAACGTCAGATTCATGGATTGTTCAGCGTACAGGAATACGCCAACGTTATATTGCCAGTGAAAATGAAACAACTGTTTCTTTAGGAGTTGAGGCTGCGCAAGCAGCACTTACAAATGCTGGTTTAACAATAAAAGACATCGATTGTATTATTTTAGCAACGTCCACCCCGAATCGTACTTTTCCTGCTTCTGCTGTTGAAATTCAGCATGCTTTGGGAATGAGCCATGGATTTGCTTTTGATATTCAAGCTGTTTGCTCTGGTTTTATTTTTGCTTTAACAACAGGAGATTCTTATTTACGGTGTGGAGGGGCTAAAAGAATTTTAGTTATTGGATCCGATACATTTTCTCGAATTTTAGATTGGGAAGATCGTACGACATGTGTTTTGTTTGGTGATGGTGCTGGTGCTGTTATTTTGGAAGCACTAGAAACTGAGGGTGATATTGCTTTTGAGCGTGGTATATTGTCTGCGAAATTGCGCTCTAATGGTGCTTATATAGATAAGCTATATGTTGATGGTGGACCTTCAACAACACAAACGACAGGCTATTTGCGTATGGAAGGACGAGAAGTTTTTAAATATGCTGTTGGTATGATAACGGATGTGGTTGATGATTGTTTTGCAGCTGCAGGTATGGATTCTTCACAACTAGATTGGTTTGTACCTCATCAGGCTAATAAGCGCATTATTGAAGCATCTGCTAAAAAGCTGGGAATTTCACTAGATAAAGTTGTGATTACCGTTGATCAACATGGTAATACGTCTGCTGCATCAGTTCCGTTGGCTTTAACAACAGCTGTTTGCGATGGAAAAATAAAAGAAGGAGATCTTATCATGTTAGAAGCCATGGGAGGTGGATTTACATGGGGAGCAATTCTTATTCGTTGGTAAATTATGGCTACTTGACCATATTTCAAGAAAACGTATAAGTCATTTTGTAATTTTTAATATTTTAATAGGTGGTTATAATGACAAGTAAGACAGTAACGCGTGCAGATTTAGCGAGCGTAGTTTGTAAAAGAGTGGGCTTGTCACATACTGAATCAGCAGCTTTAGTCGAATTGGTTTTGGATGAGATTTGCAACTCACTTGTAAGAGGTGAAGCGGTTAAATTATCTTCTTTTGCAACTTTTCAGGTTCGCAGTAAAAATGAACGTGTTGGACGCAATCCAAAAACAGGTGTTGAAGCACCGATTCCGCCGCGACGTGTTGTGACGTTTAAGGCTGCCAATGTCCTTAAACAGAGAATTTTAGATTCGCATCGTGCAAAACAGAAAAAATGATATCTCATAAATAAATGCCATGGTATGTTTGGTATTTGTTAAAGAAATGTATAAAATAAGGGTCTTTATTTTTTAGAAAAAGACTGGTGAGTAAGGTATCAATGATGGTCTTATTTTTGACTAATCTTGTTGAGAAATTGAGACAGAATGAGTCATTGTGAAGTAATTTATTTTGTTTTAAATAAGGTGTTACAAAATGGATAAAAGCTCTGATGCTTTTCGCACAATTAGCGAAGTAGCGGAGTTATTGGAGCTTCCGCAGCATGTCTTAAGATTTTGGGAAACACGTTTTAGGCAGATTAAACCAATGAAACGTGGGGGAGGAAGGCGCTATTATCGTCCGGTCGATGTTGATTTGCTCAATGGTATTAAGCAGTTACTATATGATCAGGGTTATACGATAAAAGGTGTGCAACGCCTTTTGAAAGAAAATGGTGTTGCTTTTGTGACTGCATTGGGTAATGGTGATCTTGATGCTATGAATGTGGTCATAGAGAAGAAACATGCAGGACAAACTTCTGAAAATGCTAGCAATAAGCCTAAGAAATCTTCTTTTGGGCTTTTGAGTTTCATGAGGAATGAGGGAGAAACATCTGTCGGTTCTGTGAATCTTTACAAAGATAAAACTGATAAAGCATTGTTACAAGAAATTCTGTTTGAACTCATTGAATGTAAGCGTGTTCTTGATAGAGCACGATAATAATATTTTTTTATTTTATATGTGTTTCGTAGATATTTAGATGTTTTATGGATGTGCACAGAATTTTATACGTTCAACGAGTAGTCATATATCGTATGTGTATATTTAACGAGTTTTTCATTTGGTAAAACATGAAGAAGAGAAAGAATAAACGCTGAGTTTTGCCATTTTTTTTGATTTGGCTTTATAAAAATTAAGGCAATATCTCATCAGTGTAGATTGCGGGATGTAGAATGCCATTAGCTTACCAATTCATGTGCTTGTTTTAAAGAGATGTTTCTTAAGGCTTCTTAATCTTATTTTACCATAATGCCTCGTGAATGATTAATGGTAAACTCGTTGAGTACCGTTATTTTTATACTTATGAAGGTTCAAGTCGGCATCATCATTATAATTATAGCCTGTTCTCAATGACTGCAACAATTCTTAGCACTTTAGGCGGTTCATTGTAGGCATTTTAAAAGTCCTTTCTCAATAATTTTTATCCACGCACTCATTCCGCTTGTTTCGTGCAAGCAAATGATTTTGATAGATTCAACATAAACATATTAAAAATAAGAGAAGCCTATGATATTCGAAACCTTATTTAATATGAATAACGATATATTATCATTATAAATCAATATCTTGTCCTTTTTATAAGGGCTTATCTTACGAATAAGAAATATCATTGTTCAGCTAATTTTACATATTTTTTATTAATAAATATAATCTTGTTTTCAGTTTTCTTGCTTGATGTTTCTATAATTATTGTAATGATCTATCCATGATAATAGCAGAATTTTTTCATTATAAAGGTAAAAGATTAATGTTATTATTAATATTCAATTGTCTATGATTTTTGCATTTAAACAGCTCATAGCTTATATTCAACTTTTTCACCAATCCACCTTGTAGAGAAAGAGCACGTTATTCTTTCTGGTGACAGGTCATTGTGCATGAAACAAAAACACACTACAATATCAAATTATTTCATTTTGTACAAAAACTGAAAATTTATAGTAAAAAATTAACGTATTACCATCTTCCGTGATATTATGCATTTATTACACGTTGCAAATCTGGAGGTGTTGCTTCATTTGAGAGTTGTTTAATCACATCTTCTACAGATAAAAGGGTTTGATTTGTACTTCCTAAGCGGCGCATATTTACGCTGTTTGTTTCAGCTTCACGTTTGCCACATACCAAAATTACGGGGACTTTTTGTAAAGAATGTTCTCGTATTTTATAGTTAATTTTTTCATTGCGGAGATCTATTGTTGCGGAAAGCCCAACAGCTTTAAGTTTTGCTGTTATTTTTTGGGCATATTCATTTGCTTCGGATGTAATTGTTGCAACAACAATTTGTTCAGGAGCAAGCCAAAGTGGCATATGTCCAGCAAAATTTTCAATTAATATACCAAGAAAACGCTCCATTGATCCAAAAATAGCACGGTGGATCATAACAGGCTGACGTTTTTCTGAATCTTTATCAATATAGAATGCACCAAAACGTTCAGGGAGATTAAAGTCTATTTGTGTTGTTCCACATTGCCATTCACGACCGATAGCATCCTTTAATGTATATTCAAATTTTGGACCATAAAATGCTCCTTCACCTGGAAGGATGCTTGTTTTGATTTGTCCTGCAAATTTTGTTTCAATCGTTTTAAGGACAGATTCCATGATACTTTCTGCATGATCCCATAATGCATCAGATCCAACTCGTTTTTCTGGACGGGTTGAAAGCTTAAGACTAATTTCTTTAAAACCAAAATCGGCATAAGTTGATAAAATAAGATCATTAATACTGAGACATTCATCGGCTAATTGTTCATCAGTACAAAAAATATGCGCATCATCTTGTGTAAAACCACGCACACGCATAAGACCATGTAAAGAGCCTGAAGGCTCATAACGATGAACAAGTCCAAATTCAGCAAGTCTAATAGGCAAATCACGATAAGATTTTAAACCATGTTTAAAAATTTGCACATGACCAGGGCAGTTCATTGGTTTAAGGGCATAAACATTCCCATGATCTGAATCTTCTTCTGCTGAAATTACTTTGAACATATTCTCCTTATACCAACCCCAATGGCCAGATATTTCCCAGAGTGACCTATCGAGAACTTGTGGTGCATTAACTTCAGCATATTGATGATCATCAAGGCGTCTACGCATATAGCTGATCAAATTTTGGAACATTTTCCAACCTTTTTTGTGCCAAAAAATCATTCCTGGCCCTTCTTCTTGAAAGTGAAATAAGTCCATTTCACGTCCCAAGCGGCGATGATCACGTTTTTCAGCTTCTTCTAGCATATGGAGGTAGGCTTTTAAGTCATTTTCATTTGCAAATGCTGTTCCATAAATTCTCGTGAGCATTGGATTATTGGCATCGCCACGCCAATAAGCTCCTGCAACTTTCATTAATTTGAAAGCATTCCCAATTTGCCCTGTAGATTGCATGTGCGGTCCGCGACAAAGATCAAACCACTCCCCTTGATAATAGATTTTTAAATCTTGATTTTCAGGAATGCTATCAATAAGTTCAACTTTATAAAATTCCTTTTTCTCAGAAAAAACTTTTCTTGCTTTTTCATGAGACCAAATTTCTTTTCTAAAAGGTTTATTGCGTTGGATAATTTCACGCATTTTCTTTTCAATGACGGTGAGATCATCTAATGTGAAAGGTTGTTGGCGTGCAAAATCATAATAGAATCCGTTCTCAATGACAGGACCTATTGTTACTTGCGTTTCAGGAAAGAGCTCTTGCACTGCTTCAGCAAGGACATGGGCGCAATCATGCCTTATGAGCTCAAGAGCGCGTGAATCTTCTCGGGTAATAATCTCTACTTGACCAGATTGTCCCAATGGATCCGATAAGTCTCGCGTGATACCATCAAGACTATAGGCGACTGCTTTTTTTGCAAGTGATTTAGAAATAGATTCTGCTAATTCCAAGCCTGTCATTTCAGCGGGGTAATTACGTTTTGAACCATCGGGAAAAAAAAGAGAAATAGAGCAAGACATAAAAACACCCTTTTAATCCAATTCCGCTAACGATTGCGGATGGTTTCGTGAAAATTGAGTAAAAAGCTTATAGACTAATTTTTTATCAATACATGTGAAAAAAGAAAAGGATTATTTGTTGTGTTTGTCAGAAATTTTCCAGTAACGCCAAGGTTTATAAAAACAGCAAGAATTTCCAAGCGATGGAGGGACTGGATCAAAGCCATCTGTTCCAAAGGGCCCACAACGCATGATACGAAAGAGTCCCATCCATGCACCAGCCCAAAGCCCATGGCGTGCAATCGCTTCATATGTATATTCTGAACAAGTCGGGGCATGGCGACATTGATTGCCTATAAGGCTCGAAAGTGTTATTTGATAGAACCGTATTAAGAAAATACCCAATAATCGTCCGGGTGTTTTTTGCCAAGTGCCTGTGTAATTCCGAGTCAACTTTTTTTGTCTAGATTGTGATTTGAACATTTATTTTTCTTCAATTTTTTGAATGCAGTCTATCGTTGCATCAAAGGGTAGTAGTGTTGCTGCATGGCGCACTTTATAGTCTTTAATGGGCTGTAAGCAAGAAAAATCCTCAAATGGAGCTTGAGGAGAAGGGCCATTTTGCGTTAGCATTTGGTAGATAACTTCACGCAATATTTTAAGATCTTGAGTTGTTTGTCCGATGATATGAGATGCTAAAAGTGAAGCTGAAGCTTGCCCTAGCACACATGCATGTATTTCGTGAGCAAAATCGGTAATAATACTATTTTCCACTTTTAAATCTACAGTGATTGTCGAACCACAAAGGTGTGCATGTTTTCTTGATGTTGCATCAGGATTATTAAGACGCCCAATTTTGCCTATATGTGCAGCATATTTAAGTATTTTATCATTATAGATAGTATCAATCATGCGCTATTGCCTGAAATTTTGAAAGTCGTGATTGTTTAAACTTTTAATTCGCTTATATAGAGATTATACAAAATGAGATAGGTATGGAGCAAATGCTTTGTATAGAGTAAGCTTGGAGTTTTTGAATGCGTAATGTTGTTAAAGAAGACGCAAATTTATCTGAAGAAAAGCGTCCGAGTATTGAAAAGGTGGAAGAAGCGATTCGTACATTACTCTTATGGATAGGGGAAAATCCAAATAGAGAAGGGCTTTTAGATACTCCAAAACGTATAGCCAAGGCATATCGCGAGCTTTTTAATGGTTATAGTCAATCGGTTAAAGAAACCTTAGGTACAGTTTTTGAAGAGGTTTCAGGATACAATGAAGCCGTAATCGTAAAGAATATACCTTTTTATTCACACTGTGAGCATCACATGATCCCAATTATTGGGAAAGCACACATAGCATATCTTCCTAATGCAAAAATTGTTGGTCTTTCAAAAATTGTACGTGTTGTAGATATTTTTTCTCGTCGTTTACAAACTCAAGAAGCTATGACAGCGCAAGTGGCTCACGCGTTAAAAACGTATCTGAAGCCTCATGGTATAGCAGTATTGATTGAGGCTGAGCACATGTGTATGGCTATGAGAGGAATCCAAAAACAGGGCTCTACAACAATTACAAAAAACTTTCATGGTTATTATGAAAAAGATCAAGCGGCACAAGAACATTTTATGATGATGGTTCAAAGGTCATAGTAAAGCCCATATTTCTCGTAATCTCTATTAAGTTATAAAACATCCGGATAAAATAAATTATGAGAAAAAGAAAATTGGCTTGTACCTTTCTTTATGATTTGTTAAAGGCTAAAAACCAAGGTTTTTTCTTTCCACGTGCGGTCGTGGCGGAATTGGTAGACGCGCAGCGTTGAGGTCGCTGTGGGGCAACCCGTGGAAGTTCGAGTCTTCTCGACCGCACCAGTTCGCAGTAAGTCTCTCCATAGTGAGATGAAGTTATGTTAGAGAGAGGGGATTTATAGGCATTATAGAAAAATCTTTTTGTATGTTATTTGTTAGTGTGTTGCCAATAATGTTTCGTTTTTTATTACTTTATCTATGCATTTGAAATGTTATATTTTTATAAGGTGGGGTGAAGTTGCAGTGAGAAGTATAATGATTCTGAGATATTTAACACTTCTTATTTGTATTTCTTTATTATCAGCGTGTAGTGATTCACGTGCTGTACTTTGGCATGGGGTGCATGCAACACCTTCTATGACTGCCGTAGAAAGGGAAGTTGAAGGGAAACCAGTTTCTCCAAAAGCCATCGTTCCAGTGTATGTTGCAACGAGTCGTATGATGCAAAATAATTACGCTCAACCTTATGGTGCAGAGCGATCAAATAAAGTTCATTATAATCGTGTTGACGTAGGAATTCCTCAGCAACATGTAAAGGGAGTTGTTGAAATAAATGCCTATAAACCTACGCATGATAAGTATTTTGCAGCAGTAGCATTGCAAAAATACGATAATAAAGAACAGTTTAAACAGCAATTAAATGCTGCTTTAGCAAAAAAGCCAAAAGGAAAAAGAGAAATTTTTCTTTTTATCCATGGGTATAATAATAATTTTGCAGATGGTACATTTCGTACAGCACAGTTTACACACGATTATTCTTTAAATGTTGTCGCTGTGCATTATTCTTGGCCTTCGGCCGGATCAGTTCCTCTTTATATTTATGATCGTGACAGTGCTAATTTTGCCCGTGACGGATTGATAGAGCTTTTAACACTTATTAGTGAAACCAATGCTGATCAAATTTCGGTTATTGCACATTCTATGGGCAATTTTGTTATAATGGAAGCATTTAGAACGTTAGCGTTACAGGGAAAATATAGGCCTATTCGTCGTATTACAAGTTTATTAATGGCTGCACCAGATATTGATGTTGATGTATTTGAGCGACAACTTAATGATATAAAAAAACTCCCGCAGCCAACCGCTATTTTAGTATCCAGAGCGGATAAAGCTCTTGCGGTTTCAGGACGTCTTACGGGTGGACATCATCGTGTGGGCGATGGCTCAGATATTGAAATGTTGCGTAAAAATGGAATAGCTGTTCTTGATTTTTCTCATGTGGATGGGGGAGCACACAATGTCTTTGCATCTTCGCCAACGTTGATGGCTCTTTCTCGAGAAGGTTCTTTGGCTTCCACAATTATGCAAGGTACAGAATTGTCACCTAGTCAAGCCCTTCTTGCTGATGGTAGTAGTGTGTTGGAAAAAACAACACATCTTATCCTTTATACACCTGTACGTTTTCTCTCTCCACGGATTCCACGTTGATCGTGAAAAGAGAGAAGGGGCTCCATCGAATAATGTATTGGAGGTAATATTTTTTAGCACTTTCTTTAGAATGGTCTTGTAAAATGAAAAATAAATAGCGGGATGAATGTAAAAAACAGTCATTAGGTGAGTTTGTGATGATTGCACGGAAACGCTATGTTAATACGCCTACAGTTGTTGATTATTTGTCTCATTCCGCAATTAAGTTATTAGACATTCATGCTATGCTTGTGAAGGTGAGAAAAGGTGATATGGGGGAAAAACCAAATTTATTGCGTCAAATTGATTCTACAAAAAAACAGTTAGATGAGATAAGCCATGCTCTTATTTTAGAATATCGTAAACGCCAAGAAAATGAGCGTTTTTTAAAACAAATTCTGCTATCCATTTCTGATCAACTTTTTGCACTTAATAATGGTTTTAAGGAAACAGGACGTCTTTTTTTTCAAGAAGTTAGAATACTTCAATCTCAGATGCAATGTTTATATGAGGGAAAGGAGAGGCTGCATTTGTTGAATAGCCAAGAATCTTTTTGTTCTCCGTCAAAGATTGATGAAGTCATTAAACAGTTACAAAAAGCACGAGAAAAGCTTATTCTTGAAAGCCCACATCTCTTTGAAAAAAGCACAAAAGCTAAACAATAAAAGTTCTTTAGTTGAGCAGATAGATAATTTGAATTTTACAGCAAAAACGCTGTTAAATAGAAGGCTATAACCTTTTTAAAGCAAATTCTTTTCTTTAATAAATGAAACACATGCCTTATATCTTTGCTAAAGTTAAGGCTGATGAATTAGGTGGCTTTATTGAAAAAAATGTTTGTGGAAAGAATTTTACAAAAAACTTTCTGATTCTTTTAATAATAGTCCGCCGGATAATTTTACCAATGTTATGAAGTTGTTAGTATATTCATTAGAAACTTAAACTTTGGTAGAAATTAGCTGAATTTAAAGCATTAAAAAGAAGTTTGATAAAAATAACATGTTTTGTAAATTCACGTTCACCTCTACCTTCTCTTGAATTTAAAAACACTCGGAAAATGAATAAGCTACACGTAATTAAAAAAACATATGGTGCCCCCAGAGAGCGAATCAGGCTTTAGCAACAAGATTCAAAGTATATAAAGATGTGTAAGGGCGTATTGATGTCTATAGCTTTTTATGATTCAATAAAAAAAGTAAGTATTAAAGAAAAAATCTCAAATCAGAAATTAAAGGTGGTCTAAAAGGTGGACCCAAAAAGGTGGACGAGCAATGCTTGAAAAGGTGGACGAGAGGGGACGTTAAGTGAGGGCGATTCATCGGTTATCAGCATCATTCGTAAAGACGTCCTCGCAGGGTAAATATTGTGACGGGGCGGGGCTATGGTTGAATGTTCGAAAAGACAATACACGCTCTTGGTTTTTTCGCTATACGCACTACAATAAGCGCCGTGAAATGGGACTTGGTCCTGTTACAAAACTCTCTTTAAAAGAAGCGCGTGAGCTTGCTAGGCATTATAGTGATATTCTTAAAGAAGGCAATGATCCTATTGTCTTTCGAGAACAGACTATTTTAAAACAGCAAAGCAATATGTTTCAAGAAATTGCAAAAGCGGCTTTTGAAAGCAAAAAAGCAGAGTTGAAAAATGAAGGTAAAAACGGCCGCTGGTTTTCTCCACTAGAGTTGCACGTTATTCCACACATAGGTAATTTACCTATAGAAAAATTAACAGCCAATATTATTCGCAATGTTCTCTCACCCCTTTGGCATGAAAAAGCAGACACAGCGCGAAAAGCGCTTAACCGTATCAATATTTGCTTGAAATATGCTGCTGCTCTTGGTTTAGATGTTGATCTACAGGCTTGTATGAAGGCACGCGCGCTTTTAGGAAAACCACGTGCGACATCAACAAATATTCCTGCTATGCCATGGCAAGAGGTTCCGGCATTTTATCAAAGCTTGGATGATAAGATCCTTTCAAATTTAGCACTGAAGCTCTTGATTTTGACTGGAGTACGGTCATATCCATTGCGCTATTTGCGTCTTGAACAAATAGATAAAGATATATGGACGATACCCAAAGAAAATATGAAGGGCATTGTAGGAAAGGTTTCAGATTTTCGAGTACCATTGAGTAATGAAGCTTTAAAAGTGATTGAAAAGTCTCTTCCCTTTGAAAAAAATGGTTTTCTCTTTTCTGGTCTTACAGGCAACCCCATTTCTGATGCCACCATGGCAAAGTATATGACAGTTTGTGGTTTGACTTATCGTCCCCATGGTTTTCGTTCAAGCTTACGGGATTGGATAGCAGAAACAACGTCAACACCTTTTGAGATTGCCGAAACTGTTCTTGCGCATTCAGTTGGGAGTTCAGTGACAAAAGCTTATATGCGGACAGATTTTTTAGAACAACGACATGCTCTCTTGGAGCAGTGGGCTGCATTTATAACGGGAGCGACTTGACAATATGTCAACATTGTATCTATTATCGAATTAGGTGCCTCAAAAACACCTTAAACCATAAGCGGATTGGTTACCGAAATAATCAGTCTTCTATACATTAAAGACTTTGACTCATTATATGCTACATGCGTATAATAATATTGTCGGGTGTGGTTACGCTATACAATACCCTTGCGGGAAAAGTGTAACGACGGACTTATGGCCGTGTTTTTGAGCACCCGGCACTCTTTTATTGAGTGTCAATCAAAAACGTCTAACCATAAGGAATTCATTATGAACACACTTATTAAAATTACGGAAAATGTTGCTAACGACGCAGCAGTTCAGACTATGTCTAGTCGTGAGATCGCTGAGTTGTGTGGTAAAAGACATGACCATGTCATGCGTGATATCAAGCAAATGCTAGGAGAATTAAACTCTGAAAGTACTGCCCCCAAATTTGGGGTGAGTGAATTTACAGGGTTATACAAAGATTCCACAGGTCGCACTCTTCCTTGCTATAACCTACCCAAGCGCGAATGTTTAATACTTGTATCTGATTACAGTACTGCTTTACGAGCAAAAATAATTGACCGCTGGCAAGAATTGGAAAAACAAGTAGCAACACCACAAGTTGACTACTCCAAACCCGAAGCATTACTTGGTGTTTTGAATCACCTACAAAGTCAAATTGAGCAGAAAGACCATGTTATTGCCGAATTGACTCCAAAAGCAGAGGCTTTAGAAGGTCTAAAACGCTCTGATGGATTGTTTGGTCTTATTGAAGCAGCAAAGATGTTAGAGGTACGACCAAAGGATTTAACCGATTACTTACGTAAACATGATTGGGTCTATCTGCGTGCTCCAAGGGCGCCACTGTTACCTTATCAGGACAAGATCAAGAAAGGATTTATGGATTGTCCTGCTATTACCATTCAAAGACCTGATGGTACAGAAAAAGTGCTCCCTTCAACAAAAATTACATCCAGAGGATTGGCATGTTTGAGAGAACAAATCCATGGAGGTGTACAATGAATACCAGTGTCGATTTTTATGTGATTTGTGGATAGCGTTGTCTCAGTTTGTCAATTGTGAATACGTAGATGACAAAAACTGTAGTGACTTGGTTGACATCATGGGGGTAGTAGAAAAAGCTTTGATTTTAAAACTTCAAGATGAAATTCCAAATATTACAAAGATTCTAGCAGTTTTAACGGATTTTGGAGATTCAGAGCTGCCCCATAGAATGGATTCTTTGTTGCGAGCTTATGATCCGAGTTTGCAGAAGTCTGTCACGAAAGCGGCTTAGTTTTAAACACGATTCATCTCCCCATTTCAAAAGTGGGGAGGGGATAAAGCTTTCAGTTTCTGGTTAGCCACTGTTTTAAATGTGCGAAGATATTGTCTATCGCATCTAAAAATTAAACCTTTAATCTAGAAATAAATGCTTCATTCCTTAATTTTGCATCCTGCAATAAATCATTCCATTCTATTATTTCAACGGATCCTCGAAAATCACCTTGTAGAAGATTAGTTCTCCCTCGCCCATTAGCTGTTTTCTGCCATGTCGACGTTTGCGTTTTAAGTTCACCTTCTATATCGGCAATAATATAACAATAAAAAACACACTGCTCTGAAATCTTTATTTTCTTATTATCAAATGTCTTTATACTTTTTCCTTTAAGTTTATTGAGGTATTTGTTTATTTGTTCCATGGGGGTGTAACCCGCTTTATATTTTTTCTGACCTAGTCTTTTAAACTCCACTAACATTAGCCTGTCCAAATCTGTATCAAGACGACCTTCAAGTCCTAGGGCATATAATTGATCATAACATAATAAATCAGTACGATCTTTTTCTGTACTATCCTTCACATTTTTTTTGATAGGCACGTCCGAAGCGAAGTATTTTGTAAATGTTAATCGCTCATCAATAATCCATAAATCATGCGTTAAATTTTTCTGAGATTCAGGATCATCGCCCCGAACACGCATTGGACAAATAAGTTCATGCAATGTTTTCTCTAGATGCGGGACTTCTTGACCATTAACATTTTTCTTAACCTCTATTATTAATTCTCCTAAAATATCAAGTATAACTTTACGACGTATAACATACTCTGCTAACTGTCTTGTTTCTTCATCTTTAACTTCTTTTGCAAGTTCAGACACTGTTTGGGAAAAGCTGTATGTGTTAGTATTCCCTTTAGTAATTTCATGGTATATGTTTTCAATTCTCTTATTTTGATTTTTTTCTCTTCGAAGCTTATGAATAGCCAGTATCTTAACAAAGTCTTCTGTATCCTTTGCAGATTTAGGAAGTTTTTCTAATAGTTTTTCATAACTATCAAAACAATAGGAAGGATGGGTTTTACAGAACTTTTTTAATTCATCTAAACGTGCTCTTTCATATTCCTCATTTTCTGGAGCAAGAACGCTATCTACAATATTGTTAGCAACGGAACGTAAAATATTGTTCAATATTTTATTTTTAAAAGAAAAATGCGTTCTTTCTTGATTAACTCTATCATCTAAATACTGACCACTTATGCAACCATGATACACTAGCCCTTGGTCTCCAAATTTTCCGAAACCAATAAGGTTATCGATGCTTTCAGTAGTCACAGTACGATCATGTGCGAAAAGATGTAGATAGTGGTTCTTCCCTTTAAAGTTAAGGTTAGCATCCGCCATACAAATAAAATTACGAATTTTTAATAAACCAAAATCTGCGGTTTCAAGTGTAATCTCTCCCCTATTTTCTACTAAATATTTTTTAACTTTCTGCGCTAAATTGACAGACATCTGATCATCACGAAAAGTTATTTGAGGAAGTTGTTCTAAAATTAAATCTGAAAAAAATGTGCCCCAATATGATCGATAATTTCTTCAGTTTCGCGTGGAAAATGTTTTTGGTACGCTACATCTCTTAAACCGGTAAAAATAATTTCTGTTCCGGTTACTTCTTGATTAATAAGAGGTATTTTTGAATGATCAAGAATCTGATTTTCCTCTTCCAAACAAAATGTAAAGCTTCTCTGGTAAAGCTGATCTTCTTCAAGGAATACACTTTTAACTCGTATTTTCTTAAAGGCATCCAACCATAGCAGCCGCCCAACTCCTTTTCCTCCTTTTTCTAATTTAAAATTAGTATCTACAGTGCAAAAAGCTTGAAAGTGCTCATCATCCAATCCTACACCATTATCTTTAACTATAATTTCAAGTGTTTCATTTTTATCTATATCTTTGATTTCTATATCTATGTTACCCGCGCTTTTGTAATCTTCTTGCTTAGAATCTTCAAGCGCGTGAATAGCGTTGCTTACCGCTTCAAAAACAGGCTGCAAAGCTTCCATTTCAGTGGACGGTTTAGGAAAACGACAAACTCTTCCAGCAAGATTCTCTTTCATAGAAAACTTTTCAGTTTTATTCTTTTCTTGTTTTTGAACTGCGACGTTTTCCATAATTATTCCCACCTTTTTAGCCGATAATATTACGAAATATACCTATTAAACGCACGTATATTAACAATTTGTTATTATTATAGAACAAATTTTTAATTCTTTGAAATCCACTGTTTTAAATGTGCAAAGATATTGTCTATCACCTCCATGAGACGAGCAAAATTAAGAAACCATTTGCTAAAGAATTTCGTGCGTCTCAGAGTATGTTTAGAGTCGGATATTTGGTTTTTGTGTAAAAATACTTACTAATGCATCCATAATACGTGAAAAATCAAGCGCTAGCAAGAGTATAATGAGTACAATCCATCTCGTATAACGTGACATCACTTTTATACTTTTGTAGGTCATGATAATTTCTTGAAGGATTTCTTTTTCTCCTTCTGTAAGCTCTGTATCGTCTTTTGTTTTTTTCTTAGCCATGTTTCCACCCACACACACGTTCGCCCTGCTTGTTATGCTTTAAGATATCTCTTGCTAAATTGGAACTGATGACGTTAACATCTTGCCTCTCTAAATAAATTGGCAACCAACCAACACAAGAGACATACTTATTTGTCCCGCAACCAACGAGAGAGAGCAGTACGCACATCAGTATCACTTTTCTGATTAACTTCATTTTCCACCTCCAGCCGTGTTGTTGCTGCTTTTAAGGTTTTTTCTGTTTGCTTTTGCTGTTCTGCCTTTTTTCCAAGGGTAAAAGCTTTTGCCAAAGCCATAAAAAAAGCGGCTAGAGCCGCGCCTATTAACAGCAGATTTCTTTTCATCCATAAGATCATAAACGGTGTTCCTGAAAACGTTTAGCAACAAAGAAAATGCCAGCACATGCGGCTAAAACCATAATGGTAGCAAATGCCCATTGCACTGGACCATTGCCTGCTAATAAGCCTCCAAGCCCTGAAAAAGAACCAATAACTGGTGCAAGAGCTTCAGCTTTAAAAAGTCCCGTTGGTGCTTGCGTTTCTACGGTTTGGTAGTTAGAGGAAACAAAAGCACCTTTCGCCCATAAGCCTGCTTCTGCTGCACGCCGGTGTGCGAGACCTTCAAGACGCTTACCGCCTGCTTTGGTCCATTTCTGTAGCTCGGCAGGGACAGCTTCATATTCACCTTGATTGAGCTTTTTTAACAGTGTCGAGTTACAAAAGGCTGTTGTTCCTACATTATAGCAAAAGGAGACTAAAGCCGCGAATTGTTCATCGGTTAAAGCAACTTGAACGGCTTGTTCAACGGCATTTTCAAATTGTCTTAAGTCTTGGCAAAGAAGTTCTTCTGCTTGTTTTTCGGTGATTGCCATACCTTTATGAACAAAAGGTTTTCCAGCATTGTTTGTATGTCCATAACCAATGGTCCACACTCCAATGGCATCTTTATAGGCATTGAGACGTAAACCTTCCCATTGTTTAATCAGTGCTAACCCTTCTGGTGATATTGTTCTCATGTATTGCTCCTATAAAAAAGCCCCACAAAAGGTGGGGCAGATTGATAGATTAAAATTGTAATTATTGCGTTTTATTAAAAGTGGTGTTTCATGTAACTTTTTTCTGTGTTATACGTTACATGAAACATAATGGAGATTTTGTTATGGCTACAATGCACGTTAATGAACGCGTTCAAAAACATCGCAACGCACAAAGAAAAGCAGGTTTGCGTTTAATGCAAATTTGGGTACCAGATACGCGTCAACCGAACTTTGCAGAAGAGTGCCGACGCCAATGTCGCTTAGTCGCAAAAATGGATAAAACAGATACATCTATGCAGTTGTTGATGGATCAATCTTTAATGGATGTTGATGGCTGGACAGAATGATGCGTGGATCTCTCGTCACAATAGCTATGCAAGGCGATTTTGGTAAACCAAGACCTGCGTTAATCATTCAAGCTAATCAATTCAGTGAGCATACAAGTGTAACGGTTTTACCCATTACTAGCACGCTTGTTGATGCGCCATTACTCCGCATTACGATTCAGCCAAACGCTAAAAATGGTTTGCAAAAACCTTCGCAAGTAATGATTGATAAGATTATGACGGTAAGATGTGACAAAATGAGTTCCATTTTTGGCTCTCTTCAAGCAAAGGAAATGCTGGAGATTGAACGTTGTTTGGCTGTATTTTTAGGAATAGTAAAATAAAAATAGTATTTCTTTTTATCATCATAAAATAGCTTTGTTTATCTATCTTCTTCATCCATATGGATGACGCCTTCACCTTCGTCATGTGAAGCGTTTGGTGGGGCGTTTGGATCAAGGGTATCATCCTTGTCTGGTGTTGTGTTTGCAACGTTTCCAGCCGCATCTTCTTGTGATGCATCAAAAAGTTCGCATTCTATTTTTGTGGTGTAACCACCCGTTTTATCAAGTTTGTGCTTAACACTTTTGATACGCCATTCTGCTGGAATATAGGGGCGGAAAGGGGGCTCTTGAACAAGTTTTGCTTCTGCTTGTACAAACGGATTACCTCCGATATCACATGAGAAAGAAGACTTACCGCGTGATGATTTATTGCGATAAGCAGCAATGGCTGCAACAGCCTCTGATTGGTTATGGTAGGTATATTTGAGTTCATGAAACGGTGCTTTGCCAACTTTGACTTCTTTTTTCTCAGATTCTTTTTCTGCTTTTTCCGATTCAGATGATGGTGCTCTGTCATTGTCATCCATATGGATAAAGTTTTCATCATCATCAATCTCTTCTGGTTCTCGTGCATCAGCCGCGGCTTTTTGGTCGTCTCCCACATCTGTTTCTAAGCCATTGGCTGCACCTGCTTCATCACGCGCACTGTATTTAAAATCCCAAGAGGTACAATGTTTCTCATGAATAACAATAACGGGGAGTGTTTCACCAGTGATAGCTTTGCCTTCCCCCCGTCTAGCCAAAACAAGCTTGCCATCAACGGGTTTTGCTACCGCATCATATTCTCCTGCGAGGCGTGCAGCAAAAGCCATATCACTTTCCGATGTTTGATCAATATGACGCATAACGATTTTTGCAAGAGAAGGATCAACCTTTGGTGTATAGCCATTACGCTCTGCTATCTCTTGAACAATACTGCCAAGGGTTTGCTGGTGATAGGATTGGCTTTTGGGTGTTCTATAAGACGTGTTCATAGAGGCGGCGCGCCCTGTCACGCTTAAGCTTTGTGGTGGGCTGCTTACAGAGATTTCGTCTATCAGATAGGCTCCCATATCGCGGTTTTTTCCGCCTTCATAGCCAAGTGTGACAGAAATGATTGTTCCGATAAGAGGAATATCAAGAAAGCCGTTATCACTGTCACGCGCACGGTCATCAAGCTCTATAGTGATACGATCACTTTTGTTTTCTGCTTCATCGGTAATTTCAATCGACAAAACATAATCCATAAGAGTTTTGGTGATGTCTTCTCCATTTGCCAGAACCGTGCAAAAAGGTTTCATGATTGACTGCCCCAAATTCTGATCACTGGTGTGGCTTTCGGATAGGGGAGGGACGGCAAAACGATTGTGATTCCTGCTTTTAAAATGGGTCCATAGTCTGCAAGACCAAAATTTGCTGCATAAACGCGTTCAACAGCAAGGGCTTGTTGACCCTTTGCATAGTATCTCCAGCAAATGGCATCAACCATATCGCCTTCTTTTGTTACGTAAAGATCACTCATAGGTCTTCACCATATTCTCTCAATTTTATTGTAAATTCTTGTTTTTTTGGGGTGCCGTTATGATGAAAAACACTTTGCTTTTCCTCTACGGAAAGAATGACAAACTTACCTAAGATTTTGCCTTGACCGGTCACAAGAATGTGAGGTCCTTCATGTGCCATTTGCCGTAAATATTCGAGCTGTCTGTGACCACCTTTGAAATCTGGATAAATCACACCAGTTAAAGAAAATTCCGCATTTGCAACAGCAGGCAATTGAAGAGCAGTCTTTCGCCCCAATCGCCCTTGCTCTACCCATGGAACCCCATAAGACATATCAAGTGTTTGATAAGTTGCTGTTTCAATCGAAAAAATAAAACCACCCAAAGCTAACATCATGGTATTTAATCCGAAAGGCTAGAGGCTATGGCTAAACGTTGCTGTTTTGCATAGCGTTCAAGTGCTTGATTGACAGCGTCTCTGATTTCGTCCTTGAGACCATTTGGTACTGAAATATTGAGATTTGTAATGGTTACACGGGCGTCTACTTCAACGGGCTTATGAACCGTAATTGGCTTTGGAGCTTTAAAAGCACCTACTTTATTTGTTGCCTGCATTTGTCCTGTTTCAACGACACTTGTATTAAAACCACTCTTGCGTTTTTCAGGTGGGGTATTTGTAACCACTGCTGTATCCAGCATTCTTTTTGCCTGTGTATTGGTTTCTTCGGTAAAGGTTTTAATGGTCTGCGTTGAAGTCTTGTCTATTGAAACATTAAACCCTAACTTTTCTTTCACCCAATTAGGCATCCAACTGGTTAATTTCTTCATCATATTGCCAAAACCGTTATACAGATCATCCCATTTGCTTTTGATGCCCTCCCAAAACCCATTAATAAGATTGGAGCCTATTTCCATTAAATCGACACCAAACAGCCATTCAATGAGTTCATTGATTTTTTTCGAAATCCAAGTCAGTGGTGAAAAGTTTTTAAAGAACGTCAAGAGGTTATTGAAAACGTTACTACATAAGCTGTAAAAAGAATTCCACAAGTTGCTTATGAAGCTTACTACCGTACCCCAATTTTTGTAGAGCAAATATCCAGCTCCAACAAGGGCTGCAATACCGCCAATTATCCAGCCGATAGGAGTGGTCATGATTGCGATACCAAGCGATATAAAAGCAGAACTAACGGCAGTTATTGCTGGAATGAGTGAAGCTATAAGAACTGCCCCAACCGCGGCTAAAGATGCTGCTACCCAACCATTGAGTTTGTCCCAATATTGATAGAGGACAAAGAGCGCTGCAATGCCACCCATTAACCAACCGATAGGTGTCGTCATTATAGTATAGCCAAGTGTGACAAACGCTGCTCCCGCTGCGGCTAATGCGGCAATGAGTGGACCAAAAATGAATGAACCAAGAGCTACAAGCCCCACCTTGAAAAGGGTTATTTCACCAATCAGAGGTTCTAGCCATTGGAACCAGCCTTTAATCCTCTCTGTGAGATCACTGATGCCTTTTCTTAAATCAGAGGTAGGATTAAGCAAATCATTAAGGACTTTTTTTAAGGTTTTTGCCCAGCTCGCAACAGTTGTTTGAATGAGGTCGCGGTTTTCATCAATCAACTTTGAAAAACCGTCAATCATATCATTAATCACGGGCATGAAACGCGCGCCAATAAAGCTCGCGATACCGCCTATTTTTTTCTTAAAGGCACCAAGCTTGTCACTTAAATCTGCGGCATAGCGTGCAACATCGGCACCTATCAGCCACTTTCCTTTTCTCGCCTTTGCAAACAGCTCTTTAATGGGTGCCATGCCTTGTGCAAGCATGGTCGCCATTTCTTTACCATCGCCCCCAAACAGCAGAGCGGCAATATGCTGTCTTTGTGCTTGGCTTTTCATCTTACTCATCTTGTCGGTAATTTCTTCTAACAAGACAGAAGTGGATTTGAGTTTTCCAGAAGTGTTTTTGACAGAAATGCCAAGTGCTTCAAAGCCCATCATGCCTCTTTTTTGTCCGGCATATGCTTGTGCTGAACGCCTATTTAAAACCGCTAAGGATTGTTGAAAAAGTTCGGCAGAAGTGCCTGAATTATCGGCTGCATCACCCCATAATTGAAGTGATGCAACACTCATATTTAAATGGTGTGATGCGTGATAAAGACTATCTCCCAGATGCATGGTTTTCATGGTGAGGGCGGTTACACTTGCCACAAGACCACCACCAGCAAGCCCCAAGACACCAGTAAAGACTGAAGCACGACTTGCCGCTGTGCTAAGAGCACTTTGAACGCCATGAAGGCTTTTTGTCATGTTTTTGACAGCAGCAGAAAAGCGCGGAATACCCAAACTATGTGAGAGTGTTTTTGACAATGTATCGAATTTTTTTTGAAGATGTTTGAGAGGTGCGGTGAGTTTGTCTTCAAGAGACAATTTTACCTTTGCATCAGCAACTTTTTCACTCATTTTATCTTATACCTTTCTGCTGCTTGATTTCGCCAGAATATGAGTTCTTGCGGTTCCATTTCCATCATCTTTGAAAGGGACCAATGGAACACAATGGTAATATCGGCTATGAGTTTAGCGGCGGTTTCCCAGTCGAGGTATCCCGCCGCTTGATAAAAGACTCCAAAATCTCTCCAATGCTCGACAAGTCATTAATATCGAGTTCTCCAACCGCTTCATGTGCCCATCCAGAAAGACGTGCGATCATAGCGATTGTTTGCTCTATGCCTTCTTTTTTGTCGATTGCTTGCACATCTTTTGTTTTGGGGCGCTGTAAAGTAATTTCGGTGTGCTCTTTTCCTTCAAAAGTAACAGGTATCAATAATTTATGTGTAATGCTTGTTTGGACTGTCATTTTTATAATCCTATGTTGTCTCTATGGTCTGCGAGTTGATTGACGCCATTGAATTTTCTCACCAAGTTGAGGACATCTATCTCAACGATTTCAACGTCCTTCTGGACATATTTGAAATACTGCAATGTGAAGGTAGTTGTGGATGTTGCTTTGCTGCCCGGTTGCCATTCTGCCATTTCAAAGCCTTTGCATAATCCTCTCATGGTAATGACAACACCTTCTGCTGGTGTGCCTTGCGCTTGCATTGAACTTCGTAATGAAATGTTGACATCGGTGCGCCCTAACAGTGCCATCAACTCTGGAGAGCAATCAGAAATGGTCATGCTAAGCGTGAGGGTTTCAAGACCAAGGTCAACTTCAATGGAGCTATCCATGCCACCGCCGCGATAACTTTCAACAACCAAACTCAAATTCGGTAGGGTGACACTTTCACATTTTGCCTGATAGGGAATGCCGTCGACAAAAATGTTAAAATATTTCAAAACTCTTGGTAAAACAGGTACGGTCATTAAAAGATCTCCTCTAAGTAATCATTCACAATGCGTGAACGGAACGTGATATGTTCTGCGGGTGTTGTGGGGGTGAATTCGACATTGAAATAGACTCTACCGCTTTCAATAGCGCTTGCTGTATTAAGCTCTAGATCAGGCGTACAGCGCCCACCAAGAATGGCGCCTTGTGCTTTCAAATCACGCAAATAGGCATTAACGCTTTCGCTTACGTCATGCATGTAGGTTTTTTTGATATTGCGGTCGACAGCCCATAGATGTCCGCGCAAAATGGCATCATTGATCATATCTGCGGTGCGTACTACGGATAAGAAAGCAAACTTTGTATCACTTGAAAGGGTGCGATTACCCCAAAGACGATAACCATTTTCGCGGATAATTGTTGTGATGTTTTGTTCGTTAAGAAGGTTAGCGCGGCTTGATCGATCACCAATGGAAAAATCAATGGGGCGTGCAATACCAACAATGCCATTGATCACTTTATTGGAAGGAGAATGCCAAAAACCGTGTGTAAAATCAGTTTTAGCAATGACACCTGCAACCGCTGTACTTGCTGGCTGTTCTATGATTTTTCCATCACGATTCACCTTTACAAACGGATCAATAAGAATGGCGCGTTTTGAATCAAAATCCTTTGCTGTGCTAAGAGCGGCTTCATCTGTTGTGTTGGGTGCATCAAGCACCACAATAGCACGCAGACGCTCTGCAATGCCAATGAGTTCTGCTGCGACGGGGTTGGCAGTCGCATCAGTTCCATTCTCTTCAATATTCACACTGGAAGGGCGCTGATGTGTAAAGCCTGGAGCAATCAGAATGCGTGGTGTTTGTCCTACAATGGATTGTGCTCCAATGAAAGCATGGACACCTTCATAAGCACCATTTGCGTTTACACCACCTAGAATATTGGTGAGTGTTGCATTTTCATTGTCACCCTCGTGCACGCGTACGACAACGACAATGGCGCCTACTTGTTTAAAAATAAGATCAAGGGCATTGGGTAGGGTGCCTTGACGCTTACCCGTTTTATCGAGTTTTGCGGCTTGTGAAAGAGAGCCTGCTACCAAAACGGGTGTGTTGAGAGGGAAGGCTTGTTCATCGGCATCGGGTGCTGTGCCAACAATCCCGATAACGGCAGACTGAACCGCGCGAAGGGGGCGGGTGCCGTCGTCAACCTCGACAACTTCAACACCGTGTAGAAAACCTGTTGCCATACTTTATGCTCCTTTAAAATATTGGCTAATGAAATGAATGGGAAAAAATAAGGGGATGATTGCTGTATTTGTTAGACTGGCATTATGATAAAAAATTATCGAAAGTTGCTTGACATTATTTCTACAATGTGTATTTTCGAATCAGGTGCTTGAAAAACACCTTAAATACCAAGCGGACAAGCTACCGAGATAGTTTATTTTCCGCACATTAAAGGCTTTGACTCATTGTATGTTACACGCATATAATGATATTGTCGGGTGTGGTTACGCTATACAATACTCTTTACGAGAAAAGCGTAACGACGGACTTGGTACCGTGTTTTTCAGCGCCCGGCACTTTGTTAAAAGTGTCAATGAAAAACGTCTATTACCAAGGAGTTCATTATGAACACACTTATAGAAATATCAGAACAGGTTATTGATCAGGAAACTGTTCAAACTGTTAATGCGCGTGAGTTGCACGCATTTTTGGAAATTACATCAAAGTTTGCAGACTGGATTAAAAATCGCATTAAAGAATGTAAATTTCTGGAAAATATAAACTTTATAACGCTTTCTAAAAATTTAGAAAACGGTGGAAAGGTAAAAGAATACCACATTACATTAGACATGGCTAAACATCTTTCGATGATAGAGCGTAATGACAAAGGACATGAAGCACGTCAATACTTTATCAAATGTGAACGGCTTTTGAAACAAGTAGCAACACCGCAAGTCGACTACTCCAAACCGGAAGCATTGCTTGGTGTTTTGAATCACTTACAAAGCCAAATCGAACAGAAAGATCATGTTATCGCTGAATTAGCACCAAAAGCAAAAGCTTTGGAAGGTTTAAAACGCTCTGATGGTTTGTTCGGTCTTATTGAAGCAGCAAAGATGTTAGAGGTGCGACCAAAGGACTTAACCGATTATTTGCGTAAACATGACTGGGTATATCGACGGGCTCCAGGGGCGCCTCTGTTACCTTATCAGGACAAAATAAAGAAAGGATTCATGGATTGTCCCGCTATTACCATTCAAAGACCGGACGGAACAGAAAAGGTGCTGCCTTCAACAAAAATCACATCCAGAGGATTAGCTTGTTTGAGAGAACAAATCCATGGAGGTGTACAATGAACACCAGTATCGACTTTTTATGTGATTTATGGATGGCTTTGTTTCAATTTTCTGATCGTGATGATGTCGAAGATAAGGCTTTTAATGCTCTGATTGAAACCATGGATGCAATAGAAAAAGCTTTGATTTTAAAACTTCAAGATGAATCACCAAATGCACTCAGAGTTCTGGCAATGATTACAAATTTTGGATCTTTAAAACCTCCTTCTATTATGGAGCCTTTGTTGAAAGCTTACGAGCCGAGTTTGAAAAATTCTGTTAAGAAAGCTGCTTAATTTAAAAACATGATTTATCTCCTCGTCTTTTAGGCGGGGAGGTGGTTAATACCGTAAAATATCTTTACATAATACATATTGTACGTATAATACGTATTATACATTAAAGATAGGATGTGCATATGAAAAAATATAGTTTTACAGATGTAAACCGCGGGGCAGGCGATATTTTAGACGAGGCTATGTCTACACCTGTAGCTTTGACAAAGCGAGGGCGTGAAAAAATCATTATGCTTCCTGTTGATTTATATCATGAATTAATAAAAGCGCGTTCTGGTGCACAATCTTTTGTTTATGCAGATGCACCTCAAAATATATTAGATGATTTAGATCGTGGTTTAGATGACATTTTGAATAGTGATGAACATGTTTAAAGCAGGGGATGTTGTTCAATATTATTATTTATCCAGTATTCCATAAAACATTATCCCTTGAGAGTGAGGAAGAGATCAAACAGCGTGAAGTGTTGGAACTTTGCTAACATTTGTTTCACGTTCAGCATGCCAAGCGTCATAATTAGCTTGCATACGTAACCATATAGCAGCTCCATCACCAAACATTTTGCCAAGACAAGCGGAAATAGAAGGAGAAACAGGTTTTTTTGCGTTCAGAATATCGTAGAGATGTTGGCGTGATATACCAAGCATCTGCGCAATTTCTGATTTTGTTTTGCCTGTTTCAGGAATAATTTCTGCTAAAACTTCTCCTGGATGAGTAGGACAACGGTTTTTATCTCTTTGTGCAGGAATGTCATTCATAACTGTATCCTTAGTGATATTGTTCAAGATCAACACGGTAAGCATTACATGAGTCAAATTCAAAGGTAATACACCATGGTCCGTTAACGTGGACAGTGTAACGAGTGGGTGAATATCCAATCAAAGAATGAAAGTTGAATCCTGGAAGATTCATATCTTCTGGTCTTTCAGAAATATCTAAACGATCAAGACGAACCATGATACGTTTTACAAGTTTCTTATCAATCTTGGATGAATTTCCCGTTTTGAATAATTCTGCCAATGTTTTGCTTTTAAACGTTTTAATCATTCTTTTATATAGCGTAAAATACTGTTAATGTCAACAAATAGCTTACATTATAAGTGCTAAAATGCAAAAAATAGTAACATCCCATTAGAAACCCTTATCGTCTAGACTTGTTTTTCTTTTCTCCACCTCATGCGTAAAGAGAAGAATAAGTGCATGGAGGGGATAAATTTGCACGTTAACATCAAGGATTTTACGACCATACCGACGGCTGTCTGATCAAATATTGCTAAAAACTTAGATCCCTTGCCATTCTTAATAAAGTGAATACGAAGTTTAAATTCTATTGTCATTTTGCTCTCCAAATTAATGAAGAGACCATAACAATCATCTACACTCTCTCATAAGCCTGACACTGTCAGTAAAAAAGGGCTTTAAAGGGGACTTTATAAGAAGAAACTATACAGTTTATAAGCCATCAGACAATAAGTGTCCGTTTAGAAACTATCATTGTTTTTTATACCTGCATAAACCATTCATTCTTTCCACAATCTTATAAGGACAGCGCCATCAGCTCCAGCGCCACTTGAAGAAGAATCGGCATGAGCACCAGCACCTCCGCCCCCAAAACCACGCCCTGCTTTTCCCGAACTATAGGAACCTTTGCCGACTCCTCCAGAGCCACCACGTGATGTATCACCTCCAGCATCGCCTCCATTACCGCTTGTTTTACTCGTAATTCCATTCGTTCCAGCATAACCATTTCCGCCTTTGGCAATTCCTGGATGTTCATCCGTTGCTAAACCAAAGTTTCCACCTGTTCCTCCAGCACCGCCATCGCCTGAATAGAAGGAAGTATTATCTTTACCAAATCCCGTGTGAGTGCTAGAAGAGTAAGTACCCCCACCACCATGTCCTCCTGTCGCCGTAATAAAATTTTTGCCAACGGTTGTTGTTCCTCCAAACCTACCTTTTACATTCCATCCAGAAACAGAATCTCCTCCTTTACCAATTGTGATATTCTCATGACCCTTTAAACTCGCTTTATAACCATACCATACCGTACAACCGCCACCGCCGCCACCGCCTCCTAAGTAATAAGAATAACCACCCCCACCACTGCCGCCGCCACCCCATGCTTGGATTTCGACTTTTGTGTTATCCGTTACCCAATCGGGCCATTGAATTTTCCCATCCTGTGTATAGAGCAATTCAGCATCAGCAAGAGCCGGCCAATTCGTGATTTTATTGGTCAAATCTTTTTTAAGACTCTTTATCTGTGCCAAGATGGCTGCATCCACTTGCGCCTTCGTATAAACAACATCACCATCAACCCTCAAAGGTCCTTTAAGCGTACTTCCACTTGTGCTTAAACTGGTAACTATTTCACCATTATGGGTGAGATTAAACGACGAATTACCCAAGATCTCCAAGTCGTCACCCATGGTGACTTTACTGGTAAATTTATTATAACTTTGCCATTCATTTGGGCTGGCTAAGCGACCATAGCTTGTGAGATCTTCATTGATCTTGGCTCTAAAATCATCAAGCCCCACGATATCTTCGGTTTTATGTTGATGCGCGCCTAATAGTGAGACAGCACTGCCAAAGGTGAAGTTATTATTGCTTGATTTATAGAGAACATAATTATTTGCGGCATCTTTTGCGCCTTCGATATCGCTTAAATCGGCAAAAGTGAAGGTTTTATCCGCTGCCATTTTGCCATTGAGAGCGCTTTCTAGATCTGCGATTTCGTTGATCGTATGCGTGTGGTGTAAAGGTGCCTTTTCGTCTACCTTTTCCTCAACAGCCAAAAGAGCTTGATCAATTTTGGTCAAGTTTTCCCGCAAGATTGGGAATTCAGAACTGATAAAACGCCCCTCTTTAGGCAATTCCATGTCGAGTTTTTTGGTTTTTGTCATCTCTCATTTTCCCCTCATAATATGCCGGCGCCAAAATCACTCACCATGGACCGCGCTGCTGGTCCACCGGTAAGCGTGAGTTTCAAGCGCGCTTGTTTGGCGCCTTTATCACTACTGGTAAATTTTCGTTCTGTCCAAAGTGGTTCAGCGAGTTGTTCTGTTTCGTCAAGTTTCAAAGGGGTGAAACCACCATCATCTAGTTGCATCTCCAGTGAAAAGGTTGCACCACCCGGTAAAAAGGTTTTGATATAGCTGGTCAACCTTGCCTTTTCCCCAAAGGTAAAAGCACGCGTGACATAGGTCGCTTCCTTATGGATCTTTCCCGCAATCAATTGAACAGGCGCAAACAAGACGGGTGAGAGCTTTTCGGTGCCTTTAAGAATAGCGCGAAGCTTGACCTTTTCACTGATATATTCAGTAAGGCTTAGCAATTGAAAGGGAAGAAGTTGATAAACCGTGCCATTGTTTCGTTCAATTTCAAAGATGACAGAACACTCACTTGAAGGCAATTCAATGGCTGCGCGTATTTGCAAATCAGAGCAGTCTACAAGGTCAAAGGTGCCTAAATCGACAATCTTTTCTGTTTGCCTATAGCGGGCAGCGAGCACCCGAAAGGCTAAGGCTTCATCTTGATGAGCGGTCCAGCTCCTAGCATTGACAGAAGAAAAGCGTGGTCCCGTTACATAAGGGTGACTCGAGACAAATCTTTGGTGTTCTGCATCAAAATCCCCAAGCTTTGCTAGTGAGACAGAATGATCAGCATCATCGGTTTTAATGACAAAAGCCGTTAAGCGGTCATCCATCACAAGGAGTGGTACATCATAGCGTGCTTCTGC
>NZ_JBHIRR010000002.1:267345-270961 GCF_042197325.1 Bartonella sp. AA16NXGY | reverse complement strand
ATTATTTTCGGTCCACCTGTAATCACTAAGCCCGTTGCGTCTAAGGTACTGCTTCCTGCAGTTACTTTATTGACTGCGATTTCCTTAGCTAGATCAAATTTTATATTATTGTCATCTTTGCCTTTTGTAATCGTAAGATTTGTACTTCCAGCGGAAAAATCTACCGCGCTGTCCATGATAACGCTCTTACCATCCTTACCCCCAACAGATAGTTTCCAACCGCCATTTCTCACGACACTTTCTAAGTCTTTTAACTGTACAACATTTACTGCATCAGTAGGGTCACTACCAGCTGCTACACCTATAATCTGCCGCGTCACGCCCGTACTTTTGCTACCAACACTAACGGCACCCTGCGTACTTTTCCATTGCGCTTCAGTGCTTTTTGTCGCCCCCTGCAGCGAAGAAGCATATCCTGGAAGACCTAGAGCCCTATCAGCGATAACATTACTTCCTATAGCAACACCACCTTGTACAGAAACTATAGAACTGGCACCTATTGCGATACTGCTTGGAGCAAAAGCGTAAGACATGGAACCTATAGCAATACTAGATTCACCTATTCCACTTGCCTGATTACCCATAGCAATACTATACAGCGCCTCCTTTGTTACAGATGCATTGTAACCAAGAACAATCCCCTTTTCTGCATAATTCTTCGCGCCATAACCAAGAGCCATTGCATAATCACCAGTTGCAAGTACTCTATTTTTTTCATCAATATCCTGTTCTTTAGATCCAGGACTAGCTCCAACACCACCGATTGCAATGCTATAAACACCTTCCGTTTTTGCCCCCCGCCCCAAAACAACAGTACCATACACGGCCTTAGGTGACTCTGCCATATAACCAATAACAGTACTCCAACCATTACCAGCTTTTGCTCTGTACCCGATAGCAACAGAACCGTATACACCTCTCCCATCAACACTACCAACCACATCGTCACCAATAAAAACACCCCACTTGCTGTTTGTATAATTAATCCCACTACCCAAAATAATATTGTTATTTTGAGAACGTTGCATTCCTGCAGTTCCGCCCCGCAAAAGGTCAGAAACATTAACAGGGATTGCATTCTCATTATTCCCTGCAAACTGTTGGGCTGTAGAGCTATCACGAACAAGCGACCGTGGACTAATGAGAGACTTTTTATATTGCTCGTCTGTACCTAGGGTTCTGACCAATAAATTTTTGCTATCGTCCGCAAGAACATTTACGATAGAACTCTTATCGCTCTTACCAGAAAGGGTTTTGGTTAAAAAATTTGCGTAATCTTCAGAAGCATTCAAACCAGCAACAGAGAGAAGGCTTTGTGGATAAGACACACCGGCACTTTTTACACCCTCAAGAAACGTGTTTCTAAAATCAGGATTTGCTGAAAAAACAGGCGTAACATTCGATAAGAATGTAGCCGCTGTAGCCAACGAAAGAACTTTAACAAAAGAAAAACGAGAACGTTTTAATTCACTCGCTGCTTGTGGGGCATATAATTTTTTCATAACAAACTCTCCAATGAAAAAACTTAGAAACACCTCCAAAACATAAAAAAGACACATTTTAGCATTATTGATCCCTTTGGAATTTAGAGTAGAGGATCATTGCTTAGAGTGTGAACATTTTGAGTCTTTAGTCTTGTTTTGTTTGTGCTCTCTGTATTGAGATCTAAATGCTTGTCTTTTTGATTATGTTTTGTGGACATAAAGATAACACATTTAGAGTCTAAGGGTTTTAGTGTGCTGTTTTTTCCTAACTAAAAAAGAGGCCTTGTATATTTGATATTACTTTTTACTTGGTAGTGATTACTATAAAATTCTTTGTATTAGGTTTTAGTATGTATTTTCCTAAATATAGACTTTATTTTATTAGAAAGCATGGTTTTATTAATAATAAGTAAAGTAAAAAGAAATTGTAATATGTCCGGAATATATTCTTCTTTGGATGACTGGCTTTTTAGTTGGATTTTTTCTTTTTAATATATCATATAATGATATATGCGTGGCCCTGTGATGTACCTTTTATCTTTACGCACTACTTATCCCCCCTTTGAATTATTTTATCAAAATGAGTCTTACTAATATACATTTTCATACAGCTATAGGCTGTTCATGAAAATAGCAACATAAAAATATAGCTTTTTAGCAATATGGATTCTACTGTGATCTTTTTTCAACAAAATATAGAAAATCTTCTATAAAACCTCACAGTTTATAGCCTCATCAAATATTATGCTTATCTCTAGATAAATACTGTGCGTCTGTAAAAAAAAATATCCACCCTTATTTCAATAAATAAGGGTGGATGTTTTGTTCTATTTTCGTTGTTCGTATTATTTTATTTTCAGAGTAATTGCACCACCTATGCCCCAATGACCACCAGCACTCGTGGCAGAGAGATTAGAGCGGATTTTTCCGTTTTCAGATGTATAACCAGCACCAAGAGCAAATGCGGATTGTCCACGCCATGCGCCGCTACCAAATGAGACACTCAAAGATCCCGGCTCGTCAAAGTAACGTAGGTTGGATACTGCTAGACCAACGGCGGCTGCTTGCCTTGCCTCTTTCCGTACGCTCTTAATATCATAACTTAAAATATTAAACTTCATATCTGTATATCGGTCAGACCGATCAACAGCATCATCAATGGCATTAATAACAATATTATCCACCCGACTATCCGTATATTTTTTTGCATCATCGAGAACAATTTTCATCTGTTGCTGAGTGTAATCATGTAGTTGACCACCATTCACAGCTTCTTTCGAACCTTGTTCAATGCGACCATTGGCAACATTATCAATCATAACAGGTTCACTTTCGTTGCCACCTTTTAGAGTGATCTTATTGGTTTTTTTACCATCAGCATCTTTATCATAGTTAACTGCACCATCAGAAAGATTATTAACCGTGTTCTCAATATTATCAACTCTGTCTTCAATATTGAAAACCGTTTCACCAATATTCGTAACCGTAGTGGAAATATTGTCGACTCTGTTTTCAATATGCTTAATATCTTTTTCAACGCCAGTGATACGTTCGTTTGTTTCCCAAAGCTGTCCACCATTGACTGCATCTTTTGAACCTTCTGCAATTTTACCATCTGCTACATTGATAATCTTACTTGGTTGACCATCATGGCTAGCGTCATAAGCTTTTTTCTGCTCATTCCAATTTAAACCATTGGACGAGACATTGTTTTCAACACTTTGAATACGGTCGTTTATCTTAGACATACTCTCACTTACGCCGTCAAAAGCACTGGCAACGTTATGATAATCCTTCTTTTCACCAGAGCTCCCGTCAGCTTTGAATTGTGCTATCTTGAAAGTAGGAGCAGTCCATTCTCCATTATTATAGCCAGCGCCACCACCAAAATATGCAGCAAGCTGATTACTCATCAAATAAAGTTGCGAACCATTTATAGCATCGGTTGAATTAGCAGAAATATCTCCATTGGCAAGAAACTTAATTTTGCTATTTTCTTTGTCTGCTCCATGCTGTGCTACAAATGCCTGCTCATCACCGTTCCACAACAAGGCGTCCCCTTTGACTTCTTGTGTAATATCATTGATTTTTTGTGTAAAATTATTGACCACATTCGTGAGATGACTATTCAC